>NZ_JAAKZZ010000922.1 GCF_011045075.1 Streptomyces boncukensis
GTCGCGGGGCGTGCCGCGCGGACCGGGGTGGCAGGCGGTTCACCGCGCGGTTCACCGGGGGCGCGCGAGGTCGTCGAGGTGCCGCAGTATCTCGGGGCCGAGGGTGGTGATGTCGCCGCCGCCCATGGTGACGATCACGTCCCCGGGGCCGGCGAGGGCGGCGATCGCGGCGGGCGCCTCGGCGAGCGTGAACACGCGGTCCGCGACGTCCGCTCCGGCCTCGCGGGCGGCGTCGATGACCAGACGGCTGTCCACGCCCGGGACCGGCCGCTCGCGGGCCGGGTAGATGTCCAGGACGAGGCCGGCGTCGGCCATCGCCAGCGCCCGGCCCATGGCGGCCCCGAGCGCCCGGGTGCGCGAGTACAGATGGGGCTGGTAGGCGACCAGCAGCCGGGCGTGGCCGGTGGCCGCGCGCAGCGCGGCCAGGTCGGCGGCCATCTCGGTGGGGTGGTGGGCGTAGGTGTCGACGACCGCCACCCCGGCGGCCTTCCCCTTGTGCTCCAGGCGGCGCCGGGCGCCGGTGTAGCGGGCCAGGGCCGGGGCGAGCCGGGCGGCGGGCACCCCCTGGGCCAGGCCCGCGGTGAGCGCGGCGACCGCGTCCTGGGCGTAGTGCCGTCCGGGCACGGAGACATCGAACGCGATCCGCTCGCCCGCGGCCCGCACCGTGATCCGGCTGCCGCCGCCCCGGCCCGCGTCGCCGGTGATGCCGGTGATGCCGGTGACGCTGGTGACGCCGGTGATCCGCACATCGGCGCCCGTGGACTCGCCGTAGGTCAGCACCCGCGGCGGGTGCGGGCCCGCCAGCACGCGGCGGGTCAGCTCGCGGGCCCCGGGGTGGTCGGCGCAGACGACCAGCGTGCCGCCGGGAGCGAGGCGGTCGGCGAACGTCTCGAACGAGGCGTAGATCTCCTCCAGGGAGCCGTAGTTGGCGTGGTGCTCGAACTCGATGTTCAGCACGACCGCCGTCTCGGGACGGTAGGCGTGGAAGCTGTGGTCGCTCTCGTCCGCCTCCGCGACGAACAGCTCGCCCCGCCCCTGCTCGGCTCCGGAGCAGGGGGCGTCGAGATCGGCGCCGATGACGTACGAGACGTCCTCGCCGATCGCGCGCAGCGCCACGGCCAGCATCGAGGAGGTCGTGGTCTTCCCATGGGTGCCGGCGACGGCGACGGTCCTGCTGCCCTCCGTCAGCGCGGCCAGGGCAGCGGCCCGGCGGACGACCGGTACGCCGGTCTCCCGCGCCCTCAGCAGCTCCGGGTTGTCCTCGGCGATGGCGCTGGAGACGACGACGCAGCTGGCGTCACCGGGCAGCTGCGCCGCGGCGTGCCCGGCCCGCACGACGGCGCCGAGGCCGCGCAGCGCCTCGGCGACCGGGGAGGATCCGGCCCGGTCGCTCCCGGAGACCCGGGCGCCGCGCCGCAGGAGCAGCTTGGCGACGCCGGACATGCCGGAGCCGGCGATGCCGATGAAGTGGGGCCGCTCCAGACCGGGCGGCACGGGCGGGAGGGGCGCCGGAGAGCCGGAGGACGGAGAGGGGACGGAGGGCGTGGACGGCGTCGAAGGCGTCGAAGGCGTGGAGG
>NZ_JAAKZZ010000923.1 GCF_011045075.1 Streptomyces boncukensis
CGCGGGCGGGAGCCGCCGGGGGCAGACGGCGCACGCCCGTCGTCTGGAGCGGGCGCGCCGAGCCGGACGACACCGGCGCGACGCGGCTGGTGCAGGCGGTCCGCACGGCCGACGCCGAGCGGGCGACCGCCGGTGGCGGCGCGGAGGGCGGCGACGCCACGGCCACCCAGCTGCTGCCCCAGGTCACCGGCCCCGCCGAGGACACCCGCGGCACAGGCCCCGTGCCCGTCGTCGGCGCGCCGCGCGGCCCACGGCCCCCGGAGACCGAGCGCCCGCTGCTGAGCGGCGTACGCCCGGCGCGCGGCGCGTTCGACGAGCCCGAGGAGACCGGCGTCCTCCCGGCGGCCTACGCCGGCGGCCCTCCCGGTCCGTACGGCACCCCGGACGCGTACGGCACCCCGGACGCGTACGACACCCTCGGCCCCTACGAGCCCGGCGGCCCGGACGGTACGGGCCACCCGGACGGCGCGGGCCACCCGGACGGCTCCGCGGGCCCGGACGGCGCCCCCGGCGAGGGCACGGCGCGCGAGCGCAAGCGGCGGGAAGCCTGGCACGCGTACTACCCCGGCCGCCGGATGAACCTCGGCGTCGTCCTGCTGCCGCTGCGCATCTTCCTCGGCCTCATCACCATCTACGCCGGGATGGGCAAGCTCTGCGACCCGGTCTACTTCGACGGCGGCGAGCGCGGCTCCCTGGTCACCTGGCTGCGCTCGCTGGACCCCTGGGCCGTCGCCACGCCGCTGCACAGCTTCGCGCTCTCGCACCCGGTCGGCGCCGGGCTGACGGTGGCGTTCCTCCAGGTCATCGTCGGCGTGCTGACCATGCTGGGCCTCTGGCAGCGGCTCGCCGCCGCGCTGGGCGCACTGCTGTCGGTGGCGCTGCTGCTGACGGTGAGCTGGAGCACGGTCCCCGCGTACGACGCGCCCGACATCATCTACCTCGCCGCCTGGAGCCCGCTGGTCATCGCGGGCGCGCCCGTCTACTCCCTCGACGGGCGGCTCGCGAGCGAGGCGTGGCGCAAGCTGGGCCCGCGCGTCGAGCTGCGCGACCTGCGCCGCCGGGTACTGCGCCGGCGCACCCTGTTCGCCACCCTGATCGTCGGCATCACCCTGCTGATCGGCTCGCTGCTGGGCAGCGCCGTGCGCTCCTCGCAGGTGGCCACCGTGCCCAAGCCCGGCGAGACCCCCACCAACCAGCTCCCCGGCTCCCCGCTGCCCCAGCCCACCGGCGAGCGCACCGGCGGCCCCAGCGGCCGCGCTTCCCAGGGCCCCGGCTCCACGGAGTCCGGCTCACCCGGCGCCAAGGACGGCCGCCGCGACTCCGGCCCCTCGGCCTCCGCGACGGTGCCCGGCGGCGGACAGGGCGCCACCACAGGCGCCGAGTCGGCGCCCCCGCAGCAGGGCCAGGAGACGGCGGGACCGGCCCAGCAGCAGTCTGCGCCGCCCGCCCGGCAGCAGCCCGCGCAGCCGCGCTCGACGGCGGGCGGCGCGGGCACCTCCTCGTCTGCGGGGCCGGGCCCGGACAGCGGCAGCGTCGACAGGACGTCGACGGCAGGCGGCGGCTCCACCTCCACGGG
>NZ_JAAKZZ010000924.1 GCF_011045075.1 Streptomyces boncukensis
GATGGTGTCCCGCCGAGTGCAACACCGTTGCTTTTGGTGGGCGGCGTCGGTGTCAAGGGACCCACCCGCCTGGGATCATGTCGGTGTGGAGGGTGTACTTCTGGGCCCGGCGCGGGTGGCGCTTCCGGTTGAAGGGGTATTTGCTGTACCTCTTCAGCATCCGTGACTTCACTCGCCACCGGCGTTGCTGCGGGATCAGGTTCGCCAGGGCGGCGTGACCGATCGCCCCGACCAGGGTCACTGGTTCGGTCGTGGTGATGCCGCTCCCGGCGGTGATCTGGTCGGCGGCGGCTTGCAGAAGGATGGTGAAGCTGAGCTGCCGGGGCGACAGGCCGGGGTATGCGGTGGTCAGGTCGTCGGCCAGGCGGATCAGAGCCTGGTAGACGGTCAGCAGGGCGTAGACCTCCTGCTCGAGTCCGGGAACGGTCCGGGAGCGCAGGATCCGCCCGTCGAGGATGGTGGACTTCAGCGAGAAGTAGCAGGTCTCCGCCTGCCACCTGCGGTGATAGAGCTCGATGAGCTCCGTGGCCGGGTGGTGGTCGGCGTCCAGGAGCGTGGTCAGCAGGCGCCACAGCTCGGTGCGCCGGGTCCCGTCGGTGAGCGTGACCGTCACCCATGCCTCGATCACCCTCACCTCCAGGCGCTGTCCGTACCCGTGGCCCGCCCGGTAGTGGTGGGACTGGATGAAGGTGCGATACGAGCCGTCCGGCAGCGGGTGGCGGAGGGTCGGGCGTCGCTTGCGGGTGGAGCGCAGCAGGAAGGCCGCGCCGGTGTCGGAGACCGCTGCCAGGAAGCCGACCGCGTCGTAGTAGGCGTCGGCCAGCAGCAGCATGGAGGCATCCAGGCGGCCCAGCAGGCGGTGGGCGTAGGCGATCTCGCCGGTCCCGTCCGGGCCGAAGACGGCGTCGATCAGGGCGCGGGTGCCGCACTCGACCAGCGTCACCAGGCGCACGATCGGGTAGCCGAACTCGCGTACCGGGCCGATGTGCTTGGGATAGCGCCAGGTCACCGCCTCCTCGTCGGGGGCGTTCAGCGTGGTGCCGTCGACGGCGATCACACGTCGCCCGCGGTAGAAGGCGCAGGACTGGGCAGGGGTGGCCACCGGCCCCGCAAGGACACCGAACAGGGCACGCAGGGGCGCGACGCCCAGCCGACGGCGGGCCCGCGACAGGGACGAAGCACACGGCTGTGCCGCGGCCGTGTGGCCGAGCCCTCCGGTGAGCTTGCCCCAGACCGCCCGGTACGAGGACCGCCCGAAGACGGCCAGGGCCAGGACGAAGTAGACCACGACGCGAGCCGGCAGCAGCCGCAGCCGCTGTTCCCGCGCCGCGGTCTCCTCAATGACCGCATCAACGAGGTCCGGATCGATGAGCTGGGTCAACTCGCCTACATGACCCGGCGCATACACGTCCGACGGGACTGCCCCAAGGCAGCGGACACTGGCAGACTTCGGTAACAACGGGACCTCCGGGTTGCTCGCCCCTGGCTCGACACCAAGGGACCTACCCGAGGTCCCGCCCCGCTGTTCGCCCCCTTGACACCGACGCCGCCCACCAAAAGCAACGGTGTTGC
>NZ_JAAKZZ010000925.1 GCF_011045075.1 Streptomyces boncukensis
CCCCGCGCCCCGGGAGAATCATGGTGCGGTCCCGGGCCGATGCTGGATGATGTCGCGTCATGAGCACTCCAGCGAATCCCACCACCCCAGCCCCGCGCGCGAAGATGTTCCTGACGCCCGGGGACGATCCCCGCAGGGGCGGCCCGACCAAGGGCGACGAGCGCACGACGCTCACGGAGTTCCTGCGGGTCCAGCGGCTGACCCTGGAGCTGAAGTGCCAGGGGCTGGACGCGGAACAGCTCGCGCGGCGCGCCGCTGAGCCGTCGACGCTGTCGCTGCTCGGGCTGGTGCGCCACCTCGCCAAGGTCGAACAGATCTGGTTCCGGGAGCGGATGGCCGGGCAGGACGTCACCCGGCGCTACAGCACCCCGGAGGAGCCCGACGGGGACTTCGACGGCGCGGTGCCCGACCCTGAGGTCGTCGCGGAGGCGTGGGCGGCGTGGCGCGAGGAGGTGGCGTTCGCCGAGCGGTACGTGGCCGAGGCGCCGTCTCTCGACGTCATCTGCGTCGACCCCCGGGGCGGCTTGGAGATCTCGCTTCGCACGATCCTCGTCCATATGGTCGAGGAGTACGCGCGCCACAACGGACACGCCGACCTGCTGCGCGAACGCATCGACGGCCGCGTCGGAGAGTAGCGGGGAACGGCGCCCGCACGTCAGATCCCGGTGCGGAGGGAGAAGACGGGGCACCCGGTCAGTGGATACCGTGCTGGGGTGGTGATCGCGCAGGACGACATAGCATCCGGGACGGCGCTGCTGCTGGCGGCGTCGCCGAGTGGCAAGAGCCGTCTGACCGACGCGGCATCCGTACTGCCGGCGCTGGCCGCCGTGTCCCCGCAGACGCTGACGGGCACGGCGAGTTCGACCGTGGTCGAACTCGCCGACCCCATCGACCCGCAGACGGTGCTGACCCGGATCCGGGCGGCGGCCGCGGAACCCGGCCCGCTGCTCCTGTGCATCGCCGGTCAGCTCCAGTGCGACCACAAGCAGCGGCTGCCGCACCTGGCGCTCGCCCGGTCGACGCCGTCCACCCTGCGCTACACCGGGTTCCCCTGGCACTGGCTGGCCAGCGAACTGGGCCCGCGCCCGGCGGGAACCACCACACTCATCGCCGATCTGGTGGCCGACGCCGGCGCGTTCGGGCGGCTGCGCGCGGAGGATCTCGCGCCGGGGCACGGGGTCTCGCTGTACGGGCGCCTGGTCCCGCCTCCGGAAGGGCGCCGCAGAACCGCCGTCGCGCCCGGCTATCTCCAGGCGTGCGCGGAGACCTGGCGGAGCGGCGCCCGGCCGCCGCTCCCCGAGCTCCACGAGGTGGCGGCGGCGCACAGCACCGTCCCGCGTGCCGTGTTCCTCGCGGTCCCCGCGGCCCCGGGCGGTCCGCCTCCCGGGGAACCCGCGCTCCCCGCCGCCGGGTCCGTCCCCGGCGGGGCACAGCCGGTGCCGCGCGCGGACGAACCCCTGCCGGACGCGGCGCCCGCGCCCCTCCCGGCTGCGCCCGACGGGCGGCTCCCGGCGCTCCCGCCCACCACCGCACCGGGCTTCGCACCGGACCGGCGCCCGGAGCCCGGACC
>NZ_JAAKZZ010000926.1 GCF_011045075.1 Streptomyces boncukensis
CCGTTGCACAACAGGCGACCGGGCCGGTGCTGCCGACCGCCCCGGTCGCCTGTTGTGCAACGGCACGCTGAACAGGCCGTCGTCCGAATCGTCGTCGGAGTCCTGGGCGAGGGCCAGCCGCTGGACGAGAGGGGCACCGGCCGGCCCGAGCCCGGCGTGTCCGCGCGGGGCGTCCCGCCGCACGTCCAGCGCCCGTGTCAGGGCCGCGTTGCCGGCCGCTCCCGCGAGGTCGAGGAGGTCGGCGGCCCAGGCCGGGCGGTCCGGAGGAGCGTCCTCAGCGGCTCCGGCGGCGCGCCCGGAGCGGTGTGGCGCCGGGGGACGGGAGCGGTCGCCGGAGGCTCTGTCCTGGTCCTGCTCTCGGGCCCGCACGGCCGCATCCCCTTTCGATGGTCGTCCTGCGCAGGTCTAACAGCGGGCGTGCGCAGGACCGGAGGGCGCAAGGGAAGCATCTCGGGTGCGGGTGCCTGCCCGGAGAGGCAGGGCGAACGCCCCACCGGTGCACGCGGCTCACTCCGGCGCGGGCGACAGCGCGTGGCGGAAGACGTCGCGCGGGTCCCAGCGGGCCTTCACCCGGCGCAGCCGGGCGGCGTTCTGCCGGAAGCAGAGGTCCGGGCCGGCCGGATCGGTGTCCGGGCAGGGGACGAGGGCGCTGTCGCCCCCCGTGCGGGCGAACAGGTCGCGGTGGCACTCCCGGATCCAGGACAGGTACTCCGGCGCCTGCTCGGGCTTCTCCCACGACGCGAGGTGCGAGACGTTCAGCACGGAGTCGCGGTGCGCCGTGGCCGTATCGCCGGGGGACGGGGTGTTGACGGCGCCGCCGTAGGTGTTGACGGCGACACGGCCCGCGACCACCCCGGTGTCGGTGCGGGTGAGGTGGCGGTGCAGGACGCCGATCTGCCGGTCCGTGAAGCGGCGGCGCAGAAACGCCGACTCGGTCGTGGTGTGTCCGTGTCCGTCGCCGGCGGGCTCGCCGGAGCCGTGCAGCGCGGCGGTCAGCCACGGCAGCCGCCGCACCGTCAGGGTGGCGGGCCGGGAGGTGCCCGCGCTGATCGCGCCGATGAACTCGTGCAGCAGCCGGCGGTCCCCGCCGTGCTCCGCGGCGACCTGGCCGCGGAGCCGGTGGGCGCCCGCGGCGCGCCGGGTCAGGGCGAACTCGGCGTACAGCGCCGCGGCCTTGTCGCCTGCGCCCGCGTGCCGCTCGGCCCAGCGGCCGTGGTTGCGCACCATGCGGGCGAAGCGCTCGTGGTCCATGCCCTCCCAGCTCCACTCGCCGGTGAAAGTGAGCGCTGTCGCCGGCGGGGCCGGCAGCATCCGGTCGGGCTCCGTGTCCCGCGTCGCCCCGGGCGAGCGGAACCAGAAGCGGGTGACGACGCCGAAGGCACCGCACCCGCCGCCCGTGTGCGCCCACCACAGGTCCCGGTTCGGGTCGTCCTCCTCGCGGGTGGCCACGACGCCGCGCACCTGGCCGCGCCGGTCCGCCACGACGACCTCCACGGCGTACAGATGGTCGCTGACGAGCCCGAACAGCCGGCACAGCGGCCCGTATCCGCCCCCCGCCACC
>NZ_JAAKZZ010000927.1 GCF_011045075.1 Streptomyces boncukensis
GCGGGGGCGGTGGGCGGTGACGAGCGCCCCCGCGACCGTCACCACCGGCCTCGTCGTCGGCGGTATGACCTGCGCCGCCTGCGTACGCCGGGTCGAGCGGAAGCTGGCGCGGCTGGACGGCGTCAGCGCGACCGTCAACCTCGCCACCGGCCGCGCCGAGGTCCGGCACCCGGCACGGCTCGGTCCGGCCGAGCTCGTCGCCGTCGTCGAGAGCGCGGGCTACACCGCCCGGCTGCCCGGTCCGGACCCGGCGACCGCGCCCCCGGGCCACGCGTCCGGCGCGTCCGGCGCGGGCAGCACGGGCAGCACGGGCAGCGCGGGCAGCGCGTCCGCCGGGCGGCACCTGCTGTGCACCGCGCTGCTCGCGGTGCCGGTCCTGGTGCTGTCGATGGTGCCCGCGCTGCAGTTCCGCAACTGGCAGTGGCTGTGCTTCGCGCTGTCCGCGCCCGTCGTCACCTGGGGCGCCTGGCCGCTGCACCACCGCGCGCTGCGCGGCCTGCGGCACGCCGAGGCCACCATGGACACGCTGGTCTCGCTGGGGGTCGCCGCCGGGTTCTCCTGGTCGGCGTACGCGCTCTTCCTCGGCGGCGCGGGCGAGCCGGGAATGACCATGGCGTTCACGCTGTGGCCGGTGGCGGACGACGGCTCCGTGGCGCACGTCTATCTCGAAGCCGCGGTCGGCGTCCCGCTGTTCGTCCTGGCGGGCCGGTATCTGGAGGCGCGGGCCCGGCACGGCGCGGGGGCCGCGCTGCGCGCCCTGGCCTCGCTGACCGTCAGGGACGTCACGGTGCTGCGGGACGGCGCCGAGCACACCGTCCCCGTCGAACAGCTCCGCGCCGGCGACGAGTTCACGGTGCGGCCCGGCGAACGCGTCGCCGCCGACGGGGTGGTGACCCGGGGCGCGTCGGCGCTGGACGTGTCCCTGGTGACGGGCGAGAGCGACCCGGTGGAGGCCGGGCCCGGCCGGAAGGTGGTGGGCGGCGCTGTCAACACGGGCGGGCTGCTGACCGTGCGGGCCACCGCCGTGGGGTCCGCCACCACCCTGGCGCGGATCACCCGGCTGGTGGAGGAGGCGCAGACCGGGAAGGCGCGGGCGCAGCGGCTGGCGGACCGGGTCGCTGGGCACTTCGTCCCGGCGGTCCTCACCGTCGCCGTCACGGTGCTCGGCTTCTGGCTGGGCGCGGGCGCGGCGCCGCAGGCGGCGGTCACCTCGGCGGTGGCCGTGCTCGTCGTCGCGTGCCCGTGTGCGCTCGGGCTGGCCGTCCCCACCGCGCTGCTGGCCGCCACCGGGCGCGGCGCGGAGCTGGGGGTGCTGGTGTCGGGCCCGCGCTCCCTGGAGGCGCTGCGGCACATCGACACGGTGGTACTGGACAAGACCGGCACCCTGACCACGGGCGCGATGACGGTGGCCCGGGTGACTCCCGTGCCGGGCGGCGTCGGCACCGCCGCTGCGCTGCGCCTGGCGGGCGCCGTCGAGCAGGGCTCCGAGCACCCGCTGGGCCGCGCCGTCGCGGCGCACGCCCGCCGGGCGGAACGGGGGCGGGGACCGGTCGGGGC
>NZ_JAAKZZ010000928.1 GCF_011045075.1 Streptomyces boncukensis
TAAGAGACAGCCCGCCACCCGCGCCGCGGAAGCGGCCGACACCCTGGCCGCGTTTCTGACGGCTCTTCACCGGCCGGCGCCCGACGCGGCGCCGGCCGGCCGTGACCGCGGGGGGCCGCTGGCCGGTTACGCCGAGGGGTTCGCCCAGCAGCTCGCCTCGGCCACCGAACTGGGGCTGATCCCCGACCCGGACGCCGTCCGCGCCGTCTGGGAAGACGCCGCCGCCGCGCCCGACTGGACGGGCCCCGCGCTGTGGCTCCACGGCGACCTTCACCCGGCCAACGTGCTCACCGCGGACGGCACCTTCTGCGGCGTGGTCGACTTCGGCGACCTCTTCGCGGGCGATCCGGCCTGCGACCTCGCCGCCCCCTGGATCCTGCTGCCGGACGGCGCCGCCGCACGCTTCCACCGGGCCTACCATCCGGCCCCGGACGCCGCGACGTTGCGGCGCGCCCGCGGCTGGGCGGTGCTGCGCGCCCTCGCCTGCATCCTCATCGGCGACGCCGGGGACCACGGCCGCCCCGGCGGCAAGCCCACCTGGGGCCCGCCCGCTCACGCCGCGCTGCGCCGCCTCATCGCGACGGCCCGCTGAACGCCCCGGCCGCAGCCCGGGTACGCGGAGCCGGGCGTCCGCCTCGTCAGGGGATCGTGAGGCCGTGCTCCCACAGGGCGTCCATGACCGGCGAGTGCCATGTCGTGCCGCCGGTGGAGCAGCTGCCGCTGCCGCCGAACAGCACGCCCACCGCCTTGTTCCCGGCGAAGGCCGGACCGCCCGAGTCACCGGGTTCACCGCAGACAGTGGAGCGGAACAGCCCGGTGAACACGCCTTGCGAGGTGTTCACGGTCTGGTCGATCGCCGAGATGACCCCGCAGTGCATGCGCGTCGCGCTGCCCATGCGGCAGATCTCCATGGTGGTCTCGGGCGGCACGGCGCCGGTGATCGTGATGCTCCGGCCGTCGTCCAGACCGACCTCGCTGGGGTGCGCCACGTCCGGGTTGGTGTAGCGGATCACCCCGTAGCCGGAGGGGCCGATGCTCCCCTCACTCACGCCGATGGGGATGGTGCGGTCCGGGTCCGCGTACCAGACGCGCTCTCCGAGGGCGCAGGAGCCGCCGGTGATCAGGTAGCCCTGGTCGCCCCGGCTGGCGTTGAACCCGGCCGAGCAGCGAAACTGGCCGTTCCCCTGGGGATAGATGGGATCGCCGCCGCGGATGACGGCCTCGGGCTCCGCATCCGGCGGGGCCGGGGACGCCTGCGCCGGCCCGGCCAGGGCGAGGGCCGCGCTCAGCGCGGCCACCAGCGCGGCCACCGGCCCCGGCAGCCTCGGTAACCGAGTCCTCCGGCGGTTCTTGGCGGATCGGCGACGATTCACGATGCCTCCTCGGCACGGCGGGACCCGTCCGCACCCCAGCATCCCAGCGGCCGCCCTGGGCCGCCAGCCCCCAGGAGAGCCCTTCCCCTCAGCGCCCACTGCTCCCGCGCGGAATGCCCGCCGGAGGGCGCGGGCCCGGCGGGCGAAGGCGGTCAGCCCGAAGCCCCGCTCGCCGTAGAGC
>NZ_JAAKZZ010000929.1 GCF_011045075.1 Streptomyces boncukensis
CGCGCGGCGTGGCGGCACTTCCTCTTCTCGGTCGCCGGGGGCGCCGTCCGGTGACACAGGCGAGACGGCAGGGCATCGCTTCGCTGAGCCCTGCCGCCTTCTGCTGCCTGCTCGCTCTCCTACGGCTCCGCCGGCGTCAGCCGAGCTGCTGGAAGAGGCTGGCCGCTTTGAGGTCGGTCGCGCGGTAGTTGCCGCGGCCTTCCTGAACGAGGGTCTGGATCTTCTGGAGCTGTTCCTTGATCTCGGTGGCCCGGGCGTGCCACTGCTTGTCGATCGCGTTGAACATCTCCTTGGCCTCGCCCTGCCACGCCTGGTCCACCTTCTTGACCTCGCGCCAGGCGGCTTCCATCTGCTGCTCCAGCAGCGTACGGCGCACCCGGATCTGCTCCGCGATGTCATCAAGGTGGGCGTAGTTGACTTTCAGTGAGTTCAGCGGGTCCTCGGCCATGGCCTGACCCCTCCAATCACGAGTGGGATATTCCAGCGCGGTGCGTCGGCGGCCTACAGATTGCGGATCTTGCTGCCCAGGTCGACGTTGTTGTAGTTCGCGCCGCCACCGCCGTCCAGGCCCGCGTTGATGCCCGACAGGCCGCTGCTCCCGTCGATGTGACCGCCGGCGGCGGAGCCGTTGACGTCGATACCCTTGAAGGACTCCAGGATCGCCTCGTCGTTGCCCTTGCCCAGCCGCTGCGTCTGGTGCGTGGCCTCGATGATGCCGTCCAGCAGCGCGTTCATCGCGTTGTGGCCGTTGTTGATGGTGTTCTGCGCCCTGACGAAGGCCATGGAGCCCGCACCCTGCCAGCCGTTGCTCACCATGCCGATCAGCGTCTGCAGATGCCGGACGTTGGCGCCGAGCTGCGTTCTGATCTCGGTCAGGTTGTTCTTGAACGTGATGAATTCGGCATGGCTGATTTTCTGGCCGTAGCCACCGCCTGTGTCGCCGTCTGCCATGTGCTGTGCCCTCCCTTGATTGAAACGCTCCGCTAGTCCACGACGCCGGTCGCCGCCGTGTCAGTTCCGCCGCACACGGGCCAGCCCGAAGACTCCGCCCGCGACGATGACCACGCCCCCTACGATGCCGAGGATCAGGTAGAGCTGGTTGTTGTTGTCGCCGTCACCCGAACTGGAGTCTGTCACTGTGACCTTGTCGGGGGCGTCCTTTTCGGCTTCTTTCTCAGCGGACTTTTTGGCCTTGGTGTTGAGAGTTTTCTTCCCGGTGAGCGGGCTGATGTCCGGATCGCCGGGGTCGCCTTTTCCCTGAAGGAGATTGGCCCGGGGGCGTACGGCCCCATAGCCGATGTACTTACTCCGCACCGAGCGCCCTTTCTGGCTTCTCCCGGTGGTCTTGATAAGGACCCGGAGGACCTGATTCGACGTCCATTCGGGGTGCTTGGACCAGATGAGGGCTGCGGAAGCGGAGGCTAGGGCAGTGGCTGAGCTGGTGCCTCCCTGACCCTGGACGCAATACCGAACCTTCGCCCCGTCGCACCATCCGGGGACCCCCAGACCGGGCGCGGTAAGGGCGACATGCGGGCCGTACGTCGAATATT
>NZ_JAAKZZ010000092.1 GCF_011045075.1 Streptomyces boncukensis
GGAGTACGCAGTGACCATCACCCAGCCGGATCTCAGCGTCTTCGAGACCGTGGAGTCGGAGGTGCGCGGGGGCTCGGCCGTGTACGTCAGCGCCGTGGGGCGCCGGGAAACACGACCGGGCCTATCCGGTACAGCACCTCGGGCTCGTGGCCCGCCTCCGGGAAGGTGTCGGCGCCGAACAGCACCGTCTTGTCCAGCGCGGCGGCGTGGCGCTCCGCGAAGGAGGTGAACAGGCGGTTCGAGGGGGTGTTGTCGGGGGTGACCGTGGTCTCCAGGGTGTCGATGCCGGACTCTTCGCCGACGCGCAGCGCCAGGCCGTCGAGCATCGCGGCGGCGAGGCCCCGGCCGCGCGCCGCCTCGTCCACGGCCACCTGCCAGACGAGCAGGGTGCGGGGGCTGCCGGGGCGCGTGTACCCGGTGATGAAGCCGACGGGCTCGCCGTCGGCGCCGCGTGCGACGACCGAGGTTGCCGCGAAGTCCCGGCACCACAGCAGATAGCTGTAGGAGGAGTTGAGGTCGAGCGTCCTGGAGTCGCGGGCGATGCGCCAGATCGCGGCTCCGTCCTCCGTGCGTGGAGCGTCGAGCTTCAGTCCCTCCGGCATTTCCAGGAAATCGCTAGGGGCACGTGCATGGTCTGCTTGTGCGGCGGTCATGCGGATTCAATTTACCCAGCAGAATCTGAAACTGCACGGGCGTGAGGGGTTACATGAAGGGGCGCATTGTGTTATCGCGCGGGGGCGCGCAGGCGCGCAAAACCCCCGGGAATCCCGCAGATGTATGCGGGTTTTTCTGGACAAAGCACCCCGGCTGTGGAGTGTGTCACAGTGGCGTAACGACCCTGAGATCGGTCCGAATTACCGTGGCTGAAGCTAGCGGAATCTTGATGTTTGAGGTGGCGGAAAGCGGGCACAAGAATGCGGGGGCCTGTGCTCCAAACCAGGCGTGAAATGTATCTTAATTTGTCGCGCCCCGCAGCACCCCGGTATTCGCGATAACCGAGCCGGGCGGCCGGGAGCCGGGCACCGGACCCGTACACGCCGTACAGGCGCGTGCACTCGTACAGTGCTGTCCATGAGTCTCCGCGCGATGCTGCACATCAAGGGGCGGGTGCTGGCCGGACCCGAGGACGTACGCGACGAGCTGTGGGTGGTGGACGGGCACGTCACCTACGAGCGGCCGCCCGCGGCCCTCCCCGAGACCGTCCTGGAGGGCTGGGCGCTGCCCGGCCTGGTCGACGCGCACTGCCACGTCGGACTGGACGCGCACGGCCCCGTGGACGACTTCACCAGCGAGAAGCAGGCGCTCACCGACCGGGAGGCGGGCGCGCTGCTGCTGCGCGACGCGGGCTCGCCCTCCGACACCAGCTGGGTGGACGACCGCATGGACCTGCCCCGGCTCATCCGCGCGGGCCGCCACATCGCCCGCACCCGCCGCTACATCCGCAACTACGCGCACGAGATCGAGCCCGGCGACCTGGCCGCCTATGTGCGCAGGGAGGCGCGGCGCGGCGACGGCTGGGTCAAGCTCGTCGGCGACTGGATCGACCGGGAGGAGGGCGACCTGACGGCCTGCTGGCCGCGCTGGGCGATCGACGAGGCCATCGCCGCGGCCCACGAGGAGGGCGCCCGGGTCACCGCGCACTGCTTCGCCGAGGACTCCCTGTACGACCTGGTGGAAGCGGGCATCGACTGCATCGAACACGCCACCGGGCTGACGGAGGACACCATCCCGCTGTTCGCCGAGCGCGGGGTGGCCATCGTGCCGACCCTCGTCAACATCGCCACCTTCCCCGCCCTGGCCGACGGCGGCCAGGCGAAGTTCCCCCGCTGGGCGGACCATATGCGGCGGCTGCACGAGCGGCGCTACGAGACCGTACGTGCCGCCTGGGACGCGGGCATCCCGGTCTTCACCGGCACCGACGCGGGCGGCTCCCTGGAGCACGGGCTGGTCGGCCAGGAGGTCGCCGAGCTGGTCGAGGCGGGGATTCCGGTCCGTGACGCGCTGTCCGCGGCGACCTGGGGCGCGCGCTCCTGGCTCGGCCGCCCCGCGCTGGCCGAGGGCGACCCCGCCGACCTGGTCGTCTACCCCGCCGACCCCCGGGACGACGTCGGCGTCCTGATGGCCCCGCGCCATGTGGTGCTGCGCGGGCGTGTGGTGCGGTGAGATTTCCCGGAGAATTTTCCGCGGGAGTGTCGAGAACGCCCGCGCAGCCCGGACGTCTCCTGTGAGAGGCGCCCGCACCGGGCGCCGCGCCGCAGAGGAGACGACTATGAAGTACATGCTGATGGTGCTGGGCAACCAGGCCGAGTACGACGCCATGGAGGGTAAGTCGGACGGTTCCGTGGTGTGGACGGAGAGCACGCTGAAGGCGATGTTCGACTACATGGGAGCCATCAACGACGACCTCGCGGAGTCCGGCGAGCTGATCGACGCGCAGGGGCTGACGGCCCCCGCCGAGGCCAAGGCGGTCACCGTGCGGGACGGCAGGACCGTGGTGTCCGACGGACCGTTCGTGGAGGCCAAGGAGGTGCTGGCCGGGTACTGGCTGGTGGACGTGGCGAACGAGCAGCGCGCCCTCGACATCGCGGCGCGCGTCTACGAGTGCCCCGTCGCGGACGGCTCGGTCGTGCTGCCGGTCATCGTCCAGCCCGTGGACTCGGGCAGCGGCGAGGCGTGAGCATCCCGGGACGCACGTCCGACGAGGACCTGCTGCGCCGTCTGGTGCCGCAGGTCCTCGGCGCCCTCGTACGCCGCTACGGCCACTTCGACGCCGCCGAGGACGCCGTGCAGGAGGCGCTGCTCGCCGCCGTGCGGCAGTGGCCCGAGAGCGGGAGACCCGACAACCCGCGCGGCTGGCTCATCCGCGTCGCCTCCCGCAGGCTCGCCGACACGCTGCGCGCCGAGGAGGCCCGCAGACGCCGCGAGGAGCGGTCGCTGGCGCACACACCGCGCGACGAGCTGCACGCCCCGCCGCCGGACGAGAACCGGGCGCCCACCGAGGACGACACCCTCACGCTGCTCTTCCTGTGCTGCCATCCGGCGCTCAGCGAGGAGTCGCGGGTCGCGCTCACCCTGCGCGCCGTCGGCGGCCTGACCACCGCCGAGATCGCCCGCGCCTACCTCGTGCCGGAAGCCACCATGGCGCAGCGCATCAGCCGGGCGAAACGCCGGGTCCGCGCCGCGGGCGCACGCTTCGTACCGCCGGCGGGCGGCGAACGGGGCGACCGGCTCAGCGCGGTGCTGCACGTGCTGTATTTGGTCTTCAACGAGGGGTACACGGCCACCGCGGGCAGCAGCCTGCAGCGCCGGGACCTCGCCGCCGAGGCCGTCCGGCTCGCCCGCGCCCTGCGCGGGCTGCTCCCGGGGAACGGCGAGGTGGCGGGGCTGCTGGCGCTGATGCTGCTGACCGACGCGCGGCGCGAGGCGCGCACCGGGCCCGACGGCGAGCTGGTACCGCTGCCCGAGCAGGACCGCGGACTGTGGCGCACGGACGCCATCGAGGAGGGCGTCGCACTGGTCACCGAGGCGCTCACCAGCGGCCCCCCGGGCCCGTACCAGCTCCAGGCGGCCATCGCCGCCGTGCACGACGAGGCGCCCACCGCGGCGGACACCGACTGGCCGCAGATCCTCGCCCTGTACGAGCTGCTGGCCCGGCTCGCGCCGGGGCCCGTCGTCGCGCTCAACCACGCGGTGGCCGCCGCCATGGTGCACGGGCCGCGCGTCGGCCTCGGCAGACTGGCCGCGCTGGAGGACGATCCGGGGATGGCCGACCACCACCGCCTCGCCGCCGTCCGCGCCCACCTGCTGGAGATGGCGGGCGAACCGGGGGCGGCGCGCATGGCGTACGACACGGCGGCCGAGCGCACCCTGAGCCTGCCGGAGCGCCGCTATCTGCGCTCCCGCGCGGCCCGGCTCGCATGACACCGCCCGGTCGCGGTGCGCGGGGAATAGCCCCTCCCCGCGCGCCGTTGCCGCCGTCATGCGAGTAGAGATCTGGTCGGACATCGCCTGCCCCTGGTGCTACATCGGCAAGGCGCGCTTCGAGAAGGGGCTGGCCGCGTTCGCCCACCGGGGCGAGGTGGAGATCGAGCACCGCTCCTTCGAACTGGACCCCTCGGCGGGCGAGCCGACCGGGCAGCCGGTGACCGCCATGCTCGCGGGCAAGTACGGTCTCACGCCGGAGCAGGCGGAGGCCGCCGAGCGGCGTGTCGCCGACACCGCGCGCGGCGAGGGCCTCGGCTACGCCCTGGGCCGCCGGGCGAACGGTTCGACGTTCGCCCTGCACCGCCTGCTGCACCACGCCAAGGCGCGCGGCGGGGGCGTCCGGGACGCCCTGCTCGACGCCCTCTACCGGGCGAACTTCGCCGACTCGCGCCCGCTGGGCGACCCGGAGACCGTCCTCGGCACCGCGGTCGCCGCCGGGCTGGACGAGGCGGAAGCGCGCGCCGTCCTCGCCGACGAGAGCGCCTACGCCGAGGACGTGCGGGCCGACCAGCGCGAGGCCGCCCGGCTCGGCGCCACGGGTGTGCCGTTCTTCGTGATCGACCGCCGCTTCGGGGTCTCCGGCGCACAGCCCGCCGAGGTCTTCACCCAGGCGCTCGACCAGGCGTACGCGGCGGGCGGCGGGCTGGAGACCGTGCCGGCGGCCGCCTCCTCCGGCGACGCGCCCGTCTGCGACGATGGAGCGTGCGAGGTACCGGACCCGAGGTCCTGACCGGACCGCACCCGAGAGGGGACGCCTGTGACAGAGCGCAAGCCGCCCGGCATCACCTTCGAGACCTGGGCCGACCGGCAGATCCGGGAGGCCGAGGAGCGGGGGGAGTTCGCGGATCTGCCGGGCGCGGGCAAGCCCCTCCCGGACGAGCGGGCCCCCTACGACGAGCAGTGGTGGGTCGCCCGCAAGATGCGCGACGAGCAGCTCGCGTATCTGCCGCCCTCGCTGGCGCTGCGCAAGGAGGCCGACGAGGCCCGGGAGGCGCTCACCCGGGCCCGGTCGGAGTCCGAGGTCCGCCGTATCGTCACGGCGATCAACGAGAAGATCCGCGAGGCGATCAGGCACCCGCCACAGGGCCCGCCGCACCGCCTGGTGCCCTTCGACGAGGAGCGGGCCGTGCGCGAGTGGCGGGACGCCCGGCCCTGAGCGGGCCCGGCACGGAGGGCCCGGCGCGTCCGGCCCCGCTCACGCCTCGCCGCGCGCCATCGCGATCAGCCGCTCCAGCACCTGCCCCCGGCTGATCCGCAGCCCGTCGTGCTCCCACTCGCTGGTCACCCAGGTGCGGGTGCCGCGTATCGCCCGCGCGGTGGCCATCGAGTCCTCCCGGTCCACGTACATGTCGTCGTAGTACACCGCCGCGTACACCGGCACCTCGTTGGCCGCCAGCCGCTCCGGGTCGTACAGGTCCGGCCAGTCGCCCCGCTCGGCCAGCAGGTGCGCCGTCTCCCGCAGCGGGACGAGCGCGGGGTCGGTCTCGAACAGCCACGGGTAGATCATCTCCCCCGTGAACCGCACGGGCCGCCCCTCCGCCAGCGCCCGCCGGGCGTCGAACTCGGGGAACTCGTCGCGCACCCGCTGTGCCGCCCACCGGGTGCCGTCCGCGCTGACCGAGCGCTGCCCGTAGGTGGCCTCGTGCACCAGCGCGAACAGCGGGCTGGCGGAGAGCGAGACCTGGGCGCGCACGCCCTCCAGGAACGCGTCGGACAGCACCGGCCCCGCCGGGCCGGAGATCCAGGCGCCCTCCAGCAGATAGTGCAGCGTGTCGTGGCCGGGGCCCATGCCCAGCAGCATGCCGAGCCACTGGAAGCGCTCCACGGTCAGCGGGCTGCCGTCCGGCAGCGCCACCTCGTGCTCCGCCAGGTGCTCGGCGATCCGCCGCACCGCGGCGACGTCCTGCGGGTAGCGCGCGTAGTACGCCTCGTTCTTGGCGGCGACCCGGGGGTAGGCGGCGCGGTAGACGTCGTCCGCGCCGACCCGCAGCCCCGGCAGCCCGCCGGTGACGAACGCCTCGCGGATGCCCTCGGGCGCGTACGACAGGTAGGTGGTCGTGCAGAAGCCGCCGAAGCTCTGTCCGAGGGTGGACCACCGCACGTCCTCGCCCAGCAGCCGCTTCCGGATGGTCTCCGCGTCCCGCACGATGGAGTCCGCGCGGAACAGCGCCAGATAGTCGGCCTGTTCGCGCGGGGTGCCGCGCAGGGCGAGCGACTGGCGGTTCGCCGGGGTGGACCGCCCGGTGCCGCGCTGGTCGAGCAGCAGCACGCGGTAGTGGCGCAGCGCGGGGGCCCACCAGTCCGGGCCCACGGGGCGGGGCGAGCCGTGGCCGGGGCCGCCCTGGAGGTAGACCAGCCAGGGCAGGTCCTCGTGCTCCCGGTCCGCCGCGACCAGTTCCCTCGCGTAGACCTCGATCTGCTCGCCGCCCGGGTCGGAGTGGTCCAGCGGTACGGAGAACCAGTGATCGGTCAGGACAGTGCCCGGGTGCCGGAGCGTGCTGGTCAAAGGGACCTCCCTGTGCTCGGTCAGACGTGGTCGTAGGTAGTCGGACGTGGTCAGACGTCGGCGAGTGCCGCCGCCAGTGCGGTGGCGAACGCCTCCGTCGTCGCCGTGTCCCGCACCGCCATCCTGAACCACTCGGGTCCCAGGCCGGGAAAGGTGTCCCCCCTGCGCACCGCGAAGCCCCGCTCGCGCAGCCGGCCGCGCAGCGCCGCCGCGCCGGGGTGGCGCACCAGCAGAAAGGGCCCCTCCGGCGCGTCCGTCGCCGTCCGCAGGCCCGCCGCGCGGAAGGCGGCGAGCCGGTCCAGCAGATACCCGCGGTCGGCGGTGAACCGCTGTGCCGCCTCCTGGGCCTCGGCGTACGCCTCCGGGGTGCTGCACGCCTCGGCGGCCGCCAGCGCGGGCGCGGAGACCGGCCACAGCGGCTGCCGGCGGGCCAGGGCGCGCACGGTAGCCGGGTCGCTCAGCACATAGCCGATCCGCAGCCCCGCCAGCCCCCACGTCTTGGTGAGGCTGCGCAGCACCACCGTCCGGCCGGGCAGCCGGTCCAGCAGCGGCACCAGGGACTCGCGCTCCTCCGGTACGGCGTCGATGAACGCCTCGTCCACGACCAGCGTCCGCCCCGCGCGGGCGAGAGCCGCCAGCGCGGCGGACGGGTGCAGCACGGACGTGGGGTTCGTGGGGTTCCCCAGCACCACCAGATCGGCGTCCTCCGGCACCCGGGCCCCGGGCCCTTCCGCGTCCAGCCGGAAGCCGTCCGCCGGGTCGAGCAGCACTCTGCCGACCCGGTGCCCGGCGTCGCGCAGCGCCGCCTCCGGCTCCGTGAACTGCGGGTGCACGACGACCGGACGGCGGGCCGGCAGGGCGCGTGCGAGCAGCACGAACGCCTCCGCCGCTCCCGCCGTCAGCAGCACGCGCTCCGGCGCCAGGCCGTGCCGTGCCGCCACCGCGCTCCGCGCGGCGGTGCCGTCCGGATAGGCGGCGAGACCGTCCAGCGAGGCGGCGAGGCGCGCGCGGAGCCACGGCGGCGGGGTGCCGCCGCGCACATTGACCGCCAGGTCCGTCAGCTCCGCGCCGGCGCCGCGCACTTCCGCGTCACCGTGGTGACGCAGGTCGTGCGCGTCCGCGCCGCGGGCCGCCTCGCGCTCAGTGGGTGTGCGCATGGCTTCCGTGGTGATGGTGGCCGTGGCCGTGGTCGTGCCCGTCCTCGTCGGGGTGGAAGTGCGGCTGCTGCGGCAGGCCCACCTTGTCCTCGAAGCCGGGCAGCGTGATCCGGTAGACGCACGAGTCGCAGTTCATCCGGCTGTCGCCCGCCAGGGCCTCCCGGTAGCGCTCCATGACCAGCTCGGCCAGCTCGTCGGTGGGGCCCAGGACGTCGGCGTTCAGCACCTCGGTCCCGGGGTTCGCCTCGGCCCACTCCCGGGACTGCCCCACGACGCGGTCCGGCAGCACGCCGGTGAACAGGAAGTACGGCAGCACCACGACCCGCTGGGCGCCCAGCTTCCGGCAGCGCTCCAGGCCCGCGTACACGTCCGGCTCCGCCAGCGACACGAAGGCCGGCTCCACACCCGCGTAACCGCGCCCCTCCCACAGCAGCCGCGCCGCCTTGTGCACCTCGGAGTTGGCGTCCGGGTCGGTCGACCCCCGGCCGACCAGCAGCACCCACACCCCGGCCCGCTCCTCGGGCGGCACCGGGCCGCCGCCCAGCGCCTCCTCCAGCCGCCGCTCCAGGACGGAGACCAGCGAGGGGTGCGGCCCCAGCTCCCGCCCGTAGCGGTACGTGATCGCGGGGTGGCGCTCCTTCTCGCGCGCCAGCGCGGCCGGCACGTCGCCCTTGGCGTGCCCGGCGGCGACCAGCATCAGCGGGACGGCCGCGAAGTCCGTCACGCCGCGCTCGACCATGTCGGCCACCGAGGTGCCCAGCACGGGCGGCGACAGCTCGATGAAGCCGCCGCCGACGGGGATGTCCGGGTTCCGCTTGCCCAGGTCGGCGACGAACGAGCGGAATGCCTCGGCACCGTCGTCGTCACGGGTGCCGTGGCCGACGAGCAGCAGAGCGGGCGGGGTTGTCACGATTTCTCCTTCTGGGGGTTGTGCACGGAGGCCGGTTCGGCGTACAGCAGGGCGTTGACCGCGGCTGCCGCGACTGCCGAACCGCCCTTCTCCGATACGTTGCTGACGGCGGGCAGCCCGCTCGCGCGCAGCGCCGCCTTGGACTCGGCGGCGCCCACGAAGCCGACGGGCAGCCCGATGACGAGCACGGGAGCGACGTCCAGCGCGAGGACCTCGTACAGCGCGGTGGGCGCACAGCCGATCACCCATACGGCGCCGGGTCCCACCTGCTCGTAGGCGAGCCGCACGGCGTGCGCCGAGCGGGTCAGATCCGGCGACGAGGCCGCGTCCGCCAGCCGGCACACCGTCTCGCGGCGGGTGATGCCGGAGGCGACCATTTCGACGTCCGTGACGACAGGCGCGCCGCGCTCGTGCAGCGCGGTGTGAGCGGTACGCAGCGCCGCCTCGTCGGTGACCAGATCGGTGGCGTACTCCACATCGGCGCTGGAGTGGATGACACGTTCCACCACGGCGCGGGTCAGCGGCGGAAAGCCGGTGGTGTCGAGACGGGAGCGCAGGATGCGGTACGACTCCTGCTCGATGGGATGGACGGTACGGGGTGTGTTCACAGCGGTCCGGTTTCCTCTATGGCGTCCACCGGGCACACCTCGATGCACTCGCCGCACCCCGAACACAGGTCGGCGCGGACGAGCAGCACGCCCCCTCGGGGGCGGATGGCACGGTCGGGACAGGTGAGCAGACAGGCGCCACAGCCCGCGCAGCGGCCGGTGACGCGTACGGGAGCCGGGAGCGGTGACGCGGTCATGACTGCCACCGGTAGCCGCGCGGAGTGACCATACGGCCCGCGATCTCACGGGTCGCGGTGTTGCCGACGGTCACCACGGTCATCATGTCGACCGTCGCGGGGTCGAGCGCGCCCAGCGTCGTCAGGGTGGTGCGCTCGTCGGCGCGGGTGGCGCTGCGGACGACGCCCACCGGCGTACCGGCGTCGCGGTGCTCCGCGAGGATGCCCAGGGCCTTCGGAAGCTGCCAGTCCCGGCCGCGCGAACGGGGGTTGTAGAAGGTCACCACGATGTCCGCCTCGGCCAGGGCCCGCACCCGGCGCTCGATCACCTCCCAGGGCGTGTGCAGGTCGGAGAGGCTGACGGAGGCGTGGTCGTGCCCCAGCGGCGCGCCCAGCAGCGCGGAGGCGGCCAGCGCCGCGGTCACCCCGGGCACCCCGACCACGTCGATGTCGCGGCTCGCCTCCGCCAGGGCGGGCGAGGCCATGGCGTACACGCCCGCGTCACCGCTCCCGATCAGCGCCACCGCGTGCCCCTCGCGGGCCCGCGCCACGGCCGTACGGGCCCGCTCCTCCTCCGCGCCCAGCCCGGACTCCAGCACCCGGGTGCCGGGGCGCAGCAGATCGCGGACCTGCTCCACATACTGGTCCAGGCCGACGAGGACGGAGGCGCGGCGCAGCTCCTCGCGGGCCCGCGGCGTCAGCAGGTCGCGCGCCCCCGGCCCGAGCCCGACGACGGCGAGCCGTCCCCGCGGCGCGCGCCGGGCCACGGCCGCCGTCGCCATCGCCGCACGCCCCTGTGGCGCGGACTTCCGCTTGGGCACGAGCAGCTCGCCCCCGCCCGCGGCGTACAGCGCCGCCGCCTCGGCCACGGACGGCGTGCCGACGGCCTCCCGCGGCGCCTGGGAGGGATTCGGCACGGCGACCTGGGCGAGCGCGCCGGCCGGGTACGCGCGCAGCGGCACCCCCAGCGTTCCCGCGGCCGCCAGCAGGCCGGGCTCCGCCGCCTTCGCCTCGACCGTGGCCAGCTCCGCGACGGAGCGGACCGACAGCCCCGCACCCTCCAGCGCCCCTTCGACGAGGCCGAGCACCTCCTCCTCCGGCACGCCCTTGCTGGCGCCCACACCGACGGTGAGCGACGGGGGCCGCAGCACGGCCGAGGTGGGGGAGGAGGGGACGTCCGTACGGTCGGTGAGGTGCAGCACGGCGTCCGCGGCCGGCTCCCGCGCGGCGTCCTCCGCCACGTTCGGCGGGAGCGCCGGCAGCGGCCACCGCGCGTCCGCGCGCAGCGCGACCGGGGCGCCGTCCAGCAGCGCGCGCGAGACGGCCGCCACGGCGCCCTCCACCGGCCAGCCCAGGGTGTCCAGCCCCGGCACGTCCGCGGCGTCGGTCGCGGTCGTCACGACGGCCGTGCAGCCGGGCAGCGCGTCGGCCACCTGGTGCGCCAGCGTGTTCGCACCGCCCGCGTGGCCGCCCAGCAGCGCGACCGCGAACCGCTGCGCCTCGTCCACGCACACCACGCCCGGATCCCCGCTCTTGTCGCGCAGCAGCGGTGCGACCAGCCGCACGGTCGCACCGGTCGCCAGGAAGCACACCAATTGCCCGCACTCGGCGAAGGCGCGCTCGACGGCCTCCCGGACGTCGCGGACACCGGGCGGCGCGTACACGCGCGTACGGTCGGGCCAGGCGGCGGCCAGCCGTTCGCAGGCCGCTGCGCCGGCCGCCGTGGCGGAGATCAGGCCGATCACGAGAGTGCTCCTTGGGGGGACGGTGCGGAAGCGGGGCGGGTGCCCCACAGGACGAACACGGGGTTGGTGGCGGCCAGCCGGACCGCGTCCCCGGGCAGCGGCGCGAGCCGCGAGGACTGCAGGAGCACGCCGTCCGGCGCCAACCCGCACTCCGCGAGCGCCGCCCGCACGGCGGGCACCCGGTCCAGCGCGGCCAGCGTGACGACGACAGTGCGGCGCGCGCGGCGCGCACAGGCGGTGACGATCTCGGGCAGCTCCCGGCCGCCTCCGCCGACGAACACGGCGTCGGGATCCGGCAGCGCGTCCAGCGCGCCCGGCGCGGCTCCGTGCACCACCTCGACGTCCACGCCGTGCGCCGCGGCGTTCGCGCGGACGCGCCCGGCGCCGTCGGCGCTCTTCTCCACCGCCACGGCGGCCGCGCCCAGCCGCGCGCACTCCACGGCGACCGAGCCGGAGCCCGCGCCGACGTCCCAGACCAGCTCGCCCGCACGCGGCCCCAGCCGGGCCAGCGCCAGGGCCCGCACCTCGAACTTGGTGACCATCGAGTCGCGGTGCGCGAACTCCTCCTCGGGCAGCGCCCACGGCGCCGACTCCCGTGCGGGACCGGCGAGCGCGCGCTGCGCCGGCGCCAGCGCGCGCCCCTGGTCCAGGCACAGCACCACGCTGACGGCCTCCCAGGAGCGCCCCGCGGCCTCGGCCGGGGTGACGTGCTCCACGCGCTCCCCTGGCCCCCCGAGGTCCGACGCGACCACGAGCGTGCGCGGCGCGCCGCAGCGCGCCAGCGCCGCGCCCAGCTCGGCGGGCCCGGCGCCGGGCCCGGTGAGCACGGCGGTCTTGGGGTGCGCCCGGCACACGTTGACGGCGGTGCGCGGATCGCGGCCGTGCGCGCTGACGACGGCCGCGTCGTCCCACGGCAGCCCGGCGCGGGCGAACGCGGCGGCCACGGACGGGACCGACGGCCTCACCCGCAGCCGCTCCGGGCCGAACCGCTCGGCGAGGGCCCGCACGATGCCGAAGAACCCGGGGTCCCCGGACGCCAGGACGACGACGCGGCTGCCGTCCCCGGCGAGGTGCGCCTCCACCGCGTCCAGCGCCGGGGCCAGCGGTCCGAGGACGACCGTCTCCGCGCCGTCCGGCACCCGTGCTGCCGCAAGATGGCGCCGCGCGCCCACCACGAGGGTGGCCCCCGCCAGGTCCGCCGGGTCCGCCGGACCCCGCGCGCCGCCTCCGGGCCCGCCCCCGGTGCCGGTGCCAGTGCCGGTGCCTATGACCGTGATCATGACAGCAGTCCCCCGCCCCCGGAGTCCGCGACGGCGATGACGTTGCGCCCGGTGAAGTCCACCATCGCGGCCTCCGCCGTGACCGCATGGTCGACAAAACGGGCCATCACCTCCGCCACCCGGCGGCACAGTTCGGCGCCGGCGGCGGGCAGCAGCCCCGCGCCCTCCCACAGCTCGTAGGCGTGCCGCGCCGTGTTCGCCGAGGCGACCTGGCGGGCGACCTCCTCCGGGCCGCCCACCGTGCGCGTGATGTCCGCCAGCACGGTGGTGTCCACCTTGGAGCGCGTGTAGTGCGTCATGAGCACGCCCGAGGCCAGCTTGGTCAGCTTGCCCGCCATGCCGACGAACACCACGCGCGGTACGCCGCCCTCCACGGCGCGCCGGAGCGCGGCGCCCGTGAAGTCGCCGACCTCGATGAACGACACATCCGGGAGCCGGGGCAGCAGCTCCATCGCGCCCTTCTCCGTACGCCCCCCGGTGCACAGCACCACGGCGGGCGCGCGCTGCGCGGAGGCGACGGCCACCGCCTGCTCGACGCTCGCCCGCCAGGACGCCGTCGAGAAGGGGCGCACGATCCCCGTCGTGCCGAGGATCGAAATGCCGCCCAGGATGCCCAGCTTGGCGTTGGTCGTCTTGCGGGCCCGCAGCTCGCCGTCCGGCACGCTGATGGTGACATCGACGCCGCGCTCCGAGACGTCGATGACCTCGCCCACCGCCTGGCTGATCATGCTCCGTGGCACCGGGTTGATGGCCGGACCGCCGACCTCCAGGCCCAGGCCCGGTTTGGTGACCACGCCGACGCCGACCCCGCCGTGCAGCTCCAGGCCGGGCCCGGGGCGCCAGCTCACCGTCGCCGTCAGCTGCGAGCCGTGGGTGACGTCCGGATCGTCGCCCGCGTCCTTCACCACGACCGACTCCGTACGGCCGGGACGCAGCTCGGCGGAGCGCTGCACGGCGAACGTCACCCGCCGCCCGGACGGCAGCGCGACCTCCACCCACGGCTGGGGCTCGCCGGTGGTCAGGTGCAGCGCGGCCGCGCGCGCCGCCGCCGACGCGCAGGTGCCGGTCGTCCAGCCGGTGCGCAGCGCCTTGGGGCGCTGCTTCATGGTGCGCGGCAGATCGGGCTCGCGCAGCTCGGGGCCGGCGGGCTCGGCGGGCTCAGCGGGGTCGGCAGGCCCGGCGGGCCCGGTGGGGCGGTCGTGCGGCGGGTTCGGGGTCACGGATGCGCTCCCGGCCGCGGCCGTTCCGCGGCCCGCTCCTGGCGCAGCGCGCGCCGCGCCTCGGGGTCGGCGCGCCGGAAGCCGTGGAAGTGCCCCGGGTGGTACAAGTGCGAGCGGGTGCCCGAGGCGGACAGCGCGGGGCCCACCAGGAACAGGGTGTGCTTCCAGAGCTTGTGCTCCTTGACGGTCTCCTCCAGCGTCCCGACGGTGCAGCGCAGGATCAGCTCCTCGGGCCAGGTCGCCTGGTACGCGACCACGACCGGGGTGTCCTCCCGGTAGCCGCCCTCCAGCAGCTCGGACACCAGCTGCCCGGAGCGCGCGGCCGACAGGAACAGCGCCATCGTCGTGCCGTGCCGGGCGAACTCGCGGACCTCCTCACCGGGCGGCATGGGCGTCTTGCCGCCGCCCAGCCGGGTGAGCACCACCGACTGCGCGACCTCAGGGACGGTCAGCTCCCGGCCCGCGATCGCGGCCACCGCAGAGAAGGCCGAGACACCGGGGATGATCTCCACGTCGATGCCCAGGGCGGCGCACCGGTCGACCTGCTCCTGCGTGCCGCCCCACAGCGCCGGGTCGCCCGAGTGGATACGCGCCACGCGCAGCCCCTCGCGCAGCGCCCGCTCGTAGACGGCGACGACGTCCTCCAGGGACATCGTCGCGGAGTCCAGGACCTCCGCGTCCTCCCGGGCGTACTCCAGCACCTCCTCGCGCACCAGGCTGGCCGCCCAGATGACGATGTCGGCCTCGGCGATGGCGCGGCTCGCCCGCACGGTGAGCAGGTCGGCGGCGCCGGGCCCGGCGCCCACGATGGTGACCTTCGCAGCGGAGCGGGGGGAAGCGGGGGTGCTCACAGTTTTCCTCCACGGGACTCGCGGCGCGCCGGGGCGATCAGGGTGGACAGATAGGGCAGCGGCTCGCCGTCGGCCAGCTCGGCGGCGGGCCGGACCGACTCACCGGGCAGGCCCAGCGCGGAGCCCCACACCGCGCCCTGTGTGCGGCCGGTGTCCCGCAGCGCGTCCGCGACCTGTCCCGCCAGCCGTCCGAACTTGTACGCCACCACGGTGCCGGGCCCTTCCAGCGCGTCCTTCAGCACCGCCGAGCCGGCCGTGACCGGCACCAGGGTCAGCGGCTCCGTGCCCTCGGCGAGCACGGCGCCGCTGCGCGCGGCGAGGTCCTGCATGGCCGTCACCCCGGGCACCGTCTCGACCCCGAGCTGCGGCACCAGCGCACGGACGGTCTGCGCGAGATAGCCGAACGTCGAGTAGACGTTGGGGTCGCCGATGGTCGCGAACGCCACCGTGCCGTGCGCCCGCAGCAGCTCCGCGACCCGTGCGCCCGCCGCGTCCCAGGCCGCTTCCCTGCGCGCCCGGTCGCTGCGCTCGTTGAGCGCGAAGACGACCCGTACGACCTTCGCGGCGTCCACGTAGTGCAGCACCGTCGCCTCGGCCCTGCCCGTACCGCCGTCCTCCATCACCGGCACCACCACGGTGTCGGCGCCGCGCAGCGCGTTCACGCCCTTGACGGTGACCAGCTCCGGGTCGCCGGGACCGACCCCGACGCCGACCAGCTTCGCGCTCATGCGGCGCACCTTTCCACGAACCTGCGGGCCAGCCGCGGTGCGGCGGCCCAGTGCACATGCAGATAGGAGGCGTGCACCGCGCCCCCGGCGAACCCCTCGGCCCGCCGCTCGGGCCGCACCAGCCCCCATGCGGGCGTGCCGCCCGCGCCCGGGGTGACGGCGGTGCGGTGGAACTCGTGGCCGCGCACCCGGGTGCCGGCGGCGGCCAGCACGGTGTCCTGCACGGCGACGGCCTCCCGGTAGCCGAGCGTCAGCTTCTCCGTCATCCGCGCGGAGGCGTCCAGCACGCCGCACATCGGCTTGCCGTCCAGCTCGCGGGCGAGGTAGAGGAGCCCGGCGCACTCGGCCGTCACCGGCCCGCAGAACGCCGCCAGCTCCTTGCGCAGCGGCTCGTTCGCCGACAGCTCCGGCGCGTACACCTCGGGGAAGCCGCCGCCGACGACGACGCCGCGCGTCCCTTCGGGGAGCGTCTCGTCATGGAGCGGGTCGAACGGGACGACCTCCGCGCCTGCGGCCCGCAGCAGCTCTGTGTGCTCCGCGTACGAGAAGGTGAACGCCGGTCCGCCGGCGACGGCGACGACCGGGTGGTCTGCTTCGCTGCGGCTCGGCGCGCGGTTGCCCGCGCCCCCGCGGGGCGCTGTGGTTCGGCGGGGCGCTGTGGTTCGGGGAGGTCCCTCGGTGCCGGCCTCCGTGTGCGCGTCCCACGCGTCCCCCGGCAGCTCCGGCGCGCTGCGCGCCAGGGCCAGCAGTGCCTCCAGGTCGCAGCCCTCCCGCACCCGGTCCGCCAGCGCGGCCACGGCGGAGACCGCCTCGGCGCGCCGTTCCGCCACCGGCACCAGGCCCAGATGGCGCGAGGGAGCCCGTACGACGGGCGCCCGCCGGAGCGCGCCGAGCACCGGCACACCGGACCCGTCCAGCGCCTCCCGCAGCAGCTCCTCGTGCCGCTCGGACCCCACCTTGTTCAGCACCACCCCGGCGACCCGGACCTCCGGGTCCCAGGAGGCGAAGCCGTGCACCAGCGCGGCCACCGACCGGGACTGCGAGGAGGCGTCGACGACCAGCACGACCGGAGCCCGCAGCAGCTTGGCCACATGCGCGGTGGAGGCCAGTTCGCCCTCGCCGCTCGCGCCGTCGTAGAGCCCCATCACGCCTTCCACCACGGCGAGGTCGGCTCCCGCAGCGCCGTGCGCGAACAGCGGCGCGATCCGCTCCGGGCCGCACAGGTACGCGTCGAGGTTCCGCCCCGGGCGGCCGGTGGCCAGGGCGTGGTAGCCGGGGTCGATGTAGTCGGGCCCGACCTTGTGCGGCGAGACGGCCAGGCCGCGCCCGGCGAACGCGGCCATCAGCCCGGTGGCAACCGTCGTCTTGCCGCTGCCCGAGGCGGGCGCGGCGACGACCAGGCGGGGAACGGTCAGCACGGCGTCACCACTCGATGCCCCGCTGGCCCTTCTGACCGGCGTCCATCGGGTGCTTGACCTTGGTCATCTCCGTCACCAGATCGGCGGCGTCCAGCAGCCCCTGCGGCGCGTTCCGCCCGGTGATGACGACGTGCTGGACGCCCGGCCGGCCGCGCAGCACGGAGACCACCTCGTCGGTGTCCACCCAGCCCCAGTGCATCGGGTAGGTGAACTCGTCCAGCACGTACATCCGGTACGTCTCCGCAGCCAGGTCCCGCTTGACCTGCTCCCAGCCCTCGCGGGCCGCCTCCTCGCTCTCCAGCTCGGCGTCGCGCTGGATCCACGACCAGCCCTCGCCCATCTTGTGCCAGGTCACGGCGCCGCCCTCGCCGGAGGCCCCCAGCGTCCGCAGCGCCTGCTCCTCGCCGACCTTCCACTTGGCCGACTTCACGAACTGGAACACCCCGATCGGCCAGCCCTGGTTCCAGGCGCGCAGCGCCAGCCCGAAGGCCGCCGTCGACTTGCCCTTTCCGGCGCCCGTGTGCACGGCGACCAGCGGCCTGTTGCGGCGCTGGCGGGTGGTGAGGCCGTCGTCGGGCACGACGCTCGGCTGTCCCTTCGGCATTACGCGGCCCTCCGAGTGTGCAGTGCTGTGGCGTGGCGGACGAGGTCGGTCACGGCGTCGGCCCGCAGCTCGTCCAGCGTGACCGCGGGCCCGCCGAGCTCGTGCGCCAGGGCGCCCGCCAGCCCGAGCCGTACCGGCCCCGCTTCGCAGTCGACGACTACCGAGGCGGTGCCGTCGGCCGCCAGCAGGCGCGCCGCGCGCCGCGCGCGGACGACCGGTTCCGGGCCGCCCGTCGCCCTGCCGTCCGTGACGGCCACCAGCAGCGGGCGGCGCGCCGGGTCGCGCATCCGCTCCACCCGCAGCACCTCGCGCGCCCTGAGCAGCCCGGTGGCGAGCGGCGTACGGCCTCCGGTCGGCAGCGCCTCCAGCCGGGCGGCCGCCGCGTCGACCGACGAGGTGGGCGGTAGCGCGACCTCCGCTTCACCCTTGCGGAACGTGACCATGCCGACCTTGTCGCGCCGCTGGTAGGCGTCCAGCAGCAACGACAGTACGGCACCCTTCACGGCGCCCATCCGCTGCCGCGCCGCCATCGAACCGGACGCGTCCACGACGAACAGCACCAGGTTGCCCTCGCGCCCCTCCCGCACGGTCTCCCGCAGGTCGTCCCGGCGCAGCACCAGTCCGGCGCCGGAGCGTCCGCGCGCGTGCTGGTGCGGCGCGGCGGCCTGCACGGTGGCCGCCAGGTGCAGCTTGCCGAGGTTGCCCCGGGGGCGGCGCGCCCCCGTCGTCCGCCCCTGCGCGGTGCGGGCGCGCGACCGCCGTCCCGCCGCGCCCTCGCCCAGTCCGGGCACGGTGAGCGTGCGGGCCTTGAACGGCTCGGCGGCGGGCGCAGCGGGCTTCTCGGGCGCCCGCGCGCTCTGCTCGGACGCACCGGGCTCCGGCGCGCCGGGCTCGGGCGCACTCTGCTCGGCGGGCTGTTCGGCGGGCTGCTCGTCGTGGTGTGGACGGCCCTGCTCGGGCACGGAGGACTCCGGCGGCCGCTGGGGGGACTGCTGCCCGTCCGGGCCGCCGTCGTCCCCGCTGTCCGGCGGCGGCGTGCCGCCCCCGTCCGGGCCGTCCGGGTCCGGGTCCTCGTCCTCGCCGCTGTGCTGCTCCAGGGTCTCGTCGAGCTTGTCCTCGTCGAGGCCCGGTGCGTCGAACGGGTTGCGGCGCCTGCGGTGGGGGAGCGCCAGCAGCGCGGCCTGCCGCACGTCCTCGGCCATGACGTCCGTCCGGCCCACCCACGCGGCCAGCGCGGTCGCCGTACGCGCCATCACCAGATCCGCGCGCATCCCGTCCACCTCGAAGGCGGCACAGGTGGCGGCGATCTGGCGGAGCGCCGAGTCACCCAGGCGCACCTGCGGCAGCAGCGCACGCGCGGCGGCGATCCGGTCCCGCAGCGTCTGCTCGTCGTCCGCCCAGCGGGCGCCGAAGCCCGCCGGATCGTCGTCGTACGCCAGCCGCCGCCGGACGACCTCCACGCGCTCGTCGGGCTCCCGGGACGCCGTGACCTCCACGGTGAGCCCGAACCGGTCGAGCAGCTGCGGCCGCAGCTCGCCCTCCTCGGGGTTCATCGTCCCGACGAGCAGGAAGCGCGCGGCGTGCCGCACGGAGACGCCCTCGCGCTCGACGTACGAGGAGCCCATGGCGGCGGCGTCGAGCAGGACGTCAATGAGGTGGTCATGGAGAAGGTTGACCTCGTCCACGTACAGGATGCCCCGGTGCGCCGCCGCGAGCAGCCCGGGTTCGAATGACTTGACCCCTTCGGAAAGCGCCCGCTCGATGTCCAGTGAGCCGACGAGGCGGTCTTCTGAAGCCCCGACCGGCAGCTCGACGAGCGACGTGGGGCGCCTCGTCTCCGGAGAGGAGCTGTGCGGCCCGTCCGGACACTCGGGGTCGGGGGCGGCGGGGGCGCAGGCGAACCGGCATCCCGGCACGACCGTGATCTCGGGCAGCAGACCGGCCAGCGCACGGACCATGGTGGACTTGGCCGTGCCCTTCTCACCGCGCACGAGGACGCCGCCGACCTGGGGGGACACGGCATTGAGGAGGAGCGCCAGGCGCAGGTCGTCCATGCCGACGATCGCGGTGAAGGGATAGGGAGTGCTCACGCGTCCGTCCTTTCGTGCGGTGCGGAGGGTCGGCCGGG
>NZ_JAAKZZ010000930.1 GCF_011045075.1 Streptomyces boncukensis
GACCGGCGCTGACGGAGCGGGAGCGCGAGGTCCTGGGGCTGATCGCGGACGGGCGCTCCAACCGCGAGATCGCCCGCTCCCTGGTGCTCTCCGAGAAGACCGTCAAGACCCACGTCTCGAACATCCTGATGAAGCTCGACCTGGCCGACCGCACCCAGGCGGCCCTCTGGGCGGTTCGTCACGGAGTGACTGGCTGAGATTCATACTGTCGTGTGGTCGTTTCCTCATTCGCGCATCCCCGCGGACCGTGGCCCCGTTCTGCATGGCGTGCCGCGGCGGTAGGCCGCGGCACCGTCGCAAGGAGGGTCAAGAAAGTGAAGAACCTGAAGAGGGCCGCCGCCGTCACCATCGCCGCGGGGAGCGTCGTCGTCGCGGGTGCGGGCGTCGCCGCCGCGTCCGGTGGGCACGGTCCGCAGGCGCACGGCCACGCCAACGAGTCCCCGGGCATCGCCTCGGGGAACGTGGTCCAGGTCCCCGTCACCGTTCCGCTGAACGTCAGCGGCAACAACATCAGCGCGGTGGGCATCCTCAACCCGGTCTTCGGCAACAGCGCCGTCAACCACTGACGTTGGTCTGCCGATTGGGCTGAACGGGCGGATGGCGCGGGCGGCCCGTGTCATCCGCCGGGCTCGGGCGTTGCCCAGCGTGCGGCGCCCTCCGCGAGGGGGCCGCGGCACTCCAGGAGGAACATCCCCCGTGAACGCCGCCGGGCTGGTTGCGCTCGCGTCGGCTCGGCGAACCCCGGTCGGGTTCCCGTGTGCGTCGGCGGGCGGGTGACCCGGCGCCCCTCCAGGGAGCGGCAGGCCCCGCGGATCACCCGGTCCGCGGGGCCTGCCGCTTTCCGGACACGCCGCCCCCCCCGGACGGCCGGTCCCGTCACCCCTCCCGCTCGCGCCGCCGCTCCACCTCCTCCGCGTACGCGTTGTACGCCGCCACCTGGGCCCGCCGGGCCGTACGCTCCACCGGCCGCAGCACCTCGGCGCGCGCCGCGATCTGCGAGGCGCTCACCGCCCCGCCGTGTGCGCGCCCGTCCCCGCCGTCGTCCCGCGCGATGGCCAGCAACGCGCCCACCCGCTGGGCCAGTTCGAGCACCCGTACGGCCCGGGGCGGATAGCCGGGCGCCAGCAGCGCCCGCCCGGCCTCGGCACGCGCCCGGTACGCCTCCAGCGCCGCGTCGGCCACCGGCCCCGAACCGGCCACATCCAGCTGGGCGAGGGCGCCGGTCGCCTCCCGCAGCGCCTCCGCCAGCTCCCGCTCCGCCTCGCCCAGCGAGGGCACATCGGCGGGCGGCGCCTCCCGTACGGGCAGGCACTCCCACAGCACCTCGCGGTGCACGTCCGCACGGTCGGCGCCGTCCCCGGGGCCCGCCTCGGTCACCGCCGGTACGAGCCCGATCCCGGCGCCCTGCGCCAGCACCGCCTCACCGGCCTCCAGCGCGCGGGCGTTGAACTCCGGCGGACCGCTCAGCCCCAGCGGGTGCCCCGGCGCGGGCAGCGCCACCAGCAGGCTCGTCGCCCCCAGCGCCCGCAGCCGCCCCAGCGCCACCG
>NZ_JAAKZZ010000931.1 GCF_011045075.1 Streptomyces boncukensis
CAACGGCGCCTCTCGGGCCCGGTGGCACCACCCCCCAGGTCATCGACTTCCAACAGGGGGGAACAGCCATGCCGGGCCCGGAGGCCAGCAGCCCTCTTGCAGGACCGCGAAGACCATAACGGGGGCACAGGCGGAGAAGACGCCGGTACAGCTCGTCATCGATGGGAGGGGCCGCGTTCGTCGAGTTGTTCGGGGTCCACTCACCCCCGGCTCTGCCAGGCCGCGCGCCGGCAGTGAGCTACTTCGACGCTGAGAAGGGGTGTTGTCGTGGCTGGGGTGGTCGGCTCCACAGCTTTAGGCAGCCACTTCGGCGCGAGCCTCCAAGATCAGGGGGCCGATCGGGCACTACGCGGGTAGGCCAGGGCTCTCCGATCCGCTGGCAAGCGTAAGGCCCCCTGATCTCTCGCGCCCAAGCAGCTCCAGTCCAAGCCGCTCCACCGACCCGCAGTGTCCAGGCAGGCTTGTCGGTGCCGACCGCTAGCGTCAGCACAGCCGGGCCCAGCAGGAACCAGTAGGGGAAAGCCCAAGATGCCAAATTCCGGAGAGTCCTTCGAGAGCTATATTCAGTTCGTCTACCAAACACTACTCAATAACAAGGGAGAGAACATCTCCGTAGCCCGCAGGGCCACCGTGATGGACAACCACGGAAATACTTACAACATTGACGTCTTCTATGAGTTCGACGTCGCAGGAGTCCACCATCGAGTAGCTATTGAATGCAAGGACACCCGTCGCCCTGTCGAACGCGATGAAGCAATCGCTTTCGCCGGAAAGATTCGCGACCTCCCCAGCACGATTGGGATCTTTATCTCAAAGAGTGGATTTCAACGAGCGGCGAAAAAGTACCTGGAAGATCACGGAATCGTGCACTACTCCGGCGGGGACCTGCCGCATCTTGGGCAGGTTGTCGCCTCGGTGGTCTCGTCGATCGCACTCCCCAGCCAATCAGCCACTGGTCAGCCGTTCTGGACCTTGTTGGGGAACAATAACGGAGATCCTGACGGAACCTGGCGAATGATCCCGTTGCAGAGTGAGAGCGGAGAACAGGTGGGAGCTTTCCCTCTCTTCTTTTCAAAGCCTCAAGCAGAGGCGTTTCGCGCACAGTACGCCCCAGAGGCATGCGTTCGAGGAGTCGAGCAGGGCATGCTTAGATTCTTGGCGCTTTGCGCAAACAGTGAGAATCGCCCGTTTGTTGTCTTTCACCCCGTGCCAACCGACGATGGCGTACGGCTCGCCCCGGAAGCCTGGACTCCACGTGATCTCGCTAGCGAGTTCTCCACAGAGGACATCTCGGCCAAGATGGAGGGCTCTCAATGACACTCTCAGAACGCTTCCCACGGCACCGCATGAAACGATGTGATTACACAAGAAGCGATCCGCCCGGGGTCCATCCCGCCGATTGGCTCCGCACCGCATCGCACCAGACGCGCACCAGAACGTCCGGTAATCAACGGTCAACAGCGGTCACCGGCCCCACCAATCGCCACCCAGCAAACCCGCCATCCGTCCTGCTCACGCAGCCCAACACCCCCACCC
>NZ_JAAKZZ010000932.1 GCF_011045075.1 Streptomyces boncukensis
CAGGTGTGTATAAGAGACAGGTCTCGCGGGTGCCGAGCAGCACGCCGTCGTGGCCGTCCTCCTCGGTGAGCTGGACCCGGACGGTCTCGCGCTGGGACGTGGGGAGGTTCTTGCCGATGTAGTCGGCCCGGATGGGCAGCTCACGGTGACCGCGGTCCACGAGCACGGCGAGCTGGACCGCGCGGGGACGCCCGATGTCACCCAGGGCATCCAGGGCTGCGCGGATCGTACGGCCGGAGTAGAGCACGTCGTCGACGAGGACGACGAGCCGTCCGTCGACGCCCGCCGCCGGGATCTCGGTGCGCGCGAGGGCGCGCGCCGGGCGCAGCCGCAGGTCGTCGCGGTACATGGTGATGTCGAGGGAACCCACCGGGGTCTGCCTGCCGGTGATCTCCGCCAGCTTGTCGGCCAGTCTCCCCGCGAGATACACGCCTCGGGTGGGAATGCCGAGAAGCACCACGTCGTCGGCGCCCTTGGCGCGCTCGACGATCTCGTGGGCGATGCGGGTCAGAACCCGCGCGATGTCCGGGGCCTCAAGAACGGGCCGGGCCGGACCCGGGGGCGCACTGCTGTCGTCCATGGGATACGGACCTCCTTCCCCGCCTCACGGGACGGGCCTTAAAGGACGTCTGGTCTGTCGCCGACCACGGTATCAGGGGGCTCGACCGGTCCGTCCCCGCCCCCGCACCGGCCACTGCCAGCCGTCTGGACCCGCTCGGCTTGACGCGGCACATTACGCTGCGTAACCTCACAGTGAGTTACGAAACGCGGCGCAGCCCCACGCGGCGGAGCCGTTCAACGATGCAGCGCGATACAGCGTCCGGGGAGCCTTATGTCCAGCGAATACGCCAAACAGCTCGGAGCGAAGCTCCGGGCCATCCGCACCCAGCAGGGTCTCTCCCTCCACGGCGTGGAAGAGAAGTCCCAGGGCCGCTGGAAGGCGGTCGTGGTGGGTTCGTACGAGCGCGGCGACCGGGCCGTGACCGTGCAGCGCCTTGCCGAACTGGCGGACTTCTACGGTGTCCCGGTGCAGGAGCTGCTGCCCGGCACCACGCCGGGAGGAGCCGCCGAGCCGCCGCCGAAGCTGGTGCTCGACCTGGAGCGGCTGGCCCACGTCCCGGCCGAGAAGGCCGGGCCGCTGCAGCGCTACGCCGCGACGATCCAGTCGCAGCGCGGTGACTACAACGGCAAGGTGCTCTCCATCCGCCAGGACGACCTGCGCACGCTCGCCGTCATCTACGACCAGTCGCCCTCTGTGCTGACGGAGCAGCTCATCAGCTGGGGCGTGCTCGACGCGGACGCGCGCCGCGCCGTCTCCCACGAGGACGCCTGACCGCACCGGCCGCTCCGGCCGCTCCGCCGACCCGCCACCGCGCAGGGCGGGGGCCCTCCCCTGGGCCCCCGCCCTGCGGTCGTGCGCCCGGCGGTTCCCGGCACACGGGAGGGCCCTGGGCCCCCGCCCTGCGGTCGTGCGCCCGGCGGTTCCCGGCACACGGGAGGGCGTACGCCGACGGGGCGCGCCCGGCGTCTCGCGCC
>NZ_JAAKZZ010000933.1 GCF_011045075.1 Streptomyces boncukensis
TCCGCACCTGGCTCGCCGACTGGAACACCAACCCCCGGCCCTTCATCTGGACAAAGACCGCCGACGAGATCCTCGAAAAGGTCGCAACCTACTGCCGACGAATCTCCGACTCAGGACACTAGCGGGCCGTGATGCTCTTTCCGTAGTCGACCACCTGGTCGGTCGTCGGCGGCTTCAGGGTGAAGTTCTGGTCCCAGCCGCTGAGCCGGACCGTGCCCGCGCCGCCCCCGCGCTCCAGGCGCAGCGGATAAGGGCGCCCCTTGAGGGAGACGTCGATCACCCCTCCGTTGCCCTTGCCGGCCCGCACCCGGATCGTCTTCACGCCCCCCACCTGGCGGCGCGCGCCGGTCTCGCGCTTGCCCTTGAGGGTGAGCAGCCCGTCGAGCAGCACCCGCATGTCCGTGAAGCCGCTCAGCTGCCGGTAGGCGGGGTCGCGGGGCGGCACCTTGACGTACTTGCCCTCCAGCTTCGCCGCGGCCGCCGCGTCGCTCTTGGAGGACTTCCCGCCGCCCTTCTCCTGCGCCGCCCAGAAGTCGGCGCCCGCCTTGAGATAGAGCTCCTTGCCCACGCGCAGCAGTTCGAAGGTGGAGCCGCCCCGGGACGAGACCTCGCCGACGCCGCCGTTCTGCTTCAGCCGCATCCGCAGCCGGTACGTCTGCCCCTTGCTGACGACGCTCCCGGAGAGGCGGACCGCCTCCGTGCTCCGCACGGCCGCCCGCGACCTGGCCTCGATCTTGGCGGGGGACAGCTTGCCCACGCCGTTCGTGCCCTGGTCGGGGTCCTCCTCCCCGCCGCCACCGTCGCCACACGCGCTGAGCGCGGCGATCAGTCCCACGCAGACGACTCCGAGCAGCGCTGTACCCCGTCGTGCGCCGGCGCGTGCTGTCACGGCTGCTTCCTCCCGCGGTCTTGAGATGGGGTACCCCCTCTGCTCCGGCTCTGCCCGGGCTCTGCTCGGGCGGAGCCGAGAGCTTGGGGGAGGCTGGGCGGCACCCTACCCGTGGCGGGGAGCGGTATCGGAAGGCAGCCGTCCGGAGCACCACACCGCGGCCCGCACGCACGGGTCACGCTAGCCTGAATCCGACATAGCTCAGAAAAAGGACAAGATCATGGCGGCAGGCGCTCCACGGGTCTTCGTCTCGCATCTGTCCGGTATCGCGGTCTTCGATCCCAACGGCGACCAGGTCGGCCGGGTGCGCGACATCGTCGCCCTGCTGACCGAGCGGCGGCGGCTGCCCGCGGTGCTGGGACTGGTGGTCGAGCTGATCAGCAGGCGGCGGGTGTTTCTCCCGATGACCAGGGTGACCGGAGTGGAGTCCGGCCAGGTGATCACCACCGGGGTGGTCAATATGCGGCGCTTCGAGCGGCGCCCGAACGAGCACCTGGTGCTCGGCGAACTGCTCGACCGCCGGGTGACCCTCGTCGAGACGGATGAGCAGGTCACCGTCCTGGACGTCGGCCTCCAGCAGCTCCCGGCGCGCCGCGACTGGGAGATCGACCGGCTGTTCGTACGCAAGGGGCGCGGGGGCCGGGCAC
>NZ_JAAKZZ010000934.1 GCF_011045075.1 Streptomyces boncukensis
GGAGGGCGGCGGCCAGCGGGAACCAGCGCTCGCCGAGCAGGGTGATGGCCAGCCCGCCCGTGCCGCCCGCCGCCGCGACGCCCAGATAGAGGGCGCTGCTGTTGAGGGAGAGCAGCAGCGGGGCGCTCGCCGGGTCGAGGGAGGCCATCCGGTGGGTGAGGGCGACGGCGGCGGCCCACCCGGCGAACGGCGCCACCACCGCGTACGCCAGCGCGCCCGGCATGCTGCGGTCCAGCCAGGGGAGCGCGGCGAACACCAGCGCGGTGACCGCGGCCCCGGTGAGCAGCACCCGGCGGGCGCCCAGCCGGTCCACGGTCCGGCCGCCCAGCCAGTTGCCGGCCACCGAGGCGAGGCCGACCACCAGCATCACCAGGGTGAGCCGCCCGGAGTCGCCGCCGGTGGCGGGGCGCAGGGCGGTGGCGAGGTAGATGTAGACGGAGTTGAACGTCACGAAGAAGAGGAACGTGGTGCCCGCGGCGCCCACCACGCGCCGGTCCCGCAGCGGTGCGACGCGGTCGCGCAGCCCGGGGGCCGCGGCGGACGGGGTCGGCAGGCCGCGCAGCAGCAGGCCCAGCCCCGCGAGCGCCAGCCCGCCGAGCACGACCACCAGCCACATCGTCAGCCGCCAGTCCGCGCGTCCGACGTACGTCCCCGCCGGGACGCCCAGCGCGGTGGCGACGGTCAGCCCGCCCAGCACGGTCGCCAGCGCCCGGCCGCGCCGCTCGGGCGGCGCGAGGGCGGTGGCCGTGGCGGTGGCGGTGGGCGTGTAGAGCGCGGCGCCGGCCGCCGCCAGCACCCGGGTGGCCAGCAGCAGCGGATAGGTGGGGGCCAGGGCGCTGAGCGCGTTGCCGGCGGTGAAGACGGTGAGCCCGGTGAGCAGCGCGCCGCGGCGCGGCCAGTGGGCGGTGGCGGCGGCCAGGACTGGCGCGAGCAGCGCGTAGGAGAGCGCGAAGACGGTGACCAGCTGGCCGGCCGACTGGACGCTGACGTCCAGGTCCCCGGCGATCCGGCCGAGGATCCCGGCCATCACCATGGAGTCGGTGCCCACGGCGAAGGTGCCGAGGGCGAGCAGCAGCAGACGGAGACGCACGGGTGTCCTTCCCCCGGAGGATACAGTTTGAGGTGCGTCAAACAATAGAGACTGTTTGATGAGTGTCAAACAGTTTGAGCAGGGAGGTGTGCCGGTGGACGGCGAACTGTTGCCCCAGCCGGACGTCGCGGAGTTCGAACTGGTGAAGGTGCTGCACGCGCTGGGCGACCCGACGCGGCTGCACCTCTTCCGGCGGCTCGCGCAGGAGGGGGTGCAGTGCGACTGCAACGGGGACCGGCTGGGAGTGGGCCACCTCCACAAGTCGACCGTCTCCCACCACCTGCGGACGCTGCGGCAGGCGGGGGTGACGTCCACCTGGGCGGTGGGCCGCAACCGCTACGTCGCCCTGCGGCGCGACGACCTGGAGGGGCGGTTCCCGGGGCTGGTGGACGCGCTGCTGGGGATGGCCGAGCGGGAGTCCGCCGGGTCCGCCGGGGCGGG
>NZ_JAAKZZ010000935.1 GCF_011045075.1 Streptomyces boncukensis
ACCTCCCTCTGCGAGGCAGTGTGCGCCCGTACCCGGGCCTCCAGCACCCTCTGCACCTCAAGACCAAGAATCACGCCCTGCCAACGAGCACGACCTCACCAGCAGAACTTCCGCGGCGAAGCACTAGCCCGCCGGCACCGTCGAGCGCACCGTGCCGTCCGGGGCCGCCAGCAGGACCGGTGTGGCCGGGCCGCCCAGGTCCCGTACGGTCGCCAGGTCCTCCTCCGGGACCTGGGCGGCCTCCGAGACCACCGCCGCCGCCTCCAGCGACGCTGCGCCGGACGCCACCGCCATCGCCACGGCGGTGCGCAGCGCGGACAGCCGGAGCGAGGGGAGGACGACGGAGCCCGCGACGTACGTCCGCCCCGTCTCGTCGCGTACGGCCGCGCCCTCCGGCACGGCGTTGCGCGCACGGGCGCTGCGCGCCAGCGTGACGATCTTGCGGTCCTCGGGATCCAGCTCCTGCTCAGTCATGACAGCGAGGATATGCCGGGCGCGCGGTCAGCTGGCCACGGGCCGGAGCGTGGAGCGCCGCACCTCGGGCGTCAGCAGCCGCTCCAGCCGCTCGGCCGTGCACGTCCCGGGGACCGGGTTGTGCAGCACCACCTGCAGATCGGGCCGGGCCGGCACCCGCAGCGTCGTCGCCTCGAAGACCAGCGCCCCGACCACCGGGTGCTCCATCTCCTTGACGAGCTGGCCGGGCGGGCTGACGTCGCCCTGCGCCCACAGCTCCCGGAACTTCCCGCTCTCGCCCCGCAGCCGCTCGAACAGCTCCTGGAACCCCTCGTCCTCGGGCCACTCGGCGAGCGAGGCGCGCAGCTGCGCGACGATCCGCGGGGCGTTCCGCTCCCAGCTCCGGTTCCGTGCGCGGTAGCGGGCGCTGAGGAAGAAGTCCAGGATGCAGTTGTCCTGGTCCTTCACGTCGAGGACGAGCCGGGCGCTCTCGTTGTGCCCCACCGCGTTCCAGTACGGGTCCAGGACCACCGCCGGGTTCGGCAGCCAGCCGTCGAGCAGCCGCTGCATCCCCTCGCACAGGTAGTCGCGGTCGTGGTCGGACTGGGGGAGCGGCGGGTTGAGCCCGGCGAGCATGTACAGATGCCGCCGCTCGGCGCCGTTCATCCGCAGCACCCGCGCCACCGCGTCCAGCACCTGCGGCGAGACCGTGATGTTCCGCCCCTGCTCCAGCCACTGGTACCAGGAGGCGCCCACCCCCGCGAGCACCGCCACCTCCTCGCGGCGCAGCCCTGGTGTACGGCGCCGGGAGCCGCCCTCGGGCAGGCCCGCCTCGGCAGGGCTGACGCGGGCTCGGCGGGAGCGCAGAAAGTCGCGCAGCTCCGCGCCCCGCCGGGTGCGCTCACTGGATGCCCTCACGGGCCGCGTCGTCTCACTACGGGCCACCTGTCGGTCCCCTCCCTAGCTGGTGGTGCTGCCACCACCATAAACAGCGGCTCCCCGCGGTCTCTTCCCGCGCAGCAGCATCGTGGCTATGCCAACCAAGACCGCACCCCGCGGGGCGACCCCCGCC
>NZ_JAAKZZ010000936.1 GCF_011045075.1 Streptomyces boncukensis
CAAGAGTCAGATGTCTATAAGAGACAGCCGGAGGTGTCCTGGGCCGGTTCCTGGTCGGCCTGGGCCTGGGTGAGCGCGCGGAGCCGTCGTGCTGTTTGTGGGGTGGTGGCGGGGGCGAAGCGGTCCCGGCGCAGTTGCTCTGCCTTTTTGGCGTCGGCGCGCAGGCGGCGGGCGCGGCGGGTGCGGGAGCGGCGCAGGGTGGAGATCTGTTCGGGTGTGGCGGTATCGGCCAGGTGTGCGGTGCCCAGGTGGTGGCCGTGGGTGTCGCAGACCTCGATTTCATGGTCGTGGTGGGGCATGAAGCGCACCGTGGCCGTGCGCCCGGCCTGTCCGGTCATCCAGTCGGCGAGGTAGTCGCGGTTTTTGAAGCGCGCGCCGTGGCTGGTGATGATGCGTGTCCGGCCGTCGTCTTCGAGGGTGAAGGTCCACACGTCCGGGGCGGGGATGTCGTGGAGCGGGGTCGGGTCGGCTTGTCATGCCTGGAGCGGGGTGGCGCCGTGGAGTCCAGGCGGGGCGGTGCTCGGTGTTCCACCAGTGTGCCCAGGTCAGCAGTTCCCCGGTGAACGCCTGGAAGGACATGGGCGATGTGACTGGGCGGCGGTCAGGTTTCTTCTGCTTGCGCTTGGGGGTGCAGCCGGGCAGGGCGGCCAAGAGCATGCGGGAGGTGTTGCGGTTGAGGTTCTCCAGCAGTGCCCTTCGGGTGGGGGCTGTAGGGCGGCAGGAGGGTGAGGTCCGCGTCCAGTGCGGTCAGTGCGGTGGCCACGGTGCGGGAGAGGACGTCCTTGCCGCGGTCGAAGCGCACCTGCTCGGGCAGCCCGCCGAAGGGCCCGTAGGGCGCCTCGCGCAGGACCACGGAGCGGGCTCCTCGCGTAGGACCGCGGAGCGCAGCGCGGCCAGGATCGAGGCGCGAGTGGGGGTGCTGGGGGTGACGGCGAGGCCGGTGATGGCCTTGGTCGCGCCGTCGATGAACCACGTGACGTAGAGGGGCGACGAGGTCGCCGTCGGCGTCCACGCGCAGCGGGGCCTGGACGTGGTCGGCCTCCCAGACGTGGTTGCGCCGGGTGCGGGGGCGCTTGCCGGACACGTCCAGGGTGCGGGCGGCTTCCGGGCCCTTGCGGTAGCCGGCCCGCCCGCCCCGCCGTCAGGTCCCGGCGCACCGTGCGCAGGAACGTCGAGGGTGACGGCACCTGATCCAGTACCGGGATCGCAGCGGGCGGCGCGCCGCCCGGAAGCCGTCCGGAAGCCGTCCGGGACCGTCCGGCGGCGGAGGCTCAGCCGCTGCGCCGGGGCTGGCGGTGCGGGCGCGGTGGAGGAGTTCGCGGTGGACCACGGAGGCTTGGCCGTGCCACTACGCCGGCAGGACCCGGATCTCGGGGGTGATCTCGAAGCGGTCTGTGCGGCGGGCGCCAGGGTGTTGGGCGATGACGGGGCCCGGTGGTGGCGGCGGCCGGCCGCCGCCACATCGTGCGGTCGGAGACCTCCAGGCACTGGGCGGTGGTGGTCACGGGGGCGCGGGTGAGGCG
>NZ_JAAKZZ010000937.1 GCF_011045075.1 Streptomyces boncukensis
GCCCCGCCCCCTCCGCGCCCTTCGCCGCCGTCGACCTGGGCGCGTCCAGCGGGCGCGTCATGGTCGGACGCCCGGTGGACGGCAAGCTCGCCCTGGAGGAGACGCACCGGTTCGGCAACCGCCCGGTCCGCGTGAACGGCACCCTGCACTGGGACATCCTGGCTCTGTACCAGGGCGTGCTCGACGGGCTGCGCGCCGCCGGCGCCTCCGCTGGAGCGCCGGCCTCGGTGGGGATCGACACCTGGGGCGTGGACTACGGGCTGCTGGACGCGGACGGCGCGCTGCTCGGCAACCCGGTGCACTACCGGGACGCCCGGACGGAGGGGATGGACGCCGAAGTCGACAGGGTGCTCCCCGCGCCGGAGCTGTACGCGCTGACCGGACTGCAGCGCATACCCATCAACACGCTGTACCAGCTGACGGCCGCACGGCACACCCGGCAGCTGGCCGCCGCACGGCGGCTGCTGCTGACGCCCGACCTGCTCTCCTACTGGCTCACCGGCCTGGAGGGGACCGAGCTCACCATCGCCTCCACGACCCAGCTCATCGACCCCCGCACGGGCGAGTGGTCGCAGCCCGTCGCCGAGGCGCTCGGTATCGACCTGTCGCTCTTCGCGCCGCTGCGCCGCCCCGGCGACCCGGCGGGCGAGCTGCTGCCCGGCGTACTGGCCGAGACGGGCCTGCCCGGCCCGGTGCCCGTGACGGCTGTCGGTGCACACGACACCGCCTCGGCGGTCGCCGGAGTCCCCGCGGACGGGCGGGATTTCGCGTACATCGCGACCGGCACCTGGTCGCTGGCCGGCGTGGAGCTGGACGCGCCCGTGCTGAGCGAGGACAGCAGGCTCGCCAACTTCACCAACGAGCTGGGCGTGGACGGCACCGTGCGCTATCTGCGCAACCTCATGGGGCTGTGGCTGCTCCAGGAGTGCCTGCGCGCCTGGGAGGCCGCGGGCGCTCCGCACCAGCTCGGCCCGCTGCTGGAGCGGGCCGCGCGCTCCCCGGGGCTGCGGTCCGTCGTGGACGCGGGCGACCCGGCGTTCCTGCCGCCGGGCGACATGCCGGCCCGCATCGCTGAGGCATGCCGCCGTACGGGGCAGCCGGTGCCCCGCGACCCGGTGGAGACCACCCGCTGCGTCCTCGACTCCCTCGCGCTCGCCCACCGTTCGGCCATCGCCGACGCTCGGCGGCTGTCCGGCGCCGGGGTGCGGACGGTGCACATCGTGGGCGGGGGCGCACGCAACGCGCCGCTGTGCCAGCTGACGGCGGACGCGTGCGGTCTGCCCGTGGTGGCCGGTCCCGCGGAGGCGGCGGCGTACGGCAACGTCCTGGTCCAGGCGCGTACCGCGGGTGCCGTGCGCGGTGACCTGCCGGCACTGCGCGCCCTGCTGCGCGACAGTGTGGACCTGCGCCGCTACGAACCCGCCGGGGACCCGGCGGCCTGGGACCGGGCCGCCGCGCGCGTACGACCGCACGAGGAGCCCGCACACGGCGCCTGAGGCGCGTGGGGTGGGTCCG
>NZ_JAAKZZ010000938.1 GCF_011045075.1 Streptomyces boncukensis
CGCCCCGGGTGTGCGGCGGCCAGCGCGTGTCCCAGGATCGCGGCGCCGAAGTTGGAGTACCGCCACCGGGTGCCCGGCCGGGGCCGCGCCGGGCGGCGGAGGGCCTCGCGGCGGAACCGGTCGACGAGCCGCGCCGCCGGGTACCCGGCGTACGGGTTGGTCAGCAGGGCGCCCACGGCCCGGGGGTAGAGGTCGGCGGGCAGCCGGGGCAGCCCGGAGGTGTGGGTGGCCAGATGGAACAGGGTGACGGGTGCGGCCCCCGGCGCTTCGCACTCCGGCGCCAGCAGCGGCAGCGCGGGGTCGCCGAGGCCGACCAGGCCCGCGGTGTGCAGCCGGGCCAGCAGCAGCGCCCCGTACGTCTTGCTCGCCGAGCCGGTCTCGTAGCGCAGCTGCTCGCGCGGCCGCGGCCGGGGCGGCGCCGTGCCCCCGCTGCACAGGGCGCGGCGGCCGGCGCGGGAGTAGGCGAAGACGACGTCCGGCGCGTCGACAGCGCGTACGGCGGCCGCCAGCCGGTCCCGTACCGCGCCGTCGGCCAGATCGCCGCTGTGGCGCGGCTCGGGCACCGGCGGCTCACCCCTCCCGCAGGGTGCCCAGGGCCCGGGAGGTGGCGAGCACCGAGGCGAACGCCGCTGCCAGGGTGGAGTGGTAGACGAGGTCGAACACGTCGTCCGGGTCGCCCCCGGGCATCGCGCCCTGCACCGGCATCGCTCCCTCGGGCGTCTGCGCGGCGGCGAAGCCCTCCCAGGCGGCGGCGTCCAGCGTGGGCCGCGGCAGGCAGGCGTCGACGACGAGCAGCTCGCCCAGCAGGTCCCAGTTCTCCTGGTCGAGCCAGTTGTCGAGCCAGGCGGGCAGCCAGGCGGCGAGGTACTCGGCGAGCTCTGCGGGGAGCCCGCCGGGGTTCGCGCCCCAGTCGGTGAGGTGGAAGACGGTGTGGGTGACGCTGTAGCCGATGTTCACCTCGGCCGTCCACGGCTCGGGGCGGCGCCCCAGCCAGGTCTGCTCGACCGCCTGCCGGAGCGAGAGGTCCGGCGTCAGCCCGAACCGCCGCTCGAAGGCGGCCAGTCCGAGCCGCCGGACCGGGACCGCCTCCAGCGCCGACCAGCTGCGCAGCCGGTGCGCCAGCCGGACGCCCTCCTCGAACGAGGGGTCGCTGTAGCCGAGTTCGCGAAACGGGAGGTAGATCTCGAACGGGATCGGGGACAGCGGCTCGGACCGCTGCATCCAGCGCAGCAGCCCGCCCCCGTCGAGCAGCTCCCGCCAGGCGAAGTCCAGCAGTTGCCGGGTGAGGGCCGACTGCCGCGAGCCGGCCACCCCCTCCCGGAACAGCACCGCGCCGATCGAGGCCAGCTCGCCGATCGGCTTCAGCCGGTCCTTGATCTCCCAGTCGCCGGCGGGGACGCCGTCGGCGCCCTCCCGGGAGGGGCGGAATCCGTCCCGATGCCGGTACAGCCAGTCGACGGCGCGCACGCCCACCTCGTGCACGAGCGCGGTGTCGGCGGGGGCTTGGGC
>NZ_JAAKZZ010000939.1 GCF_011045075.1 Streptomyces boncukensis
GTGCGGGCCGGCGGGGCCCCTCGGGGCGGCCGGACGGGGCGGTGAGGGTGCTCACTTGCCTCTCCCCTCGTACTCGTCGGAGACGTCCTCGGCGAGCCGCTGCGACTCCTTCAGCGCGGCGTCGACGGAGGTGCGCCCGGCGACGGCGGCGCTCAGCTCCCGCGAGACCTTGGTGCCGAGCTCGGCGAACTCGGGGATGTCCACGAACTGGATGCCGATGGTGGGCCGCGGCTGCACGCCCGGGTCGCGCGGGTCGGCCTCGGCGATGGCCTTGCGGGTGACCTCGCCGAAGGCGGCGGCCTCCTTGCGGTACTGCGGGATGCGGTAGGTGGAGGAGCGCTTCCCCGCGGGCACGTTGGCCCAGCCGAACTCCTTGCCGACCAGCCGCTCGTACTCCTTGCCGGACGCCCAGGAGATGAACTTCCACGCCTTGTCGGGGTTGCGGGACGCCTTCTGGATGCCCCAGGCCCAGGTGTAGAGCCAGCCGGAGGAGTCGGTCTTGACGGTCGGCGCCGGCACGTAGCCGATCTTGCCCTTCACCGGGGACTTGGCGGCCTCCAGGGAGCCGGCGCCCGCGGTCGCGTCGTACCACATGGCGCTCTTGCCCTGGGTCATGGAGTTGAGGCACTCGGCGTAGCCGGACTGCGCGGCGCCGGACTGGCCGTGCTTGCGCACGAGGTCGACGTAGAAGTGCACGGCCTTGCGGAAGGCGGGGTCGGTGAGCCGCGCCTTGTAGTCCTTGTCGAACCAGGTGCCCCCGAAGGTGTTCACCACCGTGGTGAGCGGCGCGGCCATCTCGCCCCACCCGGGCAGCCCGCGCAGGCAGATGCCGCCCATCTTCTTCTCCGCGCCGTCCACCCGCGCCGCCAGCTTCGCGACCTGCGGCCAGGTGGGCTTGGCGGGCATCTTCAGCCCGTGCCGCGCGAAGACGTCCTTGCGGTACATCAGGAAGGACGACTCGCCGTAGAACGGCTCGGCGTACACCTGCCCGTCCTCACCGGTGAGGGACTCGCGCAGCGGGCGCAGGATGTCGTCCTGGTCGAACGCGCGGTCCTTGCGGAGGTACGGGTCCAGGGAGCGCAGCCACTCGTTCTTGGCGTAGATCGGCGTCTCGTAGTTGCTGATGGTGGCCACGTCGTACTGGCCGGCCTGGTTGGCGAAGTCCTGGCCGATCTTGTCGCGGACGTCGTTCTCGGGCAGCGTCGTGAACTTGACCTTGATACCGGTCTCTCGGGTGAAGTGCTTGGCGGTGAGCTTCTGCAACTCGGTCATCTGCGGGTTGTTGACCATGAGGACGTTGATGGTGTCGCCGCCCGTGCCGAGGCTGCCGGCTCCGGCGCAGGCGGTCAGCGCCAGCAGCGAGGCGGCCGTGACGGCGCACAGCGCCGCGCGCGTCCCGTGCCGTCGGCTCTGACTGTGCATGGGGACTCCAGGTCATAGGCATACATAGGGGGTATAAGGCGCATAGCAGATACAGGGAACAGTGCGGTGCCGGGGGGGTGAGACG
>NZ_JAAKZZ010000093.1 GCF_011045075.1 Streptomyces boncukensis
CCGCTCAGCTCCCCCACCAGCCCCGCACGTTCGCGCAGCCGCCGGTCGGCCGCGTCCCCGATGACGGCGTGCTGGTGGCAGTGCGTCTGCCCGGCGACCGGGCGGTGCAGCCGGGGCGGCGACCAGTCCGGCGCGTACTCCTCCAGCGTCTGCGCGAACGTCCGCACCGCGCGCGCCAGCCGCGCCGCGCGCGGGTCGTCGCCGAGCAGCTCCGGCGCGTCCGTGGTGAGCGCGGCCGCGCACGGCGGCTCCAGCACGGCGACGGGCAGCCCGGCGTCCAGCGCGGGCTCCATCGTCTCCAGGGTGCGCCGCAGCACCGTCCGCGCCCGGTCGAGCTGGCCGGTGGACACATACGTCAGGCCGCAGCACACCTGCCGCGGCGGTACGGCGATCCGCAGCCCCGCGTCCCGGAAGACCCGTACGGCCGCCGTTCCGGCGCCGGGCGAGAGGTAGTTGGTGAAGGTGTCCGGCCACAGCACGACGGGGCGCCCGCCCGCGGGCCCCCGGTCGGTCTGCGCGCGCCACCACCGGGTGAAGGGGGTACGCGGCAGCGCCGGGATGTCCCGCTCGGGCGCGATGCCGCCCAGCCGCTTGCCGAGCGCGGCCAGCGGGCGCACCCGGGCCCCGGCGTTCAGCAGCGGCGCCGCCCGTGCCGCCGCGCCGAGCCGCAGCCACAGCGGCAGCCACCCCATCGAGTAGTGCGCCGCGGGCCGGCGCCGCCCCTCGTAGTGGTGGTGCAGGAACTCCGCCTTGTACGTGGCCATGTCCACGCCCACCGGGCAGTCGCTCCGGCACCCCTTGCAGGACAGGCACAGGTCGAGCGCGTCGCGCACCTCCTCCGACTGCCAGCCGTCGCGTACCACCTCCCCGGCGAGCATCTCGTGCAGCAGCCGCGCCCGCCCCCGCGTGGAGTGCTGCTCCTCGCCCGTCGCCCGGAAGGACGGGCACATGACGGAAGCCCCGGCCGCCGTCTCGTTCCGGCACTTGGCGACGCCGACACAGCGCCGCACGGCGGCCGAGAAGTCCCCGCCGTCGTGCGGATAGCCGAACTCCACCGCCACCGGCGTGCGCGGCAGCGGCGCGAACCGCAGGTTCTCGTCGATGCGGTCCGGCCGCACCAGCATCCCGGGGTTGAGCCCGCCCGCCGGGTCCCACAGGTCCTTGAACCGGTTGAAGAGGTCGACCATCTCCTCGCCGTACATCCTCGGCAGCAGCTCGGCGCGCGCCTGCCCGTCGCCGTGCTCGCCGGAGAGCGAGCCGCCGTGCGCGACGACGGTCTCGGCGAGCGCGTAGGAGAACTCCCGGAACGTCGCGATCCCCTTCTCCCCCAGCAGGTCGAAGTCGATGCGGACGTGGATGCAGCCGTCCCCGAAGTGCCCGTACGGCAGCCCGCGCAGCCCGTAGGCGCGCAGCAGCGCGCGGAAGTCCCGCAGATACGCGCCGAGCCGCGCGGGCGGCACCGCGCAGTCCTCCCACCCGGGCCACGCCTCCGCGCCGTCCCGCGTCCGGGTCGCCGTGCCGGAGGCGTCCTCGCGCACCCGCCACAGCGCCCGCTGCTCGGCGGGCCCGGTCACGAGGGCGTGATCGGTGGTCCCGTCCCGCGCGGCGCGGCACAGCGCCTCCGCGTTGGCCCGCGCGTGCCCGGGGTCGTCGCCCCCGACCTCCACGAACAGCCAGGCGCCGCCCCGGGGCAGCGCGGCGCGGGCGGCGTCGCCCACCAGATCGTTGGCCATGCCCTCGACGGTGAGGGGCTGGTACGGCAGCAGCCCGGCGGCGGCCTCGGCGGCGGCGCTCTCGTCCGGGTATCCGAGCACGGCCAGCACCCGCGCGCCGGGGACGGGGACGAGCCGGACGGCGGCCCGGGTCAGGATCCCGAGCGTCCCCTCGCTCCCGGTGAAGGCCCGCGCCCAGTCCTCGCCCTTCTCGGGCAGCAGCTCGTCCAGCGCGTAGCCGGAGATCCGGCGGGGGAGGGCGGGGAACCCGGTGCGCAGCCGGGCCAGCTCGCCGCTCACGAGGCGCCGCGCCCCCTCCCGCAGCGTCGCCGGCACGCCGCTCCCGCCCCGGTCGAGGGTGGCCCGGCGCCCCCCGTAGGTGAGCACGTCCAGGGCGTGCACGTTGTCCGCCGTGGTGCCCCAGGCGACGGAGTGGGAACCGCAGGAGTTGTTGCCGATCATCCCGCCGAGGGTGCAGCGGCTGTGCGTGGAGGGGTCGGGACCGAAGGTGAGCCCGTACGCGGCGGCGGCGCCCCGCAGCTCGTCGAGCACGACACCCGGCTGGACGACGGCGGTCCGCATCCCGGGGTCGAGGTCCTCGATCGCCCGCATGTGCCGGGTGAAGTCCAGGACGACGCCGACGCCGGTGGCCTGCCCGGCGATCGAGGTCCCGGCGCCCCGCGCCACGACCGGCACCCCGTGCTCCCGGCACACCGCGAGCACGGCGTCCACGTCCTCGGCGTCGCGCGGCGCGACGACGCCGAGCGGCACCCGCCGGTAGTTGGACGCGTCCATGGTCACCAGCGCGCGGCTGGCCGTGTCGAACTCCACCTCACCGCGCACCACGCCCCGCAGGGCCCGCGCCACGTCCTGTGCCTGTGCCTCTGCCTGTGCCATGGGGACAGGGTGCCCCCTCGCGGACCGGGAAGCGATCACTACGCTCCGTCGGAGTCAGCGCCGCGACTGCGCCGGCATGGCTGATTGCGGGACAGGCGGCACGGGCTCGCCGCGCGGGCCGTCAGGTGTAGGCCACGTCGGGACGCGGACGCCTTTCGGTGTCCGGCGGCCCCGCCGCCGGGCTCTCCCCCAGGAAGGCCCGGTAGGACTGGTGCCGCCGCTCATCCAGCCACTTCTCGCCCTCCGTGGCGAGCGCCGCCAGGATGCGGAACCCGGCGGACACGCCGGAGGTCTCCAGGGCCACTTCCCGCAGCTCCTGCGGGTCGTCCCCGTCCATGTCGCCCAGCCGTTCCTGGTTGTCGATCAGGACCTCCAGGTCCTGCTGGTTGTTCAGCACCAGCCGCAGAACCTCCCGCAGCTTATGCGCTTGAGACCCGTCGGCCCCGGTGAGGGCGCCCTCCGCCGTGACCCCGATGACCTGCCGGTGCGTGTCACCGAGACCGGTGCCCCTGGTCTCCATCACCACGGAGGAGATGGAGTCGAAGCGGAAGACGAAGTCCTTGCGGCCCTGGTGGGTGCCGGTCGCGAAGTCCATCTCCCAGGTGCAGACCCACACGCCGCTGGTGGTCAGCACGAACAGCCGCAGCGCGTAGACGGAGTAGCGCGGCGGGCCCTTGCGGACCTTCGCCGTCACACACCCGGGGGCGCCCTCCATCAGGAAGAAGTTGAACAGGATGTCGCGGTGCTCCATCCGGTGCTCGCCCAGGACGTCCCGGAGCAGATGGCGCTTGTCCAGGTCGAGCCAGCGGGCCAGTTCGGTGTCGGCGGGGCGGTGCGCGGCGAGATAGGCGGACCACTGTCCATGGGCCCGCTGGTCCTCGGCGTACTGCCGCTGCTCGTCCTGCACGAGGGACAGTTCCACGGTCCGCTGGAAGAGGTTCACGCCACCGGCGAGGGCAGCCGCCCACACCGCCCCGACCAGCAGCCCCAGTCCGGAGGAGCCCGCCAGCGCCGGAAGCAGCACCAGCAGCACGGCGGCGGAGGTGAACAGCATGCCCTTCCGGGCGCCCTGCCACCGCTGGTAAGGGGTGGTGACCGCGGACGCTGCCAGCCGGCCCGCGCCCCACTCCCGTACGGTCTGCCGGGCCCGCATCTGCAGCAGCCAGTCCAGCCCCTCGGGCTTGCCGACGGTCCAGTACCGGAACGCCAGCTCGTCGGCCAGGTCGTGCTGCACCTGGTGGGTCAGCTGCTGCCAGGCGGCGGGGTTCGGCAGGGCGGGCGGCCGCACCTCGGCGAACCGGGCCTCGGCCATCACAGCCAGCCGCGCACGAAACGCCCCGAACTGCGCGGTGTGCGTGGCCGGTCCGGGCGCACCGACCGCCGCCCGTACGGCCGCCGCCGGCCCTCCCATCTGCGGGCCCACCGTGTACGGCGGGGCGGGCCGCCGCTCGCGGGCCCAGGCGGGGCGGCGGGCCTGCCGCGCCCGGCGCCGTATCTCGGCCGGGCCGTGGCGGAGCAGCAGCACCACGCCGGGAATGGCGGCGATCAGACCGAGAACCGCCACAGCGGCCATCTGGTCGTCCTCCGCGGAGGTGAGCAGCACGATCAGGATCACCAGCCCGAGGGCGAACAGCGCACCGGCGCTCCACAGCAGAGCCTGGAGGGTGTTCCGGTCCTCCGGCCACATGGATCTGGACGGCTGGTCCGGCGGCCGGAGCGGCAGCGGGTCGGGGGTGAAGAACAGCGGCACCCGTTCCGCCCGGTAGTCGGCCTTCCGCCGCGTGCGGATCTCCTCCTCGTCCTCCTCGCTGGTCCGGTAGCCCTGCACCCGCTGCATCACGTAGCGCAGATGGTCGCGCAGTTCGCCGCGGCGCTCGGCGGGCAGGCCGCGCAGCCGCTCGTGCACGTCGAGCCGCCGGCCGGCCTGGGTGAGCGACTCCGGGCTCACCGCGGCCCGCAGCAGATCGTCGGTGAGACGTGCCGCGGCCACACAGCCCGCCGTGTCCTGACCTGACGAGCGGGTGCCGATGGCCCGCTCCAGGGCGGTGCGGAGCTTGTGCCAGTCCTCGTCGGTGAGATCCTCCGGCGAGCGGCGGCTGGTGAGGGACAGCGCCCAGTAGTAGGAGACCTCGGCCGACTCGTGGCCGCGCTGTATCGCCTGCCCGATCAGGGCCTCGGCCTGTCCTCGCATGCCTGCGCTCAGAGCGCGCAGGCCCTCGGTGAACAGCTGCGCGGGCCCGGCTTCCGGGTCGGTCGCATAGTGGTTGACGACGTCGCCGTGCACGACGCCGACCCCGCCGTGGCTGATGTTCCCGGTCAGCGCCCCGATGCCGGAGTTGCTGGACACCGTGTACTCCTTGGGCACCGTCACTGTCCACCCCGCAGCGTGCCGAGCAGCCGCTGCACCGCTTCGGCGACGGAGCCGACCCCGGTGACCAGCGCCCCGAACATGGTCAGCGACCGCAGCAGCCGGCCCCTGCCCTCCTCGTCCTCCTGGTCGGCCACCTCGTCCGCCGTGTCCAGCTGCCGGGACGCGTCCTGGTAGGTCCCCGTGTCGATCTCCTGGTTCTCCTGCGCGGACTTGAGCAGAGCCCGGAGCCGCTCCAGCTCCTCGCGCAGCTGCTGTTCCCGCGCCGGGGCCGCCTCGCCGTCCGGTCTGCTGCCGCCGTGGTACTGGGTCACCGGGCCGTGGGCGATGACGACGCCGCCCTCGTTGTCCCCGTTCCACTGCCCGATACCGGAGTTGTGGGAGTACGGAGGCTGGGGCGGCACGTGCGGCGTCGCCTCCGCCGCGGCGGAGGCGGCGACGGCCGTACGAGCGGGCGCGGGTTCCGGGGCGCCCTCCGGGCCGGCCGGGAGGGGGTGGCCGGGCACCCGCAGCCAGACCGTCTCGGCCCGGATCTCCTTGGCGTCGAACCGCACCGGCCGGTAGTCCGCCGGCTCGATGCCGGGGTAGCCGTGACTGATCACCTTGCGGTGCCACTCGTCCGAGACGGCCACCACCAGTTCGGCGCCCTCGGCCGCGGCCAGCGCCTCCCGCAGCGGCTGGTGGTCCACCATCCGGCAGGCGGTGTTCAGGTCCGCACCGACCCAGCCCCGCCCGTCGGCGCCGACCTCGCCGCCGTGCAGCGCCACGCGCAGCCGCAGCGCGCCCTCGGCGTTGCTGGTCCGCGCGTGGGCCCGCAGGCCCTGGCGCAGCTGGTCGACGAACGGACCGGTCAGGTCCTCCTTGGGCACCGACCCCGGCAGCAGCCAGAACAGTCCGTCCCCGCGGTCCACCGGTGCGGGACCGGCACGGTGGTCGATGCCGGCTCCGTCGAAGGCTTCGTCCAGGATCTCGTAGAGCTGCTCCCGCAGCCACGACTGGACCGGGTTGCGGCGCCGTCCGAACTGCTCGATGTCGACGACCAGGATGGCGTAGTACTCGTGTTTGACCGGCATCTCGCTCTCCTCTTTCCTGCCGGGCGCGGAACGGACGGACCGGGCAGCCCTCCCCCGGACCCGAGCCCCCTGTCACCGCCTCGGTCCGTCCGTGTGACCAGAGGTATCAGCGGGATGAGCGTCGCACCGCGTCAGATGACGCAGTTCGCCACCTTTCCGTAGGCGGGCTGCGCGTTCCGGCGTAGTCGGGCCGTCCGGGACGGGGCGCGGAGCAGGGAGCAGGGAGCGGTCAGCCACCCAGCCAACTGCCCAGCCCGGCCGGGTCGGTGACCAGGGTCCGGCCGCGCCGACGGACGATCAGCCCGTCGCGTTCCAGGTCCGCGAAGGCGCGCACCAGGGACTCCCGTGAGGTGCCGGCAGCCCCGGCCAGCTCCTGCTGGTTGACCCGTACCGCCAGGGCCCCCGGCATGCCGTCCACGGCCTCGCCGTACCGCAGGGCCATCTCGTGCAGCACCCGTGCGACCCGTACTCCGGCGGGGAACGCGCCGTGTTCGGCCCGCAGCCGGTCCGCGTCGCGCAGCCGGGCTGTGACGCTGCGGAGCACGGCCAGCGACAGGTCGCCCCGAGCGGCCAGCAGCCTGCGGAAGCGTTCCCCGGACACGACGGTGCCCCGTACGCTCTCCATCGCCGTCACGGTGGCCGAGCGCGGCCTGCCGTCCAGGCACGACAGTTCGCCCAGCAGCTCACCGGGGCCGCGCACGGCCAGCACGCTGGTGTAACCGTTCTCCGCCGCGCGGGTCACCTTCACCAGACCCGAGTCGATCAGGACGACCTCCTCGGAGGGGGTCCCCTCCGGCATCAGCACCGTGCCCCGCAGCCAGGACGTGTCGCGCCCGGCGTTCCGGATGAGCGTCAGTTCCCCGATGGTGAAGGCGTACGGCTCTGCCACGGTGACCTCCTCGCCGGAGCCGGGTCGACAGCAGCGTAAGGACTCCTCGCCCCGCGTGCGCGGGAGTTCGCGGAGACGGCGGCAACGGGCCGCGTCACACGGCCGAGATCAGCCGACCGGAGGCTACGCCGGGTTGTCGTACAGCTCGAACCAGACCCGCTTGCTGTCCGGCCAGCGGGTGACACCCCACGCCTTGGCGCACTCGCGCACGAGGAGGAGCCCGCGCCCGCGTTCGCCTTCGGGCACGGTCCGTACGAGGGGCGGCGCCCCGGCGATCTCCCGGTCCTCGACGGACACGAGCACGGGGTCGCCGCTGACGCTTGCGGCGAGCTGGAGAGTGGGCACGTCGGTGTGCAGGTGCACGTTGGACACGACCTCGGAGACGAGCAGCCGTGCGGTGTCCGCGAGCGCGGGATGCCCGGTGGCCTGCGTGAGCGCGGCCACCATGTCGCGGGCGACCTTCGCCGTTCCGGGGATGTTGGGGGCGGTGAGTCGGTAGGTGGCAGGGATCGCTTCGTTCATGACGTCCTCCAGTCTCACGTGGGCGCCACCGTGGCTCGGCCGCGCCAACGGGCGCGGCTGCACTGCGGGTTCACTGGCGCGCTGTCGCTGTACAGTGACTGACCGTACATGAGATGACGCACCCATGCGTCAGATTCGGAAAATCCATCTCCCGCGTAGAGTCGCGTACAGGAGAGCTGGCAGGTGAGGAGATCCAGTGCCCGCGAGGTCGACCCCAACAGTCAGGCAACGGCGGCTCGGTGCCGAGCTGCGCAAGATGCGGGAGCATGCAGGGCTGACTGTGGCGCAGGCAGCCGAACGCCTGGGCGTAGGCGGCACATTGATCAGCAACTCCGAGGCGGGCCGCGTTGGCGTGAGCGCGGATCGCGTCAGAGTCTTCGCCGACACGTACGACTGCACAGATCAGGCATACGTCGCCGCCCTCGCGGACATGGCGGTCGAGCGCGCCCACGGGTGGTGGGACGAGTACCGGGGATCGCTGGCTACCGGGGCGATCGACCTCGCCGAGGTAGAGCATCACGCGGTCGCTTTGCGGTGCGTGCTGATGATGCACGTCCCCGGACTTCTCCAGACAGAGGAGTACGCGAAGGCCGTCTTCGCCACCGCCCGGCCCAGCCCCGATCCCGCACTGGTGCGACGCCTGCTGTCACACCGCATGAAGCGCAGGGACGTCCTGGACCGCCCGGTTCCTCCCCAGTGCACCTTTCTGATGCACGAGGCAGCGTTGCGGATGCAGTTCGGTGGGCGGGCGGTACTCAAAGGCCAGCTCCGTCAGCTCCTGGAGAGCTCGGAACGAGAGAACGTGACGATTCGTGTTGTCCCGTTCTCCGTCGGCGGCATCCCGAACGCGGGCACGTCTACGGACTACTTCCATGGACCCGTACCGCAACTGGACACGGTGCACCTGGACGTACCGAACCCGGTACTCATAGACGCGGAAGCCCTGCTCGCCAAGTATCACAGCGCTATCGACACGGCTGAGCGCGCAGCCCTCTCGGCTGACCGCACTCGTGACTTCATCAAGAAGGTGGACCATGAACTCTAGGAGCGGGGAAGTACCCATCGCGCTCTGGCAGAAGTCATCATTCTCCTCTGACGTCGAAGGAGGTTCCTGCATCGAGCTCACGCGGCCGGTCAGACGGCGGAAGTCGTCACACTCCACGGATGCAGAGGGCTCGGCCTCCGTCGAACTCGCCCATAGCCCCCACGCGATACTCCTCCGCGAAAGCGACGCTCCGAACACGGTCCTGGCCATCACCCCCACGGCCCTCGGCGCGCTGCTCCACACCGCCAAGACGGGCCGGATTCCCGCACGGTGAAGCAGTAGCGGCACCAGCCGCCAGGGCTGTCACCAGAACGAGGACCGCAGCCATCCGCCGTCCTCCCGACGGGACGCCTTGCCTACTCCTTCCGCGCGGTCAGCGCGAAAGCCTCGTACGGAACGGCGTAGTGCTGCGCGATATCCCGCACTCGGTTGTACTGGTTGACACGGGCCGGGTCCGTGACCAGTTCGGCCCCTGTGAGAGTGTCATCGTCGTCGAAGAGGCACAGGGCGACGATGTACGAGTCGAAGATCCAGAAGTCCTCGTCCGGCAGACCGACCCGCTTCGCGTCCTCGCGCCACATGTTGCGAACGTCCTCGCCCAACGCGTCGTTGTGCTCGGCGTGCGCCAGGAGGTACAGCTGCCCCTCGGTCGGCGGGTTGTCGACGATGCGGACGCGGCCGACGACCGCGCCGTCCTGCGTCTTGGCACTGATGGTGCGGGCCCAGGGCGATTCCATGTTCCACGTCGGGGCCTCGCCCCGGGTGAACTGGGCGTAGGTGGCCTGGGCCCGATCGACCGCGTACCCACGGCGCATCTCCAGGTGCCACGCGCTGTGCTGGAAGTCCTCGAAGAGGCGAGCGAACTGGTCCGGGGCGAGGATGCGCGGCTCGGTGTCCCGATCGCGCGGGCCGAACTCGGTCCGCGCGGTGCGCGGCACCACGATCGGCACCTTGTCCTCCTGAAGGTGCTGGAGCTGGGCGACGTCCTCGGGGTCACCGCTGCCCGCGCCGTCGAACCGCAGTTGTCGGGCCATGGCCTGGTCCCTTCATCAGAGGCTGATCAACTCAGCGTTGCCGTGCTGGGTGCCTGGGTCGACCCTGCACCCCTGTCTCCATGAGAAAAGACGGGAAAGCTCGTAACGCGCTCCAACCCCCGTTCTCTGCGTGCCGAGCATGGACAGCGCCGGGCTGCGACGTATGCGGCGCTCTCGACCGCCGGTTTCAAACCGCCCTCGACGCAGGGTGGCAGAGAGATCACTCCCTCACTGCCTCGGCGGCCTCCACGATGAGCTTGCGTGCGTCCTCTCCGTATACAGCCATGCTGCCCAGGGTCTCGAAGGTCTTCACGTACTGGGCGACCTCACTGGGCTGAGTGATGTTCGCCCTGGCGGACACCAGCTCTGCAGACGCAAGCTTGTCATCCCAGACATCTCGCTCCTCCTGGTTCACGCACACGCCCCTGGCCGAAATGCGGATCACGATGCCGTCGCCCGGGAATACTCGGCGCACCCCGGTCAGGGCGCACCGCACTTCGCCTCACGTCCCGCACCCCGCTTCCAGCCTTCCCCCAACGCCTGGTCGGCACCACCGCAGGGAACCACCCATCTATGCGGACACGTGCATAGCAGTTGCCTGGGCACACCGCCCCTCCTACCGTTCCTGCTGAGTTCACTCACAGAGACGAGGAGACGACATGGAGCTACGTGTCATCGCGGGCGGGTCGTGCAGCGACGGTCGCGCTGACGGCGACGAGCCGCCGTGCGGTCGGGACGACTGCCCGACCGTCTTCGTCACCGACCGCGGCACCATCGCTGTGCAGGGCTACGACGTTGCCCGTGCCACGCCCGAGGGAGAATCCGTGGTGGAGGTACCCGAACACGTACTGCGCGAGGCTGCCCATGCGCTTGGATGGTGACGACTGGCGTCGCTTCTTCGACGCCTACGAGCGGGACGCCTGGCGGCTGGAAACGCTCCCGGCGTACGGCGTCGCTAGCGAGTCGGAGGAATTCGCGCGCTTCCTGGAAACCGGAAGGCTGGACATCCCCCCGCACGACACCTGGCTCACTAGGGTGCGCGCCTTCCGCGACACCGGCCGCACCATCGGTCGCGTCCACGTCCTGACACAACCGCTCACGGACTACCTGCGCTACGAGATGGCCGTCTACGCCTTCACCTCGCAGGCGGGGGAGGACATCAGGATCCTGGACCTCACTCACCAGGAGAACCCGGGCCTGCCCCGGCAGGATTTCTGGCTCTTCGACGATTCGAAGGTCGTCCTCATGCACTACGACGCCGTCGGCACGCAAACCTCGCGCAAGCTGTACGAGGGCGACCCAGCCCCGTATGTAGCCGCCCGCAAGCTCGCCGTCTCCGCGTCGGTGCCCTTCGAGGAGTACGTGAGAGCTTGACTCTGGACCCCAGTCAGGCGGGAAGAGACCGGCACACTCTCGCCACAGCCCTGCGCGACCTGCGCAGGGCTTCTGGGCTGTCCGGGGAACGCCTGGCCGCCCGGTGCGGTATGTCGCAGAGCAAGGTCTCGCGCATTGAGAACGGAAAAACACTGCCGACCGCCGTCGACGTTCAGCAGATGCTCGCCGCTCTCGGGGTGGATGCGGAGACCACTGACGAGTTGCGCCAACTCGCCCTCACAGCCAATGCCGAATACGAAGATGTACGGGCCTCTGTCCGGCGCGGCCTGCACCACCGGCAACGCGAACTCGCCGCACTCGAAGCGGATGCCACCCGCGTCGGCTACTTTCTGCCCGCGATCCCTACGGGACTGCTCCAGACCCCCGAGTACATGCGTCAGGCGATGTCCCCACCGGTGGATCCGGTCGAAGGGGACATATCACGGACTATCGCTCTCAAACTGGAACGTCAAGCCGTTCTCCACGAGCCCCATGTACGGCTCGACTTCCTACTGACCGAGTCCGCAGTGCGCTGGCAACTCTGCGAGCCGCAGACCATGGCCCTGCAGATCGACCGCATGATCTCCCTGTCCCAGCTCCCGGCTGTCTCCGTATCAGTGATCCCCTTGACTGCGCACATTCCGCAGGTCCCGTATCACACATTCACGGTATACGACCAACACCTCGTCACCATCGAGCTCTTCACCGGAAGAGTCGTCCTGCGCGACCCACGAGACGTACAGCACTACACCAGACTCTTCGAGTTCTTCGCGGAGAACGCCAGGGAAGGTGACGATGCACGCTCGTTGCTCCAGGGGTGGGCGGACGATTTCCGAACCACACGCCCGTAGCCTATGTGAACGCGCGCGCCATCCCACACCCACCACTTTATGCGACAACGTAACTAAGGCTGCCTAGCTACCCGGGAACGGTTGAGAATTATCCCCAGGAAGGGGAAATCACATGACCGAACCCACGCGCTACTCCGCCCCGCCCATCGTGCTCCCCCTCGAACCGTGGCTCCTGGAAGCCCGCCCCGTCCCGGGCTGTGACGTGTGCGGTGCTCTCGACCGCCAGTTGCAGGCCGCCCTCGACGCCGGGGACACGCGCTACGCGGCCGAGTGCGCCCATGAGATCCGGCTGCATCCGCACGACCCGGAGGGCCGGGCGTGACGGCGTCCGAGAAGCCCGCACTCGTCCTGCGCGTGTACCGCGTCAGGGACGGCAGCCGTTCGGCCGAGAGCGTATCGGTCCGGACGATCCCGTACTCCGCGTGCAAGCCGCTCGCATCCGACCGCTGGCCCGTCTGCGCATGCCCACGGTGCCGGGACGGTGCGAGCGCGCAGCGGTGATCGACGTTCCCTGACCGACCCATGAGCCCCCGCCCCGGCCGCGCAGAAGTGGCATTCGACCGGCCAGGGACGGGCCCCGGAATCCCCAGCAAGGAGGTCACGACGATGAGTTCACCGTTAGCCCTGCTCGTCGACCCCGAGGACGACGAGCCTACCGAACCCGACCCCCACCCCGACTGCGGCCGTGGCGACGGGTGCGGTCGATCGTAGCCCCCACGCACGCAAGCCCCGGCGCTCACGCGGGCGCCGGGGCGGTCAACGAGGTGCACCATGCCCGAACCCCACCCCCACTGGCACGCCTTCGCGTGGAACGGCAGTTCGGTCCCGCCCGACGGACAGGCCCGGGACCCGAACGCGGCCGTGATGCCCCGCGAGCTGACCGCGTGGTTCGTGAAGCCCGTGGCCCTCCACAGAGGCGCTTACGGCACCGTCGAGGACGCCTACCGCTGGCTGGAGCGGGAGTTGGACGGGGCCGTCACCGTCTCGGGGCGCGTCCCGCAGCACGAGCTGGCGTGCGCGCTCAAGCACCTGAAGCTCCGCCAGGACGCCTATGTCGGCCTCTACACCAGCGGCGGCATCCTGGTCCGGGCTCTGCTCACCTGCCCCCGCACCGGAGCCGACGCGCGTCCGGTGCGATGCCCGGGTTGGCCCAGCCCATGACAGCCCCTGAACTCACTCATGGAGTAGGGAGACAGCGTGACGCCAAGCGACGCTCCTCCGTTCGCCGATCTGATCGCCGACTGCCACCGGTCCGCCGTCTTCCTGCAGATGCGGGACCACTACGCGATCAGGGAAGAAGCCGAAATGTTCGGCACGTGGCTCCGTACCGGCCGCGCCGATACCAATCCTGCCTCCGACTTCTGGGCGCCATGGGTCGAGACGATCTCCGGCGCGGTCGCTCGTGGGGTCGTCGTACGGCGTGCGCGAGTCGTGTCCGAGCCGGTGAGCGACTGCATCCGCCATATGCACGCCAACGCAGCGGTGAACATCCACGCAGGTGAGAAGGTCCGCTGGCTTCCTCGGCCGCAGGCTTCGGACCTCGCGCTGCCGGGGAACGACTACTGGCTGTTCGACGATCGTGTGATCCGCTGGAACCACTTCTCCGGAGACGGCGCGTGGGTCGCAGTGGAGGACTCCAGCGAGCCGTCGGCCGCCGCGCTCTGCCGCTCCGCCTTCGACGCCGTGTGGGAGCGCGCCACGCCGCACGACAGGTTCACCCCCTGACAAGGGTCACCCCGCCTCCAGCAGCCTCGGCGGGGCCGCCTGCTGCCAGGAGTCGCGGAGGATGTCCTCCAGCTCGCGCAGGTCCTCCAGGGCCGCCAGCCGGGCCCGGACCCAGGACGAGGAGAACTCGTGCGGCGGGACCCAGAACTTCTCCGGCTCGGCCAGGATCAGCTCCTCGCGCTCCAGGCGGGGGCAGCGGACGGCGAACGACGTCTCGTCGTCCGGCATCGTCACGAACATCTTCCCGGCGACGCGGAAGGTGGGCATGCCCCAGGCCAGCTTCTCCGCCGTCTCGGGGAAGGAGAGGGCTATACGGCGTACGTCCCCGGGGCCAGGTCTGCGATCAGTCACCCTCTCATCGTAGGCAGCGCCGCTGACAGCGCCCCTGGGGCCGGCAGCCCTGGGTTCCTGATCCACTGCGCAGAGTGACGGTCATCTCACGCACCGGACTCGGCGGTTTGCGGTCTTGCGGCTGCGACTAGGCTTCGTCTCGTGGCTGATCTCCAGATTCCCGCTGACATCAAGCCCGCCGACGGTCGCTTCGGCTCGGGTCCCAGCAAGGTGCGGACCGAGGCGCTCAGCGCCCTGGCCGCCACCGGTACGTCCCTCCTCGGCACCTCGCACCGCCAGGCTCCCGTGAAGGACCTGGTCGGACGGGTGCGCGAGGGCGTACGCGAGCTGTTCTCGCTGCCCGAGGGGTACGAGGTCGTGCTCGGCAACGGCGGCACCACCGCGTTCTGGGACGTGGCGACCCACGGCCTCATCGACTCCAGGTCGCAGCATCTGTCCTTCGGCGAGTTCTCCTCCAAGTTCGCCAAGGCCGCCCAGCAGGCGCCCTGGCTGGGCGAACCGAGCGTGATCAAGAGCGACCCGGGCACCCATCCCGCCGCGCGCGCCGAGACCGGCATCGACGTGTACGCGCTGACCCACAACGAGACCTCGACCGGCGTCGCCATGCCGCTCAAGCGGGTGTCCGCAGCGGACCCGGGGGCGCTGGTGCTGGTGGACGCGACGTCCGGGGCCGGCGGCCTGCCCGTCGACATCGCCGAGACCGACGTGTACTACTTCGCGCCGCAGAAGTCCTTCGCCGCCGACGGCGGGCTGTGGCTGGCGGTCTTCTCACCCGCCGCGATCGAGCGCGCCGAGCGCATCGCCGCCTCGGACCGGCACATCCCGGCGTTCCTCGACCTGAAGACCGCCATCGACAACTCCCGCAAGAACCAGACGTACAACACCCCGGCCCTCACCACCCTCTTCCTGCTCAACGAGCAGCTGGAGTGGATCAACGGGCAGGGCGGGCTGGACTGGGCGGTCCGCCGCACCGCCACCTCAGCGCGCACGCTGTACGGCTGGGCCGAGGACCACAAGCACGCCGCCCCGTTCGTCGCCGACCCGGCCCAGCGCTCCGCCGTCGTCGGCACGATCGACTTCGACGACAGCGTCGACGCCGCAGCCGTCGCCAAGGCGCTGCGGGCCAACGGCATCGTGGACACCGAGCCGTACCGCAAGCTGGGCCGCAACCAGCTGCGGATCGCGATGTTCCCGGCCGTCGAGCCCGCGGACGTCGAGGCGCTGACGGCCTGCGTCGACTACGTGATCGACAAGCTGTAGGCCGGACGGCGGTGTGGGGGCGTCGGGCTCGCGCCGACCGGGTACGCGGCACGCATGAGCACTCCCACCACCGGACTCCGGCTCTTCGCCCGGGAGCGAAGGGTGCGGCTGACGGCGTTCGCGCGTGAGGGCACGCCCGTCGGCCGCACCGCGCGGATCGCGGTCGAGGGCGACCACGCGTACGTCCGCACCCACGCCCGGGACCGGCGCAACCAGCACCTCGACCGGTATCCCGAGGTGGAGATCACGCCCGCGTCGCTGGACGGCACGCCGACGGGGGCGCCGATGAAGGCGCGGGCCCGGCGGCTGCGGGGGCCGGAGTCCCGGCACGCCGCGCGCCGCCTCGCCCGAAGATATCCGTTCACCCAGGGCCTCGCCGCGCCGCTCGGCTACGCCCTCATGCTGGACCGCTCCGTCCACTACGAGCTCCGGCTGGTGGGGGAGTAGCCGGCGGCGCCCCGCCCGCGCCGTTCGCCGTCACCGGCTCAGGTTCTGGAACTTGCGGACCGCCAGCGGCAGGAAGATCGCCGTGATGATGAGCGGCCAGACCACCGCCATCAGGGCCGAGTGCTGCTCGATCCAGCTGTCCCCCAGCGGCAGCGGGTTCCCGTACAGCTCGCGGATCTCGTTGGCCGTGGCCGACACCGGGTTCCACATCGCGATCGCACCCAGCCAGTCCGGCATCGCCGACGGCGGGGTGAAGACGCTGGAGATCATGGCGAACGGGAAGGCCACAGCGAACAGGTTGCCCGCCGACTCCTGGTTCGGCGTCAGCAGGCCCAGCAGCACCCCGATCCAGATGAGCGAGAAGCGCAGCAGCAGGAGCAGCGCGAACGCGTACAGCGTGCCCAGCAGCGAGCCGTCCGAGCGCCAGCCGATCACCAGTGCGATGACCGCCAGGACCGCCAGGTCGAGCGCGGCGTGCAGGATGTCCGACACCCCGCGCCCCGTCACCACGGCGGAGGGCGACATCGGCATCGAGCGGAAGCGGTCCGTGACCCCGCGCTCCTTGTCGACGACCACGGCTATCGCGGTGTTCATGAAGCCGAAGGACATCGTCATCGCGAACATGCCGGGCAGCGCGAAGTCCTTGTACTCCACGCCCTCCCCCACGTCCATGGAGCTGCCGAAGACGTAGACGAAGAGCAGCACCGAGACGATCGGGAAGCCGAGCTGCCAGGCGACCAGCGAGGGCTGCTTGACCAGGTGCGTCAGATCGCGGCGGACGATGGTCCAGCAGTCGACCACCGCCCAGTACGCACGGCGCTCCTCGGGGGCGAGAGTATCGCTCATGCGGCGCTCTCCTCCTTGTCCTCGCTCTTGGCCTCGCTCTTGTCCTCGCTCTGCTGCGTCAGGGTCAGGAAGACCTCGTCCAGCGTCGGGCGCCGCAGGCCGATGTCCTCGACCGTGACCCCCGCGTCCTGCAGGCTGCGCGCCACCTCGGTGAGCGCGGGCACCCGGTCGGCCACGGGCGCGTGCACCCGCCGCTCCTCGGCGTCCGTCTCCGGCTCGGCGCCGCCCGATGCCACCCGCGCCACCGTCTTGGCCACGGCCGGGAGGTCGGCGGCCTCGGCCGCCACCACCTCGATGCGGTCACCGCCGATGGCCCGCTTCAGGCCGGCCGGGGTGTCCTCCGTGACATTCCGCCCCTGGTCGACCACGGCGATACGGTCGGAGAGCTTGTCGGCCTCGTCCAGATAGTGCGTGGTCAGCACCACGGTCGTGCCGCCCTCGGCGAGCGAGCGCACGGCGTCCCAGACCTCGCTGCGGCCCCGCGGGTCCAGCCCCGTCGTGGGCTCGTCGAGGAACAGCACCTCGGGGGCGAGGATCATGCTGGAGGCCAGGTCGAGGCGGCGCCGCATACCGCCGCTGAAGTCCTTCGGCTGCTTGTCGGCCGCCTCGGTCAGGGTGAACTGCTCCAGCAGCTCCTCGGCGCGCCGACGGGCCCGCGCGGCGCTGAGGTGGAACAGCCTGCCGAACATCTCCAGGTTCTGCCGCGCGGTGATGATCTCGTCCACCGCCGCGTTCTGCCCGGTGAGCCCGATCCGGCGGCGCACCTGGCGCGGCTCGGTGCTCACGTCGTGCCCGCCGACGCGGGCCCAGCCGCCGTCGAGCCGGATGAGCGTGGTGAGGATGCGGACGGCAGTGGTCTTGCCCGCGCCGTTCGGCCCCAGCAGCCCGTAGACGGTGCCGCTGGGCACCGCGAGGTCGAATCCGTCGAGCGCCCGCTTGTCACCGTACGTCTTGAGCAGGCCCTCGGCTTCCACGGAATATCCGGATGCGGTCATGCACCCTCCCTCCCTTGGGGCGTGTTCCCCATGAGTCCGTAACTAAGTACGCTGTACTCATATTGAAAAGCGTACAGCCTACGCAGATGGACGCAAGGAAATTAAGGATGGCCGACGCATGAGCACGGAACGGAACGAGGACCTCTCCTGGCTGATCCGCAGTCTCGACCTGCTGTGGGGCACCGAGCGCGGACCCCGTCCCAGCCGCGGCCCGAAGCCCGCGCTCACCCTCGACCAGATCGTCAGCGCGGCCATCCGCCTCGCCAACCGCGAGGGGCTCGCCGCGCTGTCCATGCGGAAGGTCGCCACCGAGCTCGGCGTCGGCACGATGTCCCTCTACCGCTACGTGCCCGGCAAGAGCGTGCTGATCAACCTGATGGTCGACCAGGTCTACGAGCCCGGCGGGGCCGCGGACGCGCCGCCGCCCGGCAGCGAGGACTGGCGCGCCACCCTGGAGCGGGTCGCCCTCGGCTCCTGGGAGCTGTACATCACCAGCCCCTGGCTCCTCCAGGTCAACCAGGCGCGGCCGGTCCTCGGCCCCAACTCGCTGGCCGACCTCCACTACGCGCTGGAGGGCCTGGAGGGCCTGGGGCTCACGGGGCAGGAGCGGGTCGCCGTCGTCGTCGCCCTCGACAACCTGGTCGTGGGCGCCGCGCGCTCCCATGTGCTGTACCAGCAGGCGGCGCAGCAGTCCGGCGTGACGGACGAGGAGTTCTGGTCGGCGCAGGAGCCGTATCTGGTGCGGGCGATGGAGACCGGCGCCTATCCGCGGCTCGCGGAGCTGCCGGAGGACGCCTTCTCGATGTCGGGCGAGGAGACGATGCGGTTCGGGGTCGCGGCCCTGCTGGACGGAATCGAACGGCTGATTGCCGCCCGGGTGTGACCGAGCGCCCGTCAGGGGCGCGGCCCTCAGTCCCGGCGGCGGAAGACCCGGCGGAGGGTGAGCCAGAGGCCGAGGGCCACCGCGAAGGTGACGCCGGCCAGGATCAGCCTGCCGTCGGTGCCCTCGTTCCCGGTGGCGGCCCCGGAGCTGGTGCCCTCGCCCTTGGAGCTGTCGGAGTCCGAGTCCGGCTCCGCGCGGCGCACGTTGTCCGGCCGCTGCCTCCCCCGCAGCGCGACCGGCTCCACCTTGCTGTTCTCCCCCTCCGAGCCGAGCATCAGCGTCCGTCCGTCCCGGGTGAACGTCACCGACTCGCCCTGCCGCTGGAACGGCACCGAGACCGTGCCCACCGCCTCCGGCGGCTTGCCGCCGCGCTTCCACTCGTACATCCGCGCGCTGAAGTAGCTGCGCAGCACCAGCCGTGTCCCGTCCGGCGAGAACGCGCCGTCCGTCGCGAACACATCGGTCTTCGCGAGCCGCGAGAAGGTGTTCACCCCGCTCGGCGACAGCTCCTTCGGCCCGGCGTAGATGGCGCCCCGGCCCTTGTCGCTCTTGCTGACGATATAGACCCGGCCCGACTTCGGATGGACCATCAGCGACTCGGCGTCGCGCGGGCCGTCCGCGTACCGCACGGTGTAGCGGGTGGGGGTCACCGTGATGTTCTTGCGCAGCCGCTCGGGTTCGGGGAAGCGGTAGATCCACACCTCGGGCCACTTGCCGTGGAAGTTGTCGCCGATGTCCCCGACGTACACGTTGCCGTCCGGGCCGACCGAAATGGCCTCCACGTCACGCGGGCTGATGCCGCGCAGCGTGACGGTGGCGACGGTCCTGCCGGTGCGGCCGTCCACCCCGTAGACGTACGGGCCGTCGTCGGAGTCGTTGTGCGTCCAGTAGATGTGCTGGTGCGCACGGCTCGCGGCGAGTCCGCTGGACTCGGTGATACGGGGGTCGGTCAGGGTGAAGCCGTCGGGGGTGTCGGGGG
>NZ_JAAKZZ010000940.1 GCF_011045075.1 Streptomyces boncukensis
GCGCCACGACATCGACACTCGAAGGTCCGTCGGCAGCGTCAGAGGTGTATAAGAGACAGGCCGGGGCGTGCGGGGCAGCAGCGCTGAGCTGCGGGCCCGTACGCACCACGCGCACGGCCCGGATCCAGGCCGCCGCGCCCTTCGCCGCCGACCCGGCGCACAGCCCCCAGGCGGCGCCGAGCACCCCGCCGAGCGCGTATCCGGCCAGCATGCTGCCGACGGAGAGGAGGGAGAAGACCAGCTGGATCGGGAGCGTGGTGCGCGGGCGCAGCACCCGCAGCGTCAGCAGCCCGCAGGTGCCCAGCGCCATCGCCGCGTACTGGCTGCCGGTGGCGGGCAGCAGCCGGGAGGCGTTGTCCCAGGTGTCCCCGAGGAGTTCGCGGCCCCAGGCGCCGGGCAGCAGCGTCAGCGCGACCGTCCAGCAGCCGGCGGCCCCGGCGAGCACGGTCCCGGCCGTGAACGCGGCGCGCGCCGAACGGGCCGGGCTCCCGGCCCGGTTCAGCAGCGGGGGGCCGAACCCGGTGGCGGCGTTGAACAGCACGTTCATCGGCCCGTACAGCGTGGCGGCCCCGCGCAGCGCACCGACCGCGAGCGGGCTGGCGAGCAGCCCGAGCCCGATCACCGCGAGCTGGGTGCCCGCGTTGCCCACCCCGAACTCGACGGCGAACCGCTGCCCGAGGTGGCCGCGCCGCAGATAGCGCCGTACGTCGGGCCGCCCGGCGCCGCGTGTGCGCCGCGCCAGCAGCCCCAGCGAGAGGGCGAGGGCCGGCAGCGCGGACAGCCCCCACACGGCGATCAGCCGCGCCGCGCCCGAGCCCGCCGGCTGGACGGCGAGCGCGGGCAGCGCGGCGGCGAGCCGCACCAGGTCGGAGCCGAGCGCGTGCTGCGGGAGCCGGAGCGCCGAGAAGGCGTACCGGGCGACGTCCTGGGTGAGGACGACGGGCAGCACGAGGCCGAGCACCGCGAGCGCCCGCGGCGTGTCCCCGCCCACCGCCCACAGCGCCGCGGCGGCGGGCACCCCCGCGGCGGCGGAGGCGAGCGCCCCGAAGCCGACCGCCGAGACGCACGCAGCGCCGACCGTACGCTCCTCCCCCGTCCCCTCCCCTTTCTCCAGCACCAGGGCCTGGCCCACATAGGCGGTGGACAGGCCGAGGAGGACGGTGAAGACGGTGTAGACGACGGAGAACACCGCGAACCCGGACACGCTGGACTGCCGCGCGGCGACGACGAGGACCGCGATATTGGTGAGCGCGGCGACTCCCTGGTCCGCGACGGCGCACACGATCGCGGTACGGGCCCGCACCCCTACCGGCCCGCCTGTTCGTCCATCCCGGCCCGGTGCACCCGCAGCCCCACCGTCTCGCGGGTCTCCCCGGCCTGCTCGCCGGGCTCCCCGGGCTCGCCGGGCTCCCCGGGCTCGCCGGGCCGCCCGGGCTCCGCCGTCTCCCCCGCTGAGGGCTCCGGGGCCGCGGCGGACACGGGGCCTGCCCCCCGTCCGCCCTCCTCC
>NZ_JAAKZZ010000941.1 GCF_011045075.1 Streptomyces boncukensis
GGGTGGAAGCGGAGAGCGCGCGGGAAGTCCGAGAGACCGGGGAAGCCCGGAAGGTTCCGGTGGCCCGGGAAGTGGCGCCGGAAGCGGGAGCGGGTTTCCGGCGCGGAGCCCGTGGCTCAGTCCGGCACGGGGCCCGTGGCGGAGGGGTGGTACGGGGACGAGGCGCGTAGGCAGCGGTTCTCCGCGATGAAGGAGGCGTCGGGTGGTCTGATGCCGGACTTCGAGCCGCGCCGCGAGGAGTGAGGGCGCCTTCGGGTGCGTCCGCGGGTGCGCCTTCGGGTGCGGTGCTGTCGCTCGCGCAGTTCCCCGCGCCCCCCACGGGGCACGTCTCGCTCCCGGTCACGCCACTAGGGGCGGTTCTCCAGGAGGGGGCGGATCTGGTCGGGGAGGAGGCGCTTGCACTCGTCGCGGGACGCCTGGGTGAGCGCGTCGTCCTTACAGGTGTAGTAGTCCTGGTACACCATCTGCACCGTGAACGTCGCCGCGACGATCGCCAGCGCCAGCGAGGCCATGACCAGTCCGCTGATCGCCGCCGTCTTCTGCGCCTTGGCCGCCTGCTCGGGCGTGGCCGTGATCTTGAGCCCCTGGTTGCCGAGGGGGCGCTCGCCGCCGCCCGGAGCGTCGGAGGCGTCCGTCGTACGGTCCGTCCCCGCGACATCCTCCGCCGTTGCGCCGCTTCCGCGCCGCCGTGCTCCGCCGCCGCGTGCGCCGTTCCTGCCGCGCAGCGCGTGGATGCTCCAGTAGAGGGCCAGGGCGCCCAGCAGCAGCGCGACATAGTGCCAGCCGAGCAGGGCGAAGAAGAGGCCCCAGATCCCGGCGTGCAGCGCGTACCGCGCGTGCCGCTGCAGCGGGTCCCGGGGATCCCAGCGCAGCCCGCGCTGACCTCCGGGGCCTCCGGAGCCTCCGGGGCCTCCGGAGCCGCCGCCCGGTCCGCCGGTGCCGCCCGGTCCGCCGGACCCGGTGCCGCCGTTCTCGCCGCCGCCGAACCCGCCCTTCTGGCGCCCCGGCTGACGGCTGCTCCACTGGCTGCCCCAGGCCGGGGGCTGCTCGTCCGCCCCGCTGTCCTGGCCGCCGTCCTGGCCGTCGCCGTTCCGGCCGTCCCCTTCCCGGCCGTCTCCCTCCTGCCCGCTGCTGCTTCCCTCGGTGCTGCCCTGGTGACGCGGCTGCCACGGCTGGTCCGGCTGACCCTCCGGCGGCGGCGCGAAGGGGTTGTCCTCGTGCTCCCCGCGGGGGGAGCTGTCGGATGCAGCCGCGCGGCGGCGTCGGTCGGTCATCAGGGTGTGTCTTCCATCGGAGGGGTCGGCAGATACGGATCCGTGCCACCGACGCTACCTGCCGCGTGCGCCCCCGTCCCCTGGGGGCCGTGCGGAGTGCCGGTATCGTTGCCGACGGTCGAGGGCTTCGTAGAGTTCCCTGGAAACCAGGACTCCACGCGCTTGTGCGACCGTACAAACCTCCTGACGCCGAGAGAGAGCCCGTCGTGGCCGCGCCGCTGACCCACCGCC
>NZ_JAAKZZ010000942.1 GCF_011045075.1 Streptomyces boncukensis
AGAGACAGGGGTGGGGGTCCGCGGTTGCCGTTTGTGTGGTCGGGTGTGGAGTTGTTCGCGGTCGGCGCGCAGGCGTTGCGGGTGGCGGTGCACGCTCAGGGTGAGGGTGTGCGGGTGCAGGCCGCGGATGGTGCGGGGCGGCCGGTGCTGGTGGTGGAGTCCCTGGTTTCGCGGGAGGTGGCGGCCGATCAGCTCTCCCCGGCCGGGAGGCCCGGCGATGACGCCCTCTTCGCCATTGAGTGGAAGGCCCTGCCCCCGGCCGATCCGTCCGCGCCGGAGGACTTCTCCACCCTGCTGGCCGGGGGCGGGCCGGTGGAGCAGGTGACGGGTGAGGTCCTGCGGGGCGTACAGGAATGGCTGGAGGCGGAGGAGACCCCCGCCGCCCGCCTGGCCGTGGTGACGCGGGGTGCGGTGCCCGCGGGTCCTGGCGAGAGTGTGGATGTGGTGGGTGCGGCGGTGTGGGGGTTGGTGCGTTCGGCGCAGTCCGAGCATCCCGATCGGATCGTGCTGGTGGATGCTGATCCCGCTCTCGCGGGCGATGAGGTGGATCTGGGGTTGCTGGCGGGTGTGGATGAGCCGCAGGTGGCTGTCCGGGAGGGGCAGGTTCTGGTGCCCCGGCTGGCGCGGGTTGCGGGTGCGGGGCAGTCCGTGCCGGTGGATCGGGATGGCACGGTGCTCATCACTGGTGGTACGGGGACGCTGGGTGGTCTGCTGGCCCGGCATCTGGTGGCCGAGCACGGGTTCCGGCGTCTGCTGCTGCTCTCCCGGCAGGGCCCGGACGCACCCGGTTGCGCGGACCTGGCCGCCGAACTCACCGCGCTGGGCGCCGCCGATGTGCGGATCGTGGCCTGCGACGCCGCCGACCGCGACGCCCTGGCCGCCGTTCTCGCGGACATCCCCGAGCAGGCACCGCTGACCGGCGTGGTGCATGCCGCCGGGGTGCTGGACGACGGGGTGTTCACCGCCTTGACCCAGGAGCGCCTCAACATCGTGCTGCGGGCGAAGGCCACCGCCGCGGCGAACCTGGATGAGCTGACCCGGAGCGCGGATGTGGGCTTGTTCGTGCTCTACTCCTCGGCCTCGGCGACGTTCGGCACCCCGGGGCAGGCCAATTACGCGGCGGCGAACGCGTTCCTGGACGGTCTGGCCGCCCGGCGCCGCGCGGAGGGACTGGCGGGAGTGTCGCTGGGCTGGGGGATGTGGGAGCAGGCCAGCACCATGACCGGCCACCTGGGGAACCGGGCCGGGCGGCTGGGCCCGGGGTTGTCCAACGAGCAGGGCCTGGCCCTGTTCGATGCCGCGCTGGGTGTGGAGCGGGCTGCCGTGGTGGCGATGCTGCTGGATGTGCACGCCCTGCGCTCATGGAATTCCAGTGCTGCGGTGCCGGCTTTGCTGCGTGGTCTGGTTCCGGTTGTTGTGCGGCGGGCGGATCGGGTGGCGGGGCGTGAGGTGTCGTTGGTGCGGCGGTTGGCGGGGTTGTCGGTGGAGGAGCGGCGTGGGGTGGT
>NZ_JAAKZZ010000943.1 GCF_011045075.1 Streptomyces boncukensis
GGGGGGTGCCTCTATGTCCTTCGTCAAGCGAGGCGGGGGGTTCTGGGTTCGTAGAAGGTGCCGTCGCGGAGCATCGCGAAGATGACGCTGATGCGGTGGCGGGCGAGGCGGAGGAGGGCTTGGGTGTGGGTCTTTCCCCGGGCCCGGCATTTGTCGTAGTAGGTGCGCGAGGCGGGGTCGTGCAGGGCGGCGAACGCGGACAGGAACATCGCGCGTTTGAGCTGCCGGTTGCCGCTGCGGGGTGCGTGTTCGCCGTGGATCGAGGTCCCCGAGGACTTCGTGGTCGGGGCGAGACCGGCGTAGGAGGCCAGGTGGGCGGCGGTGGGGAAGCCGGTGCCGTCGCCGATGGTGACCAGCAGGGTGGCGGCGGTCCTGACGCCGACGCCGGGCAGCGACGTCAGGACCTTCGAAAGAGGGTGGTCCTCCAGCAGGGCTGTGATCTGGGCTTCCATCGCCCGTCGTTGTTCGTGGACGGCGCCGAGCGAGCGGGCCAGAGACGGGATCACGACGTCGAGCGTGCCCGTTCCCGGGACGACGACGGTCTGCTCGTCGAGCGCGGTGAAGACCTCGTCGATCAGCCGTTGGGCCATGCGCGGGGCCTTGGGCCGGATGAGCTCGACGAGCCTGCGGCGTCCGGCTTTGCGCAGCGCGGCCGGGGATCCGTAGCGTTCCAGCAGCCAGGTCACGGCCTGATGGTCGAGCCGGGGGCCCAGGACGCGCTCCAGGCTGGGGTGGAACTGGGTGAGCAGGCCGCGGATCCGGTTGGAGGTGCGGGTGGCCTCGGCCGCGAGGTCCTGGTCGAATCCGGCCAGGACGGTCAGCTCGGCGGTGATCTCGTCGGTCGCCTGAAGCGAGCGCAGGGTGTGCGGCATGGTCCGGGCGGCGTCCGCGATCACGGCCGCGTCGCGGGCATCGGTCTTGGCCTCGCCCGGGTAGAGGTCGGCGATCCGCCGCATCGACAGGCCCGGCAGATAGGCCACCTTGCAGCCCGCGTCGCGGGCGACGGTCAGGGGCAGGGCACCGATGGAGGCGGGCTGGTCCACGATGACCAGGACGGTGCCGAACTTCTCTCGGAGCTTGTCGAAGACGGCCCGCAGCTTCGGTTCGGTGTTGGACAGTTGCTTGTCGAAGACCTTCTTGCCGGCCGGGGTGAGTCCGTGCCCGTGGTGGGCGCTCTTGCCGACATCCAGGCCCAGGAAGACGCCTGCCTCATCACTGTCGTTCAAGCCGTCCTCCCGAACGGGTTCGTACGGTGCTGGCCGGGGCGTTGACGCCGTGCGCGCATCCACGTTATGCAGACCTGCCGCCCGCGTGAGGCCGGGCGTTGCGCCCGGCGGGGCGGTGTCGGACCTCTCATCAGCGTCTCCAACGGCGCCTCTCGGGCCCGGTGGCACCACCCCCCAGGTCATCGACTTCCAACAGGGGGGAACAGCCATGCCGGGCCCGGAGGCCAGCAGCCCTCTTGCAGGACCGCGAAGACCATAACGGGGG
>NZ_JAAKZZ010000944.1 GCF_011045075.1 Streptomyces boncukensis
CCGCGCCCCCGGCCGGCCCGCTGGCGGAGCACGGGCACGGGCTCACGCTCGTCAGCGCCCTCACCCTCGGCTGGGGCTGGCACACACTGGGGACGGACCAGAAGCAGGTGTGGTGCAAGTTCGCCGTACCGGGGCCGTATGTCATGGACTGCCGGTGACTCCGTGCCAGGGAGAGAGGGGCCAACTCTAACTTGTGCATCCGTACTTCTTTGTCGCATTGGGGACAAAGTCGTTCGCGAACTTCTGGAGCTTCTTGTACCCGGTGGGTGAATCGTTGACGCGCTCGCCGTTCAGGTCGAGAACAAACTGCATGTATTCTGAAGTGGAGTCACACTTTGCTCGAATGGTGGCGTTCCCCGGGGCGATCATAGCGGTCCCCGGGAAGGAAACTTTTCGCCTAGCTGCATGGTTGTATGGTGAGGCTGCAGCCTTCCAGTTCATCGGTTCCGGCTTCTCGCTGTAGTGCAGAACCGAAGCGTACAGAATTCTCTGGCTGTCTACTTGGATGTTACAGAGTGCGCCCTCGCGCTTCAGGCCCGGTTCGGTTATAGGAGACCGCTTTTGTTTGAGGTTGCCCTCTTTCGGCAGGAGCGGTGAGAGGGAGTCTTTCGCTACGGGAATCTGGCAGAAGGCTTCCGGCGTGGAGAGTTTGTTCTCGCTGCAACCTGCCGCGACCACGGTGGTCGCAACGCATAGCAGTGAGGCGACAACTTGTCGGGAGATCGGCACCTCTAGCCTCCAGAGATTCTAGCGAAGCGTTTGTTTCCATGGTCCGCTGCGGCATTCACCTGCTTGTAGACCCCGTCCTCGGCTGAATAGCCTGCGTGGTCCGCCGCCCAGTCTCTGTTGGTCGCGTGCCACTGGTCAGCAAGCTGATTGAGCTGATTTTGCCGGACGGCAAAAATTGCCTTGTTGTCGTTTTTCAGTTTGCCTTCTGCACGGGCTTCTTCGTCCTGGATCCAGGCCGTGGTCACCATGTCGGCTCCGCGCTGTGCAATGTCGCCCACGTGGGGGATGAAGTTGAGTACCCCGCCGATCGCGTGGTAGCTCTTCGCCTTGTCCCAAGTGAAGTCGGGTTGGTCATCTTCCAGTGCCCTGCGCCGTGCTTCTTCCATGAAGCCGACTGTGTAGCCAGCGGAGCTGAGGGTGTCTGCCGGTTTCCGGGAGGAATCGTGGAAATCTGCAACCATGGCGTGGTTCATGCCCGACTGGAGCGTGTCATAGGAACCCTGACTCCTGGAGACCTGCTTGGTGACTGCCATGACCTGTTCAGAATCCAACGTCGGGCCGTGTGCCGGCTCTCGTTTGCCACTCACATCACTCATCGCCACATGAACCTCGTGCCCATGGTTAACCATGATCTTGGCCATGTCCCCGCGCAGGGCGGCGGGCATGTCGTCGCCCTTCGCGGAAAGCTCCCCCAGGGCTTTTACGAACACGCGGT
>NZ_JAAKZZ010000945.1 GCF_011045075.1 Streptomyces boncukensis
CAGCCGTAGAGGCACAGATAGCCGTTGCCGGACGGGGAGAAGCTGCCGGAGTAGGACACGTTCCGGCGGCCGCCGTTGCTCCAGCCCTTGCCGCAGACGAAGTTCCCGGTGTTCCTCCACGAGGTGCTGTACTGGCCGCCGGCCCCCAGGGTCATGGACACCGTTCCCTGGGCGTCGGTCCAGAACGAGTAGTAGTAGCCGTTGTGGGTGCCGGTCTGGTTCGTGGTGATGGTCTGGCGCGTGCCGGCGTGCGCGGTTCCGGAGAGCAGCGTCGCGGACGCGCCCAGCGCCAGGGCGCCGGTGCCGCCGAGGAAGTTCCTGCGGCTGACCAGACGGGCGGGGATGAAGTTCCGGTGCATGCTTCCTCCTCGTGAGGGGGGACGGCAGCTCGGGTGTGCCCAGCAGTGTCGGTTCGGCCCGTCGGGGCGTCAACACCTTTCGCAGATATTCCGGAAAGGTGCTAGTGATCCGAATTCCTTGAATCTGGGATCGCCCCAGCTCAAGACGTATGCGCGAGCAGCCTATTGCGTGATCGACTCCCGTGATCGACCGCACGACCCCTGAATCGGAGATCAAAATCCGGATTGTGGTGCTGAAATTTTTCGGAAGTATTCCGGATCAGCGCGCGGTGCCGAACACCTGCGTCCACCACGGACCGCCCGCCGCGTCGTGGCGGCCGACGCCGATCTCCTTGAAGTCGCAGTTGAGGATGTTCGCGCGGTGCCCCGGGCTGTCCATCCACGTCCGCATGACCTGAGCGGCGCTCCGCTGCCCCCGCGCGATGTTCTCGCCGTACGTGCTCCAGCGGTATCCGGACGCGGTGATGCGGTCGCCGGGGTTCTCGCCGTCCGGGTTCTCGTGGTCGAAGAAGTCGCGCCTGTCCATGTCGGCCGAGTGCTTCGCGGCCGCGGCGTCGAGCTTGCCGTTGACCCGTACCGGGCCGCATCCGCTCTTCGCGCGCTCGGCGTTGACGAGCGCGGCGATCTGTCCGGAGGTGCCCGCGGGGGCGGCCGGCGCGGTCGGCGCGGGGTCGGACGGCGTCTTCGCGGGCTTCCGCGCCGGCGGCGCCGGTGCCGTGGTGCGGGGG
>NZ_JAAKZZ010000946.1 GCF_011045075.1 Streptomyces boncukensis
GCTGGTGGGCGGGTGCTGCCGGGTCGGCCCCCGGGAGATCGCGGAGCTGTGCGGGGTGCTGGAGCGGGCGTGAGCCGCCTCCTTGCGGGTCCCCGCCGGTCCGGTCCTGCCCCGGCCCGTGCTTCGCGGGCCGCGGGTTCGTCGGAGCCGGGCGCGCAGCTCCCCGCGCCCCTTCGGGGCGCTCACGGTCGGCCCGCACCACTGTGAGGTGCAAGGATGAGGCCATGGGATTCCATGTCGATTCCGAGACCGGACCGCTGCGCCGCGTCATCCTGCACCGGCCCGGCCTGGAGCTGAAGCGGCTCACGCCCACCAACAAGGACGATCTCCTGTTCGACGACGTGCTCTGGGTGCGCCGGGCTCGTCAGGAGCACGACGCGTTCGCCGACACCCTGCGCGAACTCGACGTCGAGGTGCACCTGTTCGGGGATCTGCTGACCGAGGTCCTCGATGTCCCCGCGGCCCGCGCGCTCGTCCTGGACCGCGTCTTCGACGAGAAGGAGTACGGCCCGCTGGCCACCGACCATCTGCGGGCCGCCTTCGACCAGTTGCCGACGCCGGAGCTGGCCGAGGCCCTGGTCGGCGGGATGACCAAGCGGGAGTTCCTGGAGGGCCACGCCGAGCCCGCCTCCGTGCGGTTCCATGTGATGGAACGGGACGGCTTCCTGCTCGCTCCGCTCCCGAACCACATCTTCACCCGCGACACCTCCGCCTGGGTGTACGACGGGGTGAGCATCAACGCCATGCGCTGGCCGGCCCGGCAGCGCGAGACGGTGCACTTCGAGGCGATCTACCGGCACCACCCGCTGTTCACCGGCGAGCGCGCGGGCGGCGGCTTCCCGCTGTGGTCCGAGGGGCAGTCGGCGTATCCGTCCACCATCGAGGGCGGCGACGTGCTGGTGATCGGGAACGGCGCGGTGCTGGTGGGGATGAGCGAGCGCACCACCCCGCAGGCGGTGGAGATGCTGGCGCGGGGCCTGTTCACGGAGGGCTCGGCCCGGACCATCGTCGCGCTCGACATGCCGAAGGGGCGCGCGTTCATGCATCTGGACACCGTGATGACCATGGTGGACGGCGACACGTTCACCCAGTACGAGGGCCTGGGCATGCTGCGTTCGTACACCATCGAGCCGGGCAGCACACCCGGTGAGCTGAAGGTCACCGACCACGCCCCCGACCATATGCACCGCGCCATCGCCGCCGCGCTCGGGCTGGACTCGATCCGGGTGCTGACCCCGCAGCAGGACGTGCGGGCCGCCGAGCGCGAGCAGTGGGACGACGGCTGCAATGTGCTGGCCGTCCGGCCGGGCGTGGTGGTGGCCTACGACCGGAACGCGACGACCAACACCCATCTGCGCAAGCAGGGCATCGAGGTGCTGGAGATCCCCGGCAGCGAGCTGGGGCGGGGCCGGGGCGGGCCGCGCTGTATGAGC
>NZ_JAAKZZ010000947.1 GCF_011045075.1 Streptomyces boncukensis
TAAGAGACAGGCTTCGCACTCGCTCCGGCCGGCTCCGGCCCGCCGCCCGAATCCCCGTCTCCCCCGCAGGCCGTCAGCAGCAGGGCCAGTGCCGTCGCCGTGACCGCGGCCGTCGCCGCCGGCCGTGTCCTGTGCCGTATCCGGTCATTCCCAGGAATGCGCATGTCCCCCATCGTCGCATTGGCCGGATGCGCACCGCCGTGCGGGAAAACCCTTTGAATTCGGCGGGATCGGCAGTCAGCCTGACACCTCGCGCCCATCGCCTACCACCCGTACCTATCTGACCTGGGATGCAATGCAGATTCGCGACCTTCCATACGCCGATCCCGGCGTCCCCGACACCCGTTCCGGGTTCCGCCTTCTGGTGTGGCTGGGCCGAGGCCAACTGGGCGGCCAGGCGAAGGCCCTCGGCTGGGGGCTGCTGCACATGGTCTCGGCCGCCACGCTGCCCGTCGTCGCGGGGCTCGCGGTGGACGCGGTCGTAGCCGACTCCGGAGAGCGGCTCGCCGCCGCTGCCGCGCTGATGGCCGTGCTCGTGGTGACGATCACCGTCGGTGACACGATGCTGCACAGAGTGGCCGTCACCAACTGGATCACGTCATCCGCACGCGTCCAGCAGCTGCTCGCCCGGCAGGCGTCCGCCCTGGGGGCCACGCTGACGCGGCGGGTCGCCGCGGGCGAGGTGGTCGCCGTCTCCACGGGGGACATCGAGAAGATCGGCTGGTGCGTCGAGGCCGTATCGCGCTTCAGCGCGGCGCTCCTCACCACGGTCACGGTGTGTGTGGGACTGATGTTCTATCAACTGCAGCTGGGCTTGATGGTGACGTTCGGCGTGCTGGTGCTGGCCCTGGTCGTGCTGCCGCTGCTGCCGAAGGCCACGGGGCGCGCGGACCTCCAGCGCGCGAAGGCGGGACGTGCGACGGAGCTGGCCACCGACACCGTCGCGGGGCTGCGTGTCCTGCGCGGCATCGGAGGTGAGCGGCTCTTCCTCGACCGCTACCGCCGCGCCTCCCAGGAGGTGCGGAGCGCGGCCGTGCGAACGGCCCGGATGTGGGCGCTGATCGACGCCGCGCACATCGCCCTGCCCGGCCTGCTGCTGCTCGCCGTGGTGGTGCTCGGGGCGCGGATGGCGCTCGACGGGCAGATCGCGGCGGGCGAGCTGGTGACGGTCTACGGCGCGGTGATGTTCCTGCTCTTCCCGCTGCGGCTGTTCCAGGAGTTCGCGATGGCGTACTCCTTCTCGCGGCCCTCCGCCGCGCGCGCGGCGCGCGTGCTGGCCCTGCGCCGCGAGACCGCCCAGCAGGACGCCTCCGGGAACACCGCCCCGGCCACCGCAGCGCCCGCGGCCACCGCGGACGGCGGTTCCGTGGCCGGGGCCACCGGGAACGGCGGGGCGGACGGGGCCGACGGGGCCGACTCCATCAGCTCC
>NZ_JAAKZZ010000948.1 GCF_011045075.1 Streptomyces boncukensis
TGCGTGCTCTCGGCGTGCCGGGTGAAAGCCCTCGTACTGGGCGTACTCGGGCTTTCGGCCGGTGCGGCGAGAGCACGTGCCGGGCGTTCCAGGTGGCGTGCGGGGCTTTCGAAACACCCCCTAGTCCTCCGGGAGGGCGACCGGCGCGATGTCGTCGTAGACGTCGCCGGGGCCGGGGTTGGCGGGGTCGGTGCCGCCGCCCAGGTGGCGCAGGACGCCCCACACGGCGTTGAGCGCCGTCTGCACCGCGCCCTCGGCCCAGCCCGCCGTCCAGGAGATGTCGTCGCCCGCGAGGAACAGCCCGCGCCGGTCGGCGGGCAGCCGCTCCTGCATGAAGTGGGTGAACAGACGGCGCTGGTAGCGGTAGTGGCCGGGCAGGTTCGCCTTGAACGCGCCGAGGAAGTGCGGCTCGGCCTCCCAGGAGACGGTGACCGGGCTGCCGGTGATGTGCCCGCGGATGTCGACGCCCGGGTAGATCTCGCCGAGTGAGGTGAGCATGACCTCCATCCGCTCCGTCGCGTCCAGCGGCAGCCATTTGAGGCTGTCGTCGCACCAGGTGTAGGAGAGGCAGATGGCGGCGGGCCGGTCCGGGCCGTTGTCGAGGAGGTAGGTGCCGCGGGTCATCCGGTCGGTGAGCGTCATGCTCATGGTGTCCCGCCCGGTGCGCGGGTCGGTGTCCCGCCAGAAGGGGCGGTCGACGGGCACGAACAGCTTGGACGACTCCATGTAGTGGGTGCGTTCGACCGCCGTCCAGTGGTCGATGGGCAGCAGCGCGTCGTCGCAGGCGATACGGGAGAGCAGCAGCCAGGACTGCGCGGTGAACACGGCGGCGCGGTAGGTGCGGATGGCGCCGTCCGCGTCGGTGACGGTGATGCGGTTCCCCGCGGTGCGGTGCAGCCGGGTGACGGCCGGGCGGTGCGTGCCGCCGGGGTGGAGGGACTTCAGGCTGGTGCCCCGCGGCCAGTGCACGGGCTTGTCCGGCTCCCGCTCCCACAGCCGCAGCGGAAGCTGCTGGCTGCCCCCGGTGATGCCCCGGTGGTCGTCGTCGGCGCCGGTGTAGACGACGCGCAGGATCTCCAGGATGGAGTTGGGGAAGTCGGTGTCCCAGCCGCCGGTGCCGAAGCCGACCTGGCCGAAGATCTCCCGGTGCCGGAAGGAGGCGAACGCCGGCGAGTCGCACAGGAAGCCGTAGAACGTCTGGTTGTCCAGCTTCTCCACCAGCTTGGACCACACGGCGCGGATGCGGGGCACGTCCCGCTCGCGGATCGCGCGCTGCATGGCGGAGAAGTCCGCGCCCTCCTCCAGGCAGGCGTTCCAGGCTTCCATCACCCGGTGGTAGACGGGCGGCAGGTCGTCGAGCGTACGGGCGTAGTGGGACTCGCCCTTCAGGTCGACGACGGTGGAGGGGGTGTGCGGCGCGAGCGGG
>NZ_JAAKZZ010000949.1 GCF_011045075.1 Streptomyces boncukensis
CCCCGTCCCCGTCGCCGAGCGCCCGGCCGGAGAGCTCCGGCGCGGGCGGCCCCGCGGCGTCCCCCTCCCCCGGCGGGAGCCCGGAGCGGACGCCGGACCCCGGCGGCGGCACGGACCGCGCTGGGCACCGGGTGCGGGCCGTCACCGTGGCCGGCGGCCGGGCGGTCTTCGACCTGGGGCCCCGGACGGCCGCCCTGGTCTCCGCGACGCCCGAAGCGGGCTGGGGCATGCGGATCTGGGTCACCCCGCAGTGGATCCGGGTCACCTTCGCCCGGGACGGCGGCGAGTCCACCGTCTTCTGCCGCTGGGACGACTCCGCGCCGCGCGTCGAGACATACACCCGCTGAGCCTGACCGGACGGGCCGGTCCGGGGCTGCCCCTTGCCGCGCGTCGCAGGCCGCGGGTACGTCGTGGCTGGTCGCGCAGTTCCCCGCGCCCCTGACGGGGCGCCCCGGGGCGCGGGGAAGTGCGCGCGCAACCAGGCACCGGCAAGGGGCAGCCCCGGCCCAGCACGATCCGCCGGTCACGGCACTAGCGGAAGACGCCCTCCGGTGGTTCCGGGGAGGCCACCGCGTCCGCGTCCGTCACCGGCCGCGCGCCGCCCGCGAACGCCTCCAGCGCACGGCCGTACTCCACGCGCCCGGGGTGCGGGTCCCCGGCGGTACGCCGGGCGAGTTCGGGCACCGGCGGGGTGGTGTCGCACGCGGCCAGCACGCTGTTGCCGAACCGCCGTCCGCGCAGCACCGCCGGGTCGGCGACCAGGCACAGCTCGCTGAACTCGGCGGCGGCCGTGGCGATCTGGCCGCGCAGATGGCGCAGCGGGGGCCCGTCGGCGATGTTCGCCGCGTACCAGCCTCCGGGGCGCAGCACCCGGCGTACGGCGGCGAGGAACTCCACGCTGGTGAGGTGCGCGGGAGTGCGGGCCCCGCTGAACACATCGGCGATGACGAGGTCGGCCCAGGCGTCCGGCAGCCGCGCGAGGGCGGCGCGCGCGTCGGCCTGCCGCACCCGGATCCGCCAGCCGCGCTCCAGCGGCAGCGCCTCGCGGACGAAGCGGGTGAGTTCGCCGTCGGACTCCGCGGCCTGCTGCTCGGAGCGTGCGCGGGTGTGTGCCACATAGCGGGCGAGCGTGAGGGCGCCGCCGCCCAGGTGCAGGACGCGGAGCGGACGTCCGGGCGGTGCGGCGAGGTCGATCAGGTGCCCGAGGCGGCGCTGGTACTCGAAGCCGAGATGCGCCGGGTCGGCGAGGTCGACGTGCGACTGGGGGGCGCCGTCGATCAGGAGGGTCCAGGCGTGCGGGCGGTCGGGGTCGGGCATCAGCTGCGCGAGGCCGCCCGCCACGTTCGCGGTCCGCGGTTCCCGGGCTCCCCGTCTCCCACGCGTCTTCGCCACGCCGTCCAGTATCGCCC
>NZ_JAAKZZ010000094.1 GCF_011045075.1 Streptomyces boncukensis
CGGTGCGGGCGGGTGCCGGAGACTGTCATGGGGCCCTTCGGACAAAAGTTCCAACCAACGAGTTGGTTGGAACTCTGGCAGCCGGACTCGGAAGCTGTCAACCAAATAGTTGGTTATGCTCCGGGTATGACTTCGCGCGGAACCCGTGACCCCGAGGCGACCAAGGCCCGCATCTTCGGCGCCGCCACCGAGGAATTCGCCGCGTACGGCATCGCGGGGGCCCGTATCGACCGGATCGCCCGCGAGGCGAAGGCGAACAAGCAGCTGATCTACGCCTACTTCGGCAACAAGACGGAGCTGTTCGCGAAGGTCCTGGAGCGGAACCTGGTCGACCTGATCGCCGAGATCCCCATCGACGCCGAGAACCCGGAAGCCTGGGCCGACCGCCTCCTCGACTACCACGGGACGCGCCCGCAGCTGGCCCGGCTGATGCTCTGGGAGTCGCTGGAGTACGGCAGCGACGTGGCCGCCAGCAGCCTCACGACCCGCTCCGAGCACTACGCGCACAAGGTGGAGGTCTTCGCGCAGGCGCAGCGCGACGGCCTCATCAGCCGGGACATCCCCCCGGGCGACCTGGTCTTCCTCCTGGTCACGCTGCTCACGGCGCGCACCACGCTGCCCCAGGTGCGCCGCCTGCTGGCGGGCGACGGCGCCGAGGACGACGCCCGGCTGCGGACCTCCATCCGCACGGCGGTCCACCGCATCACCGCGACCTGAGGAGGCGGCACCCCCGGGGGCGCGGGAAGGCCCCCGGGGGGAGCGGGGCCCCGGACTACTCCGGGGGCGTCGGCATCTCCTCCGTGCGGTACATCGCCTGGATGTCCAGCTCCAGCTTCACGGTGCGGCCGATGGCCACGATGCCGCGCTGGATCATGTTGCCGTAGTTGAGGGTGTAGTCGTCCCGGTGCAGCTCGGCGGTGGAGAAGGCCGCGCAGCGCAGCTCCTCGCCGTAGCCGCCGTTGACCGAGCCGTGGTAGCTGGTGTCGAGGTTGACGGTGCGGCTGACCCCGTGCAGCGTCAGGGTGCCCTGGACCGTCCACTTCGAGCCGCCCCTGTGGGTCAGCTTGCTGCTGGCGAAGTGCAGATACGGATAGCGCTCGACGTCGAGGAAGTCGGCGGACTTCAGATGGCCGTCCCGCGTCCTGTTGCCGGTGTCGATGCTGGACGCGTCGATGGTGATCTCCAGATAGGAGTCCTCCATCCGCTCGGCGACCCGGATCCCGCCGTCGAAGCGGGTGAAGCGGCCGTGCACGTTGGACATGCCGTAGTGCCGCGCCACGAAGCGGATCGCGGAGTGCGGCGGGTCGAACACCCAGACGCCGGGCTTCGGCAGCTCCGGCTGCCCGCCGGTCTCCATGCGCAGCCGCTCCAGCGGCGCCGCGGCCCCGGCGGGCACGTCGACGACGCGGTGCAGCGGACTCAGCCCCTCGACGGTGCCGAGCAGGGCGTACCGCCCCTCGGGGACCGTGGCGGTCACCCGGCCGTAGGGGTCGCTGGTGGCCCTGAGTACCCGCCTGCTGGTGTCGCTCTCGGTCAGCGTGACCTCGACCCCGGGCAGCGGCTGCCCCAGCGGGTCGCTGATCTCCGCGCTGAGGATCCCCGCCTCCCGGGGAAGCCCGCTCACCTGCCAGCCTCCGGTCGCGCCGTGCTTCGACCTGCTCCTCCTCAGGAGCGTTCCGAGGCCCATACTTCCGCCCTACTTCCTGACTCTGTGCTCATGCGTGGCCAAAACTGGCCGAACCCGATCCTACGTGCGTAGCGCCACAAGTCGTTACGCACCCCGCCCCGCCGCCCCGGGGAATCGGCACGGATTCGCCGCTCCGCACCGGTTGCTTTCTCGTTACGCGCGAGTAAGTTGACTCCAGCGTCAGTACGTTGAGCCGGACGGCACTTCCCGGGAGCCGCAGATGGGCGTACGGAATGATCTGAGGACGGCGAAGCGGCGCGGCGACCTGGCCGCGCGCGGCCAGGTCGAACTGACCAGAGCGGGCGGAGCCGTCCGTGAGGCCCGCGCGGCGCCGCTCGTCGGGCCCGCCACCGCCGGCAGCACGGCCGACATCCCGTTCACCAACGCCGCCGAGGCCCCCGGCGCCACGGTGCTGCGCCGCAAGGAGGGCGGCGTCTGGCGCCCGGTGACCGCCGCGACCTTCGCGCGCGAGGTCGGCGACGCCGCCAAGGGCCTGATCGCGGCGGGCCTCCAGCCGGGCGACCGGGTGGCCCTGCTGAGCCGCACCCGCTACGAGTGGTGCGTCCTGGACTTCGCGATCTGGGCGGCGGGCGGCCAGTCCGTCCCCCTGTACCCCACCTCGTCCGCGGAGCAGATCGCCTGGATCCTCGGGGACTCCGGGGCCGACATCCTCTTCGTGGAGACCGCCGAGCACGCCGAGACGGCGCGGGCCGCGCTGGCCGAGCTGCCGCACCGGCCCCGCCTCTGGCAGCTCGACGCGCCGCCCGGCGGCACCACCGCGCTCTCCCAGCTGACCGCGCTCGGCCGGGGCGTCCCGGACGAGGAGGTGACCAAGCGGCGGGCCGCGCTCGGCCCCGGCACCACCGCGACCCTGTGCTACACCTCCGGCACCACCGGCAGGCCCAAGGGCTGCGTCCTCACCCACGGCAATCTGCACGCCGAGGCCGCGAACACCGTCGCGCTGCTGCACCCCGTCTTCCGGGAGGTGACCGGGCAGACCGCCTCCACCCTGCTCTTCCTCCCCCTCGCGCACGTGCTGGGCCGCACGCTGCAGATCGCCTGCCTGTCGGCGCGCATCGAGTTCGGCCACTTCCCGAGCGTCAAGCCCGAGGAGCTGCGCCCCGAACTGCGCGCGTACCGCCCGACGTTCCTGGTCGGCGTGCCCTATCTGTTCGAGCGGATCCACGACGCGGCGCGGGAGACCGCGGAACGGCTCGGCCGCGGCGCCTCCTTCGAGCGCGCCGACCGGGTCGCCGTGCGGTTCGGCGAGGCGTATCTGCGCAAGTTCCTGGAGACCGGCCGGGGCCCGGGGCCCGGCCTCCGGCTGGCCTGGGCGCTCTACGACGTGCTCGTCTACCGCCGGATCCGCAGGGAGCTGGGCGGCAGACTGCGCTACGCGATCTGCGGAGGCTCCCCGCTGGACCGGCGGCTCAGCCTGTTCTTCTACGCCGCCGGCCTCGTCATCTACGAGGGCTACGGCCTCACCGAGACCACGGCCGCCGCCACCGTGACCCCGCCGCTGTCCCCGCGCCCCGGCACCGTGGGCCGTCCCGTCCCCGGCACCGCCGTCCGGATAGCCGACGACGGCGAGGTGCTGGTCCAGGGCGGCATCGTGAGCCGCGGGTACTGGAACAGCGAGCACGCGCCGCCCGGCGCTCCGGACGGCGAGGGCTGGTTCGCGACCGGCGACCTGGGCCGGCTCGACGAGGACGGGTTCCTCACCATCACCGGCCGGAAGAAGGACATCCTCGTCACCAGCGGCGGCAAGAACGTCTCTCCGGCGCCGCTGGAGGACCGGCTCCGCAGCCGACCGCCGGTCGGCCAGTGCATGGTGGTGGGCGACGGGCGGCACTACATCGCCGCGCTGATCGCCCTGGACCCGGACGCCGTCGCGCACTGGCTGGCCGTCCACAAGCGCCCCCGCGACACCCCGCACGCCGAACTGCGCCACGACCCGGAGCTGCTGGCGGCCGTGCAGCGCGCGGTGGACTACGCGAACGAGTCCGTGTCCGCCGCCGAGTCCGTCCGCCGCTTCCGCATCGTCGAGGGCGGGTTCACCGAGGAGAACGGACTGCTGACCCCCTCGCTGAAGATCCGGCGCGCGGCGGTGGCGGAGGCGTTCGCCGACGAGATCGAGGCCCTCTATCAGGAGTCCGCCGTCAGCCGTAGGGTGCCCCCCGTTTGAGGTCTATCCGAGGAGGGCTCATGCGCACGCGTCCGAGAACTCCGGGAACCGCGCGCCTGCTGAGGGCGTGGCGGATCCCCGCGACCGCCGCCGTGGCCGCTGCCGCCGTGGTGCTGGTGACCGTGCCGGGCGACGGCGCGGGGCCGTCTGACGCCCGCGCGCGGACCGCCGCTGCACCCGCGCCGGCCGGCACGGCGGAGCCCGACGCGCACGACGTCGTGCTGGCCGTGCACGGCGGCGCGGGCACCGCGCTGATCCGGGAGGAGACCAGCCCCGAGAAGGAGAAGGCGTACCGCGCCGGGCTCAGCAGGGCGCTGCGCGCCGGCCGACAGGCGCTGCACCGGAAGGGGGACGGCGTACGGGCCGCGGAGGCCGCGGTGAACGTCCTGGAGGACGACCCGCTGTTCAACGCGGGCAAGGGCGCCGTCTTCACCGCCGACGCGGGCCACGAGCTGGACGCCTCGGTCATGCGCGGCTCCGACCTCGCGGCGGGGGCCGTCGCGGGCGTCACACACGTGCGCAACCCGGTCACGGCGGCGCGGCTGGTGATGCGGAAGTCCCGGCACGTGCTCCTCGCGGGCCAGGGAGCCGACGACTTCGCCGCCGCGCAGGGGCTGAAGCCGGTGACGCAGGACTACTTCTGGACCCAGCGGCGCTGGGACGCGCTGATGGACGCCAAGGGCAAGAAGCCCTCGGCGGACGAGACCAAGGGCACGGTGGGAGCGGTCGTGCGCGAGGACGACGGGGACCTGGCGGCGGCCACCTCCACCGGCGGGCTCACCAACAAGGCGGCGGGCCGGGTCGGCGACTCCCCCGTCGTCGGCGCGGGCACCTACGCGAAGAACAGCACGGTGGCCGCCAGCGCCACGGGCGCAGGCGAGGTCTTCCTCCGGGGCGCGGCGACGGCGACGATCTCCGATCTGATGGAGTTCGGCGGGAAGGACGTGGCGAAGGCGTCGTACGAGGTGCTGGTGAAGCGGCTGCCGAAGCTGGGCGGGGACGGGGGTGTCATCGCGCTGGACCGGCGCGGGGAGTTCGACGCGCCGCACAGCAGCGAGGGCATGCTGCACGGGTATCTGACGGGGAGCGGCCGGCTGGTGACCAAGATCTTCAAGGACGAGTCCCCGCCCAACCGCTGACCCCTCCGGAATGCGGGGCACTGCCCCCTTCCCGTCTCTGGAACGAGAGTGCCCCTGACGGTGTGTCGCAGTCCGCGGGTGAGTCGTGGCTGGTCGCGCAGTTCCCCGCGCCCCTGAAGCGCCCCTGCGGGGCGCCAGGGCGCGCCCCGCAGGGGCGCGGGGAACTGCGCGCGCAACCACCACTCACCCGCAGTCCGCAGGGCACGGGCCGGGGCAGCACCGTCCCGGCAGCCCCGCCAGAGGGCAGCCACCGCAGGGCCGGCGCTAGTCGAGGGGAGGCATCGGAGCCGTCAGCGGGAGGTCGAGGGCCACGCGTTCGCGCAGCCAGCGGGCCGGGCGGTAGCGGGGGTCCCCCGTGGCGCGGTGCAGCCCCTCGACCAGGGCCAGCAGCCGCGCCGCGCCCACCTCGTCCCCCCACTCCAGCGGGCCGCGCGGATAGCCGAGGCCCAGCCGGACCGCCAGGTCGACATCGCCGGGCTCGGCGATCCCCCGCTCGGCGATCGACGCGGCGACCGACACCACCGAGGCCAGCAGCCGCTGCGCCACGGACCCGGCGGCGTCCCGTACGACGCTCACCGCGCACCCACCGCCCGATCCGCTCGCGCCGAGCACCGCCACCGCGTCCCGTACCGCCTCCCGGGCCGTCGCCGGGGTGACCGACAGCACCCGGCGCGGGGTGCCCAGCGACAGCGGGTCGACGCCGAGGGTGCGGGCGGCGGGCAGCCCGTGCTCCGCGACGGCCGCGGCCACGCTCGTCCCCCACACGGGGACGAGGACCAGCGCCTCGCCCGTGCCCTCCGCCGCGCCGCCGAGCGCGGCCCGCAGCGCCTCCGCGTCCGGCCCGTCCCCGGCGGCGGTGACCGCCCGCGCGGCGTCGCCCCCGGCCGGCGTCCGCTCGGGGAGCGCGGCGGGCGCGGGGTCGCCCTCGCCGTACGCGTAGAAGCCGCGTCCGCTCTTGCGCCCGTACAGCCCCGCCGCGACGCGGTTGGCCGCCAGGTACGGCGGGCGCAGCCGCGCGTCGTGCCGGAAGCCGGTCCAGACCGTGTCCATCACGGACGCGGTGACGTCGAGCCCGGTGAGGTCCATCAGCTCGAAGGGGCCCATGCGCAGCCCCAGCACGTCGCGGGCCACCCGGTCGATGGTCTCCGGAGGGGCGACCGACTCCTCCAGCAGCGCGAACGCCTCGGTGACCAGGCCGCGCCCGGCGTGGTTGACCAGGAAGCCGGGCGTGTCGGCCACGGTGACGGCGCGGTGGCCGCAGCCCTCCACGAACGCCGTCAGGAAGGGCGGCACGTCCGGGCGGGTGAGCGCCCCCGGCACCACCTCCGCGATCCGCATCAGCGGCACGGGGTTGAAGAAGTGCAGCCCCGCCAGCCGCCCCGGGTCCGCGAGCCGCGCGCCGATCCGGGTGACCGGGAGGGAGGAGGTGTTGGTGGCGAAGACCGTGCCGTGCGGCAGCACCCGCTCCAGCTGGGTGAACAGCGCCGCCTTGGCCTCCAGGTCCTCCAGTACGGCCTCGACCACCAGCTCGGGCGGCCCGTCAGGGCCCGGCGGCGCCAGCGGGGAGTCGAGCGGGACCAGCCGCTGCACGGCGCGCTCCGCCTCGTCCGCCGTCATCCGGCCCTTCTCGGCGGCCCGCTCGCACATCCGCCGTACGAAGGCCGCGGCGTCGGTGACCGCCTCCGGCCGGGCGTCGGCGAGCTCCGCCGTGTGGCCCGCGGTGACCGCCCACTGGGCGATGCCGCGCCCCATGGTGCCCGCTCCGACGACTCTGATGCGCATGCCGCTGCCATCCTCTCGGCTCGTTCCGCTGCGACCGTCCGGGGACAGTGGACCTTGCTCGCGGGGAAATGGAAAGGTCGGCACAGCGTTCCGCACTCGGCAGGAAGGGCCGGCGTATGACATCCCAGCCGCAGGACATCGTGATCAGCCAACCGCTGCGCACCCCGATCGGACGGTTCGGCGGCGCGCTGGCCGGGCAGCGCCCGGCCGCGCTGGCGGCCCGGGTGCTGGAGGAGGTCGTGACCCGCTCCGGTATCGCCCCCGGGGAGGTGGACGAGGTGATCCTCGGGCACGCCTACCCCAGCATGGAGGCCCCGGCGGTGGGCCGGGTGGCGGCGCTGGACGCGGGGCTGCCGGAGAGCGTGACCGGGGTGCAGATCGACCGGCGCTGCGGCTCGGGCCTGCAGGCGGTGCTGGACGCCGCGATGCAGATACGGGCGGGGTTCAGCGGCGTCGTCCTCGCGGGCGGGGTGGAGGTGATGAGCGCCGCGCCGTACTACACGCACGAGGGGCGGTGGGGCATCAAGGGCCCGGGGCTGCAGCTGCACGACGCGCTGGCCCGCGGCCGGGTGACGGCGGGCGGCGAGCGGCACCCGGTGCCCGGCGGCATGATCGAGACGGCGGAGAACCTGCGCCGCGAGTTCGGGATCCCCCGCGCGGAGCAGGACGCGCTGGCGCTGCGCTCCCAGCGGCGGGCCGCGCACGCCATGGAGAAGGGCCTGTTCGACGACGAGATCGTGCCGGTGACGGTGCGGACCCGGAAGGGCGAGGCGACCGTCGCCGTCGACGAGCACCCGCGCCCGGACACCACGGCCGAGCAGCTCGCGGCGCTGCGCCCGGTGCGGGCCGGGGAGGATCCGGAGGCCACCGTGACGGCGGGCAACGCCAGCGGCCAGAACGACGCGGCCGCCGCCTGCCTGGTCACCTCCGCCGCCACGGCCGAGCGTCTGGGGCTGCGCCCGCTGGTGCGGCTGGTGGCGTTCGCACGGGCCGGGGTGCCGCCGCGGACCATGGGCCTGGGGCCCGTCGGGGCCACCCGGTGCGCACTCGACCGCGCCGGGCTCACCCTCGCGGACCTCGATCTGATCGAGCTCAACGAGGCGTTCGCAGCACAGGTCCTCGCCTGCACCCGCGCCCTGGGCCTCACCGAGAGCGACCATGAGCGCCGGATCAACGTCAACGGCTCGGGCATCTCGCTCGGCCACCCGGTGGGGGCCACCGGGGCCCGCGTCCTGGCCACGCTCGCGCACACCATGCGCCGGCAGGGCGCACGCTACGGCCTGGAGGCGATGTGCATCGGCGGGGGCCAGGGGCTGGCCGCCGTGTTCGAACGCGTCACGCCCTGACGGGAGCCCGCCGGGCGCTCCGGTACGGCGGCTCCGGTACGGCGCTCCGGCGCCGGGGCCGTACCGGGGCTCAGCCCGTCTCCGCCGCCAGCCGCTGGAGCAGCTCACGCGTCGCGGCGGGCGGCTGAGCGCTCGTCACCAGGCAGTCGATCACATGCCGGTAGGACTCGATGTCCGGCTCGTCCTCCACATAGGCCGCCCCGTTCAGCTGTTCGAGGTAGGCCACGTCGGGCAGTTCGGCGACCGGCAGCCGCAGCAGGGTCACGGGCCCGCCCGCCGCCGCGTGGCCGCCCGCGCTGAACGGCATCACCTGCACCGTCACATGCGGCAGCTCGCTCACCGCGACGAGGTGCCGCAGCTGCGCCCGCATCGTGGCGGGGCCGCCCACCGGGCGGCGCAGCGCCGCCTCGTCGATCACGGCCCACAGATGCGGCGCGCGCGGCCCGTACAGGATCTGCTGGCGGCGCATCCGCAGCGCCACCCGGCGCTGGACGCACGCCTCGGGCTCGTCGCCGTGCGCCAGCTCGATCACCGCGCGGGCGTACTCCCGGGTCTGCAGCAGCCCCGGCACGAACTGGACCTCGTAGCTGCGGATGACGCTGGCCGACTGCTCCAGGCCGATGTAGGGGTGCAGCCAGTCGGGCACCGCGCCGTGGTACGAGTGCCACCAGCCGGGGACGTTGGCCTGGTCGGCGAGGGTGAGCAGCACGGAGCGCTCGCTCTCGTCGTGCATGCCGTAGATCCGCAGCAGGTCGTCGACGTCGCGCCGCGGGAAGCCCGTCCGACCGCACTCCAGTTCGCTGATTCTGCTCGCGGGCACGCGAATCGCCTCACCCGCGTCCTCCCGGGTGAGGAACTGCGCCTCGCGCAGCCGGCGCAGCCGGGTGCCGAGGACCAGCCGGGGCACCGCGGGGGAGGCTCCGGCGCCCTCCAGCGCCCGCTCCGTCTCCTCGCGAACCGCGCCGCCGGCGCCCTCTTCGCCGCCAGTGACGTCCGTGATGCGCATGCCGTCGCTCCCGTACCGTAACCGCATAGCTCTCGCCACCCTCTCAGTTTCCCCTCCCCGCCTTCACAGACATCCCTCGGGGTAGCCTGCCCAACTCCCACGTGTGTCAGGCACGTACCTGGGTACGCACCTTGCCAGAGGCAACGGCCCGGGGGAATCGCGCCCCCTGGAGCACACCATGCCGGGCCGCGGCCGCGCCGCCTTGCCCCGCGCCCGGGTCCGGAGTAGACGGCTGAATCATGGGAACCACACAGCGTGTGCAGGGTGCGCAGAGCGACACGGCTGAAGACAACCGGGCCACCGCCGCGCGGCTGGCCGCCGCGGGCGTCCGCGGGGTGGCGCTGACCTGGGTGGACAACGCCGGTATCACCCGGGTCAAGAGCGTCCCCGCCGGACGGCTGGCCGACGCGGTGGAGCACGGCGTGGGCATGTCCCCGGTCTTCGACGTCTTCCTCGTCGACGACTCGGCGACCACCAGCGCACATATCGGCGGCCCGGACGGCGATCTGCGACTCCGCCCCGACCCGGAGAGACTGACGGTACTCGCCGCGCAGCCCGGCTGGGCCTGGGCCCCCGTCGACCGCTACGAGCAGGACGGCAGCCCGTACGCGGCCTGCCAGCGGGGGTTCGCACGCCGCATGGCCGAGCGGGCGCTGCGCGAGCACGGCATCGAGCTGCGGATGGGCTTCGAGACGGAGTGGACCGTGGTGCGCGGCGCGCTGCCGCAGCCCGGCGCCGGGCTGGACTACGCCGCGACGGGCCCGGCGTACGGCATGGCGCGGCTGGTCGAACTGTCGGACTATCTGCGCGACATCCTGGAGGCGCTGGACGCGCAGGGCGTCCAGGTGCTGCAGCTGCACCCCGAGACCGCGCCGGGCCAGTTCGAGCTGTCGACGGCGCCGAGCGACCCGGTGGGCGCTGCGGACCTGGCGGTGCTGGTGCGCGAGACGGTGCGCGCGGTGTCGGTACAGCACGGGCTGACGGCGTGCTTCGCGCCCGTGGTGGAGGCGGACACGGTGGGCAACGGCGGGCATCTGCACCTCAGCCTGTGGCGCGAGGGGCGGAACCTGTGCGGCGGCGGGGACGGCCCGTTCGGGATGGCGCCGGAGTGCGAGGCGTTCCTGGCCGGGGTGCTGCGCGAGCTGCCGGCGCTGCTGGCGCTGGGCGCCCCGAGCCCGGCCAGCTATCTGCGGCTGCGCCCCTCGCGCTGGGCGGGCGCGTACCAGTGCTGGGGGCTGGAGGCGCGGGAGGCGGCGCTGCGCTTCATCGCCGGAGCGCCGCACGCGGCACACTCAGCGGGCACGGCGGCCACGGCGGCCACGGCGGCCACGGCGGGTACGGCGGGTACGGCGAACGCGGAGGTCAAGTGCATGGACCAGGCGGCCAATCCGTATCTGGCGGCCGGCGGGGTGCTCGCCGCGGGGCTGGCGGGCCTGGCGGATCCGGCCCCGCTGCCGCCGCCCGCCGCGGGCGACCCGGCGCTGACCGGCGGCCAGCCGCGGCTGCCCGACTCGCTCCCGGAGGCGCTGCACCACTTCGAGCGGTCGGCTCCGCTGCGCGAGGCGCTGGGCGAACCGCTGTTCGACGCGGTGGCCGCGGTGCGCGCGGCGGAGACCAAGCTGTTCGAGGGCGCCACCCCGCTGGAGATCGCGGCGGCCACCCGGGGACGGTACTGAATGCGCGGCCGACCGCTGCTGGTGGACCAGCACTGCCACGGGGTGCTCAGGTCGGGCCCGGAGCGCGCGGGCTTCGAGTCGTATCTGACCGAGTCCTCCAGCCCGGCGGCCCCCGGCACCAGCTTCTTCGACTCCCAGCTCGGCTTCGCGGTGCGCCGCTGGTGCGGTCCCGTGCTCGGGCTCCCGGCGCACTGCGCGCCCCAGGACTACCTCGCCCGGCGCTCCGAGCTGGGCGCGGCGGAGGCCACCCGGCGGCTGCTGCGGTCGAGCGGCATCTCCGCTTTCCTGGTCGACACGGGCCTGCCGGGGGATCTGCTGACGCCCGCCGAGCTGGCGGAGTTCGCCAGGGCCGAGGCGCACGAGATCGTCCGGCTGGAGCGGCTCGCGGAGCGGGCCGCGGACGCGGCCCGGGACACCAGCTCCTTCCTGGCGGAGGTCTCGGACACCGTCCGCGACGCCGCGCGCCGCGCGAAGGGCTTCAAGTCGGTGGTGGCCTACCGCGTCGGCCTGGACTTCGAGCCGCACCCGCCCGGCACCTCCCAGGTGTACACGGCCGCCGAGCGCTGGCTGGCCACCCGGGTGCGCGGCGGGCGGCTGAACGACCCGGTGCTGCTGCGCCATCTGATCTGGGCCGCGGTGCGCACCGGCCTCCCCCTCCAGCTGCACACCGGCTTCGGCGACCCGGACCTGCGGCTGCACCGCTGCGATCCGCTGCTGCTGACGGACTTCATCCGCGCGGTCGCCCCGTACGGCACTCCGCTGGTGCTGCTCCACTGCTACCCGTACCACCGCGGCGCGGGCTATCTGGCGGCGGTGTACCCCCATGTGTACGCGGACTTCGGGCTCTCCCTCGCCCACACGGGCGCCCGCGCGGGCGCGGTGCTCGCGGAGCTGCTGGAGCTGGCCCCGTTCGGGAAGCTGCTGTTCTCGACGGACGCCTTCGGCCTGCCGGAGCTGTACGTGGTGGGCGCCGAGGTCTTCCGGGAGGCCCTCGCCCACACCCTGTCCGCCTTCACCTCGGCGAACGCCTGGTCACCCGGTGACGCGGAACGGGTGGCGGGGCTGCTCTCCACCGGCAACGCGGCCCGCCTGTACGGTCTGCAGAGCGAGGCGTGAGAGCCGCCCGTGGAGTCCGGGAATGCCGCGGCCGCGCGGGGTGTTCCGGGGCGAGCGGAGCAGGGAGAGCTCTCCGCGGCACCCGATCCAGGAGACATCATGAGCACCATCGAGCTCACCAAGGACAACTTCGACGAGATCGTGAACGAGAACGCCTTCGTTCTGATCGATTTCTGGGCGGCGTGGTGCGGCCCGTGTCGCAGTTTCGGCCCGGTGTACGAGGCGGCCGCCGAACGGCACCCCGATCTCGCCTTCGCCAAGGTGGACACCGAGGACCAGCAGGAGCTGGCGGCTGCCTTCGAGATCCAGTCCATCCCGACGCTGGCCATCATCCGGGACCAGACCCTGATCTTCGCCGAGCCGGGTGCGCTGCCGGAGGCGGCGCTGGAGGATGTCATCGGGCAGGCGCGGGCCCTGGACATGGACGAGGTACGCAAGTCGGCCCAGGACCAGCCCTCGGAGGGCGCCGGGGAAGGCTGAGCCCTCTCGCTGATGCCGGGCACAGGCCGCCCCTCCCCGCGCCCCTGACGGGCAGGTCATGCACGGGTGCGCCCCGAAGGGGCGCGGGGAACTGCGCGCCCGGCCTCCCCCAAGCTCTCGGCTCCGCTCGAGCAGGGGGTACCCCCATCCCACCCGCACCCTGCGGCGGACCGCACGGGGCAGCCCGTGCTCAGTGGGAGCCGGCACCGGACACGCCGGCACCGGGCACGCCGGCGACGACCGCCGGGCGCGGCAGCAGCCGGAAGTCCTGCCGCACCGGGTGCCCGTCCCGGGCCAGCACCCGTTCGACGGCCGCCAGCCGGTCGGGGCTGCTGGCGATCACGTTCACGAAGTGGTCGGGCAGCCCGGCCGCCGCGTACTCCCCGCGCTCGTCGGTGCTGGCGCGCAGCATCTCGCGCCCGTGGGTGCCGGTGACCGTGATGGCCACGCCCGGCAGCGGGCGGCCGTGCTCGTCGGTGACCGCGCCGGTCAGCGTCGGCTCCTGCCCGCCCACCCGGTGGGAGTGCGGGGTGACGGCGCTGGGCCGGGGCAGCTCGAACGCCGGGTCCTCGGACAGCGGCTCCTCCGCCGCCTCCGCGGCGCGCTCGGCGCGCACCGCGCGCCGCTCCGTCCACGCGCCCAGCGCGATCAGCGCGGCGCCGACGACCACCCAGGCGCACAGCACGAGCACGGGGCGGCCGATGTCCTTGCTGTCGAAGTAGAACAGCCCGCGCAGCGCCTCGATGAGGTTGCCCATCGGCATGAACGGGTGCAGCGCGCGGAAGAACCCGGGCACCATCTGGACCGGTATCGCACCCCCGCTGGACGGCATGCTCAGCAGCACGAACAGCCCCATGGCGACGCCGGGGAAGAACTGCTTGAAGAACGGCACCAGGCCGTACGAGGTCAGCGCGACCGCCTGGGTCAGCAGGAAGATGAACAGGATCGCGAGCGGGTCGCCGGGGATCACGTCCATGCCGCGCGCGGTGGCGTACGCGATGACGCTCATCGCCGCGCCCAGCACCACCAGCGTGACCACCTTCTTGCGGCGCCCGAAGGCCGTGGCCCGCAGCAGCATCATCACGCTGATGTACGAGGGGATCGTGCAGGCCAGCACCAGGTAGAACAGCCCGGTGCCCATCCCGTCCCCGGAGGCGGTCGGCGCCACGTCCTCCACCTTCAGCTGCCCGCCGCTCTGCTGGGCGACCTCGGTGAACGTCTTCTGGAGCAGGGACTCCAGCGCGTAGCCGTCGGCCTTGGCGACGAACAGCCGCGGCTCCTTGCCGCCGGGGACGAACCCGGCCGTGGCGTCCCGGCCGGTGACCGCGTCCCGCGCGGCGTCGGCGTCGGCCACCTGGCGGATGTCGAACGCGCCGGGGCTCCGCTGCTCCAGCGCCTGCTCCAGCTGCCCCGCCGAGGGCCCGGCGACGGCCACCTCGACATGGTGCGGGGTCGGGTTGTGGAAGGGCAGCAGATAGCAGACGAGGAACCCGGCGAAGAAGAACACCGGGAACCACAGCGTCGACGCCAGGGTGCGGACGGTCCCGGGCAGCGACGACGCGGGCCCCTGAGCCGGCTCCGCCCGCTGTTCCGCATGTTCCGCGTGTTCCGCGTGTTCCGCGTGCTTCGCGTGATCCGCCATGGTCGCGGCCCCCTCCGAGGTAGATGGCACAGGCAACGATTAGCGACACTAACAGAATTTCTTGCACTGATGCACAAATGCATGAGTGCACCCCCGCGCTCCGCCCGGTCCGCGGGCTCGTAAGCTGGCCCCATGACCGGGAGCGGCGGGCTGCGGGAGCGCAAGAAGCTTCAGACGCGGAGCGCGCTGCGCGACGCGGCCGTACGGCTGTATCTGGAGCGCGGCCCCGCGGCCGTCACGGTGCAGGACATCTGCGAGGCCGCCGGGGTCTCGCAGCGCACCTTCTTCAACTACTTCGACAGCAAGGACGACGCGGTCTTCGACTGGGACAACCGGCTGGCCGGCGACCTGACAGCGCAGCTCGCCGCGCGCCCCGCGCAGGAGCCTCCGCTGGAGGCGCTGCGCCGCACGTTCCACGCCACCCTGCCGGCGCTCGTCGCGGACGCGGGCTGGCGCGACCGGCGCCGCCTGCTGCAGGCCCACCCCGAGCTGATCCCCAAGCTGGTGCACAGCAGCAGCCATATGCCGGAGGCGCTGGCGAGCGCCCTGTACGAGCGCACGGGGCTGCCGCAGGAGTCCCTCTACCCCCGGCTGCTGACGGGGGCCGCGCTGACGGCGCTCCGCGCGTCCATCGGCGCCTGGGACCCGGAGAGCCCAGCGGAGGATCTGCTGGCCGTCCTGGACGAGTGCTTCCGCTCCCTGGCCGCGGGCCTTCCGATGCCGACCGGGTGAGCACCGGGCCCGCGCCCGCGGCCCCGGCGGAGCTCCCCGTCAGGCGCCGAGGAGGGGCGGGAGGGGGGACTCCCCCGGCGCCAAGGCCGCCGAGGGCGCGCGCTCCAGCTGCGCGTACGTGCACGACGCGGGGTCCCGGTCCGGGCGCCACCGCACCAGGCGGACGGTGTGCCGGAACCGCCCCGCCTCCAGATGGTCGTACCCCACCTCGCACACCAGCTCGGGCCGTAGCGGCACCCACGAGGGGTCCTTCGCCCCGCTCCACCGGCTCGGGCTCCCCGGCATCCGGCTCTCCTCGTGCGCCGCCTCCTCCCGCCACCGCGCCCACGGGTGCCCGGCCGGGGACGGGCTCCGCAGCGGGGCCAGCTCCGTCATCAGCTCGCGCCGCCGCCGCTCGGTGAAGCCGGAAGCGCCGCCCACGTACTGCAGCACCCCCGCCCCGTCGTACAGCCCGAGCAGCAGCGAGCCGACGGCCTCGGCGTCCTTGCGGTGCACCCGGTAACCGGCCAGGACGCAGTCCGCCGTCCGGGCGTGCTTGATCTTGAGCATCAGCCGCTCGCCCGGCCGGTACGGCAGATCCGGCGGCTTGGCCATCACCCCGTCCACGCCCGCCCCCTCGTACCGCTCGAACCAGGTCCTGGCCAGCTCCAGGTCGTCCGTCGCGGGGGCGAGAAAGAGCGGGTGGCGGGCCCGCTCCAGGGCCGCGCCCAGCACCTGGCGCCGCTCGGCGAGGGGGGTGTCGAGCGCGGCGATGTCGCCGAGCGCCAGCAGGTCGAAGGCGAGGAAGCAGGCGGGCGTGGTCCGCGCGAGCAGCCGTACGCGGGAGTCGGCGGGGTGCACGCGGGCCTGGAGCGCGTCGAAGTCCAGCCGCCCGTGAACCGCCACCACGATCTCGCCGTCGAGCACGCAGCGCGGCGGCAGCTGGGCGCGCAGCGCGTCCGCCAGCTCCGGGAAGTAGCGGGTGAGCGGCTTGCCGGTCCGGCTGCCGAGCTCGATCTCGTCGCCGTCCCGGAACACCAGGCAGCGGAACCCGTCCCACTTGGCCTCGTAACGCATGCCGGGCGGGATCGCGTCCACCGCCCTGGCCAGCATCGGCTGCACCGGCGGCATCACCGGGAGATCCACACCAGCGATTGTCCGCCCCGTGCGCGCCGCCCGCAGCGCGCGCTGCGCCGCCCGCGCGCCCGGGTGACCATGGGGCCATGCAGCTGGCCGATATCGCACAGGCGTCCCGCGAGGTGGCGGATGCCTCGGCCCGTACGGACAAGGTGGCGCTGCTCGCGGCGCTGTTCCGGCGCGCCGAGCCGTCCGAGGTGCCGCTGGTGGTCACCTATCTCGCCGGGCGGCTGCCGCAGCGCAGAACGGGCGTGGGCTGGAGCGCGCTCAGCGGGCCCCCGCCGCCCGCCGCACGGCCCTCGCTGACGCTCACCGACGTGGACACGGCGCTGGAGGGGATCGCCGCCGTCGCCGGCAAGGGCGCGCGGGCCGAGCGCAAGCGGCTGCTCGACGAGCTGCTCGGGGCCGCGACGGCGGACGAGCAGTGGTTCCTGGTGCGGCTGATCGGCGGGGAGCTGCGGCAGGGCGCACTGGACGCGTTCGCCGTGGAGGGGCTGGCCGCCGCGGTGGCCGCCGAGCCCGGCGAGGTGCGGCGCGCCGTGATGCTGGGCGGCTCGCTGGGCGCGGTCGCCCGCGAGGTGCTGGCGCGCGGGCCGGACGCGCTGGTGGACTTCCGGCTGGAGGTGGGCCGCCCGGTGCTGCCGATGCTCGCGCACACCGCGAAGGACGTGGACGAGGCGCTGGACCGGCTCGGCCCGTGCGCGGTGGAGGAGAAGCTGGACGGCATCCGGGTGCAGGTGCACAAGGACGGCGGCGCGGTGCGGATCTGGACCCGCACCCTCGACGAGATCACCGACCGGCTGCCGGAGGTCGCCGCGGCGGCGCGCGCCGCGCGGGCCGAGCGCGCGGTGCTGGACGGCGAGGTCATCGCGCTCGGCGAGGACGGCGTGCCGCGCCCGTTCCAGGAGGTCTCCGCGCGGGTCGCCTCCCGGCTCGACGTCGCGGGCGCGCGCGGCGAACTCCCCGTCTCCCCCGTCTTCTTCGACGCGCTGTCCGTCGACGGCCGCGATCTGCTGGACCTGCCCGCCGCCTCCCGGCACGCGGAGCTGGCGCACGCGCTGCCCGAGCCGCTGCGGGTGCGGCGGCTCGCCGTGCCCGACCCGGCCGGCCCCGAAGCCCGCGCTGCGGCCCGGGAGTTCGCCGCTGAGGTCTTGGAGCGCGGCCACGAGGGGGTGGTCGTCAAGGCGCTGGACTCGGCGTACTCGGCCGGGCGCCGGGGCGCCTCCTGGCTGAAGGTCAAGCCCGTGCACACCCTGGACCTGGTGGTGCTGGGCGCCGAGTGGGGGCACGGGCGGCGCACCGGCACGCTGTCGAACCTGCACCTGGGGGCGCGGCGCGCGGACGGCTCGTTCGCGATGCTCGGCAAGACGTTCAAGGGACTGACGGACGCGCTGCTCGCCTGGCAGACCGAACGGCTGCGCGCACTGGCCGTCGAGGAGCGGTCCTGGGGCGTACGGGTGCGGCCCGAACTCGTCGTGGAGATCGCCTTCGACGGCGTCCAGCGGTCGACGCGCTATCCGGACGGGGTGACGCTGCGGTTCGCGCGGGTCGTCCGCTACCGGGAGGACAAGTCGGCGACCGAGGCCGACCCCCTGGATGCGGTGAGAGCCCGGCTGCGGTGAGAGCCCGCGCCCCCGGCCCGGCAGGGCCCTTCCGATGGGCCTAGGCGCGCTCTCTCGGCGCCGGGAGGGCCGCGAACAGGAGGGCGGACAGCAGCGCCGTCGCCGCCCAGCCCAGGCCGTTCTCGCCGATCCAGGTGTCGACGAGGGGGCCCGTGAACCAGTCGACCTTCGTGAAGCCGAGCCCGAGCACCAGCGCGATGCCCCAGGCCGTCATGGCCTGCCAGCAGAACCCGCCGACGTACCAGTAGCGGCTGGTGCGGGAGGTGTCCATGAGGCCGTCCGCGTCGTACGGCACCGCCATCTTCCGGCGGCGGAGCATGTCGACGCCGTACACCCCGACCCAGGAGGAGAAGGAGACCGCGAGCAGCGACAGGAAGGAGATGAAGGAGCCGTAGAAGCTCTTGGCGACCAGCATCAGCAGCAGTCCGCCGACCAGGCTGATGACCGCGTTGATGCTCACGGCCGAGGCGCGCGGCAGCTTCACGCCCATGGTCTGGGCGGTGAACCCGGCCGAGTACATCGACAGGCTGTTGATCAGTACCATCCCGATCAGCGCGATGAGCAGGTACGGCACGGCGAGCCACATCGGCAGCGCGTCGCCGAGGAAGGAGACCGGGTCGTTGGTCTTGGCCAGCGCGGGCGTCGAGAACGACATCACGCCGCCCATCAGCACCATCGGCACCAGCACCAGCAGCGCGCCGGAGACGGTGGTGCCGAAGATCTTCCTGCCCTGGGCGCTGTGCGGCAGATAGCGCGCGAAGTCGGGCCCGGTCGGGATCCAGCTGATGCCGCCCGCGGCGATGGTGCCGATGCCCGCGATCAGCATCGCGGTGCCGCCCGCCGGGCGGGAGAAGACCTCGTCCCAGTCGATGGTGGTCACCAGGTAGACCAGGACCAGCACGGTGAAGAGGCCGAAGAGGTACGTCGACCAGGTGTTGCAGAGGTTGAGCACCTTCCGGCCCATTCCGCTCACCAGGAAGGTCACCCCGACGAACGCCAGCAGTGTGACGACGATCAGCGCGTTGTTGCTCTGGACGCCGAACAGCAGGTCGAGAATGGTGAGGACGGCGTACGAGCCGGTGACCGCGTTGATCGTCTCCCAGCCGAAGCGCGCGACCCACAGGATCATGCCGGGGAAGTAGTTGCCGCGCACGCCGAAGGTGGCCCGGGAGAGCATCGCGCCCGGCGCTCCGCCCCACTTGCCGGAGACGGAGAGCAGGCCCACCAGCCCGAAGGAGACGGAGCCCGCGACGGCGGCGGCGAGCAGCACCTGCCAGAAGTTCAGCCCGTTGAAGACGACGAGCCCGGCGCCCATGGTGAGCAGCAGCACGCTGATGTTGGCGGCCACCCAGGTCGGGAACAGCTCCCGGACCCGGCCGCCCCGCTCGTGGTCGGGTACCGGCTCGATACCGCGGGTCTCGATGGTCTCGTCCGCCGCCGGGGCGGGGT
>NZ_JAAKZZ010000950.1 GCF_011045075.1 Streptomyces boncukensis
CGGGTGAAGTCCCGCTCGCGGTACTCCACGTCGAAGACCCGCCCCTCGTACGCGCGCGCGTACCGCCCGCACTCCCGGTACCGCGCGCACTCCTCGGTCACGGCGAAGTCGAACCCGATCCGCCGGTGCTCCTTCAGCAGGTCGGCGGTGTTCTTCTGGGCGATGGCCAGCCCGCCGGCGTGGGCCCGGCGGGCGAGCAGCCGGGCGAACGCCGCCGCGTCGCCGGTGTCCAGCAGCCCGTGGGAGCGCTCGTAGGAGTCGAGGTTGTCGGGCTCCACCGCGTCGAAGCCGCGCTCCGCGCAGCCGTCGATCCAGCGGCCGACGATCCGGATCAACCTCTTCCGCTTGGTGCCGCTGGAGATGTCGAGCAGCGGCTCGTTCCAGTCCTCGTCGACGACCGGCTTCCCGCGGCCGTCGCGCAGCAGCAGATCCGGGTGCGTGTCCTCCCACCAGCGCGCGGCCCGCTTGCCGGGCTGGGACTGGAAGGCGTTGACGTAGCAGACGGTATAGCGGCCGGACGCGGGCCGTGCGACGCGGTCCCGGGAGAGCACCCGCACGCCCTTCGACGGCCGGTAGGGCGCGCTCAGCTGGTAGTCGAAGGGGGCGCCGGCGGGCGGCTTGCGCACCGCACGCGCGCTGCCGCCGGAGCCGCCGTCCGACGAGGCGCAGCCCGCGAGCAGCAGGGCGAGCGGCACCAGCAGGGACACGGCGCGAAGCGGCGGACGCGGACGGTGCGGTGGTGCGGGGGCCGTGCGCCCGGCCGTGTCGTCAGTTGCCACGCAGGTCAGGCTATCCGGCGCCCAGTTCGCGGGCTTCGGCGGCCAGTTCCCTTACGCGCTCCCAGTCCCGCCGCGCGAGCGCGTCCTGCGGGAGCATCCAGGTGCCGCCCACGCAGGGCACGTTGGGCAGCGCGAGATACGCGGGCGCTTTCGCGGCGCTGATGCCGCCGGTCGGGCAGAACCGGGCGCCGGGGAGCGGGGAGGCGAGGGACTTCAGATACGCGGTGCCGCCCGCCGCCTCGGCCGGGAAGAACTTCATCTCGGTCACCCCGCGCTCCAGCAGCGCCACCACCTCCGAGGTGGTGGAGACGCCCGGCAGGAACGGCAGTCCCGAGCCGCGCAGGGCGTCCAGCAGCCGCTCGGTCCAGCCGGGGCTGACGAGGAAGCGGGCGCCCGCTTCGGCGGCCGCGCCGGCCAGTTCCGGGGTGAGCACCGTCCCGGCCCCGACGACCGCGTCGGGCACCTCGCCGGCGACGGCCCGTATCGCCTCCAGCGCGCCGGCCGTGCGCAGCGTGATCTCGATCGCGGGCAGCCCGCCGGCGACCAGCGCGCGGGCCAGCGGTACGGCGTCCTCGGCGCGGTCGACGACCACGACGGGAACGACGGGGGCCAGGGCGAGCACGGAC
>NZ_JAAKZZ010000951.1 GCF_011045075.1 Streptomyces boncukensis
TGTGGGGGGAGGGGGATGCTGAGGCGTTGGATCGGACGGTGTTTGCGCAGGCGGGGTTGTTTGCGGTGGAGGTGGCGCTGTTCCGGTTGTGGGAGTCGTGGGGGATACGGCCGGACTTCGTGGCCGGGCATTCGATTGGTGAGGTGGCGGCGGCGTATGTGGCGGGGGTGTTGTCGCTGGAGGATGCGGGTGTGCTGGTCTCGGCGCGGGGCCGGTTGATGCAGGGGCTGCCCGTGGGTGGGGCGATGGTGGCGGTCGAGGCGCCCGAGGAGGAGGTGGCCCCTCACCTGAGTGACGGGGTGAGTATCGCGGCGGTGAACGGTCCCTCGGCGGTGGTGGTCTCGGGCCGGGAGGATGCGGTGCTGGCGGTGGCGGAGGTTTTCGCCGGGCGGGGGTGTCGGACGCGGCGGTTGCGGACGTCGCATGCGTTCCACTCGCCGTTGATGGAGCCGATGCTGGAGGAGTTCCGCCGGGTGGCGGAGGGGCTGTCGTATGCGGCGCCGCGGATTCCGGTGGTCTCCAATCTGACGGGTGAGGTGGTGGCGGAGTTTTCCGCCGAGTACTGGGTGCGGCATGTGCGGGAGGCGGTGCGGTTCGCGGACGGGGTGCGCACGCTGGAGGACCTGGGCGTGTCCCGGTTCGTCGAACTCGGCCCGGACGGGGTGCTGGCGGGCATGGCGCAGCAGTCCCTCGCCGCGCCCGAGTCCGCCGTCGTCGTGCCGGTGCTGCGCAAGGACAGGCCCGAGCCCGTGGCGCTGATGACGGCACTCGGCCGGGCGTACGCGAGCGGCCAGGACGTGGACTGGGAGGCCCTCTACGAGGGGAGCGGAGCGGCGCGTGTGGCGCTGCCCACGTACGCCTTCCAGCACGAGCACTACTGGCTCGACGTCCCGGCCGCGGTCGGCGACGTGACCTCCGTCGGCCTCGACAAGGCCGAGCATCCGCTGCTCGGCGCAGCGATTGTGCTGGCCGACTCCGGCGGGGTGGTCCTCACGGGCCGGCTGTCCGCGACCTCGCCCGGCTGGCTGGCCGACCACCAGGTCGGCGGAACCGCGGTCTTCCCGGGCACCGGATATGTGGAGCTGGCGATCCAGGCCGGGGACCAGGTGGGCTGCGGCCGGATCGAGGAGCTCACTCTGCAGGCCCCGCTCGTGCTGTCCGCCGAGGAGAGCGTCCAGGTCCAGGTGGTCGTGGGCCCGGCGGACGAGACCGGCGGCCGCTCCCTGAACGTCTACGCACGAGGTGCGGGCCCTCAGGACTGGACCTGCCACGCCACGGGCGTCCTCACCCCCGGGGCCCGGAACACCGCCGGTGCCTTCGATCTGGCGCAGTGGCCGCCGGCGGGTGCGGAGCCGGTGGAGCTTGACGGGTTCTATGAGGAGATGGCGGGGGCCGGGCTGGGG
>NZ_JAAKZZ010000952.1 GCF_011045075.1 Streptomyces boncukensis
GGGTGTGGTGTCGGCGGTGCCGGCGGCGTGGATGACGGTGGTGAGGGGGTGCTGGGCGGGGATGGTCTCCAGGAGGTGCTGGAGGGCGGTGCGGTCGGATACGTCGCAGGCGGTGATGGTGACGGTGGTGCCCAGTTCGGTGAGTTCGCGGGCGAGTGCGGCGGCGCCGGGGGCTTCGGGTCCGCTGCGGCTGGTCAGCAGCAGATGCGGGGCGCCGTGCCCGGCGAGATACCGGGCCACCCGGGAGCCGAGCTCGCCGGTGCCGCCGGTGATGAGGGTGGTGCCCTCGGGGCGCCAGGGTTCCCGGTCGGTGCGGGGCGGGGGAGCGGCGCGCAGTCGGCGGGCCAGGGTGCCGGAGGCGCGGATGGCGACCTGGTCCTCGCGCTCCTGCGTCCGTCCGGTGGCCAGCAGCGCGGCCAGCCGGGCTGGAGTGCGGTGGTCGGGGGAGGCGGGCAGGTCGACGAGGCCGCCCCAGAGCCGGGGGTGTTCCAGGGCCGCGACCCGGCCCAGGCCCCAGGTCTGGGCCTGTACCGGGCTGGGCGCGGGGTCGCCGGGGGAGACGGCGACGGCGTGCTGCGTCAGACACCACAGCGGGCCGTCGCCCCCGGCGTCCGCCAGGGCCTGGACCGCGGCGGCTGTCGCCGCCAGCCCGGCGGCGACGGCGGGGAGTCCGGGGAGCGGCGACTCGTCCAGCGCGAGCAGGCTGATGACGCCATCCGGCGCGGCTTCACCGGCCTCGGGCGCACAGAGCCGCGCCAGCAGGCCGCGGTCGGCCCCGGCCGCCTCGACGGTGCGGATCCGCGCCTCGGCGCCGTGCTCGCGCAGCGCCCGGACGGCGGTCCGCACGGCGGGCGCCCCGTCATGGCCGGCGGGCACGAGCAGAAGCCAGGTGCCCGTCGGCGCCGCCGCGCCGGCCTCGGGCAGCGCCCGCCAGTCGATCCGGTACCGCCACGAGTCCAGCGCGGCCTGTTCCCGGTGCCTGCGCCGCCAGGACGCCAGGATCGGCAGGGCGGGGCGCAGGGTGTCCACGGCTTCGCCGTCGTCCAACTGGAGCGTGTGGGTCAGGGCTTCGACGTCGAGTGCCTCGACGGCCTGCCACAGCCGGGCCTCGGCGGGGTCGTGGCCCTCGCCGCCGGAGGCGGGCGGCGCGCTCGCCGGAGCCGGCCAGAAGCGCTGGTGCTGGAACGCGTAGGTGGGCAGCGCCACCGTGCGCGGCGCGCGCCCGCCGCTGCCGAGCAGCGCGGCCCAGTCCACATCCACGCCGGCGGTGTGGAGCCTGGCCAGCGCATGGGTGAGAGCGGCCGTATCGGGCCGCTTGCCGGTCAGGGCCGCGATGACGGGCGGCTCCAGGCCGTCGTCGCGGACGTCGGCTGTGGCGTTGTGCCGGAGGGTGTGGTGG
>NZ_JAAKZZ010000953.1 GCF_011045075.1 Streptomyces boncukensis
GTCCGGGTGGGTCTGGTGGGCCTGGTGGGCCTGGTGGTGCCGGTTGGGTCCGTGCGGGCCGTGGCGGGTGTGTGACCACTCCAGGACGTTCAGAAGCTGGACCGGGCTTTCCACCAGGGCGATCGTTCCTGCGGTTCCCGCGGTCCCGGTGGGTTCGCCGGTGGGCGCCGCTGTGCTGGGCCCCGGAGCGGCCCGCGGGGTGTCCGCGTACACGGGGGACACCCCGGGGGCCGGGTCCTGTGCGCTCTCCGCTGCGTCGGACAACGGGCTCGCTCTCCGTTCGGCTCTCGCCTCCGGGCGGCTCGGCGGCCGCGTACGGGTAGTAAGGGTGCGGGTGTCAGACCGCGGCGGGCTGGCGGTCGGCCGCGCCCTCCTCCGACTCGGCCACCACGCCCTTGACGCGGCGCAGCTTGGCCATGGGCTTCAGCTCGCTCTCGTACACCTTCTTGACGCCGTCGCCGAGGGACTCCTCGATGGTGCGGATGTCGCGGACGAGGCGCTGGAGGCCCTGCGGCTCGACGGACGCGGCCTGGTCCGAGCCCCACATCGCGCGGTCGAGGGTGATGTGCCGCTCGACGAAGACGGCGCCCAGGGCGACGGCCGCGAGGGTGGTCTGCAGGCCGGTCTCGTGGCCGCTGTAGCCGATGGGGACGTTCGGGAACTCCTCGTGCAGGGTGTGGATCATCCGCAGGTTGAGCTCGTCGGCCTTGGCGGGGTAGGTGGAGGTGGCGTGGCAGAGGACGATGTTCTCGCTGCCGAGCACCTCGACGGCGTGCCGGATCTGCTTCGGGGTGGACATGCCGGTGGAGAGGATGACGGTGCGGCCCGTCGCGCGCAGGGCGCGCAGGAGTTCGTCGTCGGTGAGGGAGGCGGAGGCCACCTTGTGGGCGGGGACGTCGAACTTCTCCAGGAAGGCGATGGACTCGACGTCCCAGGGGGAGGCGAACCAGTCGATGCCGCGCTCGGCGCAGTGCTCGGAGATGGCGCGGTAGTCGTCCTCGGTGAACTCCACGCGGTGCCGGTAGTCGATGTAGGTCATCCGGCCCCAGGGGGTGTCGCGCTCGATGTCCCACTGGTCGCGGGGGGTGCAGATCTCGGGGGTGCGCTTCTGGAACTTGACGGCGTCGCAGCCGGCTTCGGCGGCGGCGTCGATGAGGGCGAAGGCGTTGTCGAGGTCGCCGTTGTGGTTGATGCCGATCTCGCCGGTGACGTAGACGGGGTGGCCCGCGCCGACGGTCTTGCGGCCGAGGGTGCGGAGGCGGGGGTTCGCGTTCGTCATTTTCGGTGGTTTCTTTCGTTCGTGGTGACAGATGGGGATGAGGTCGAATGGGCGTTCGGGTGCCGCGTGGGCGGTACGGTGGGGCGTGGATCGGTGGCGGCGGGTCGGG
>NZ_JAAKZZ010000954.1 GCF_011045075.1 Streptomyces boncukensis
GCTGGTGCTGGTGACCGTGGTGCTGCTGATCGCGATCCCGGCGGGCTTCCTGGTCCAGCAGGCGTTCCGCAGCCGGGAGAGCGGCCGGGACAAGGAGCGCGCCGCCGGAGCCACCAGCCTGGTCTACGCCCGCCCGCCCAAGGTCAGCCAGCGCATCTACGACGTCCCGGTCCCGGAGCAGGCCACCCGCATCGCGTTCTATGAGACGAACGCATGGGAACGGAGCCGGATGTGGGTGCAGTTCCGCACCAGCCCGAAGCGGCTGAAGGAGTTCCTGCGGGACATCGACGGCGACAGCGGGACCCTCACCCTGGACAAGGGACGCGTCACCATCGGCGAGGGGCAGGCGCGCAAGGTCGGCTGGCGCTTCGACGAGCCGGGCCACCGCTACGCCGGGACCGTCTACACCCAGTCCGGCCACGAACCCGATCTGGCGATCACCGTCGACACCACGTACAAGTCCAGGCCGCGGGTCTTCGTCGTCTCCACGGCCCAGTTCTGACGGGCCGGGCCCGCCCCTGTCCGTGCGCCCCGTCGGATCCGCCGGATCCGACCCCCCCGACGGTGCGTCCGCCGGGATGGGTAGCGTGACGCCGTGACCGATGCGACCCCCGCCACCACGCTGCACCACCGGATCGACGGTCCCGACGAAGCGCCCGTACTCGTCCTGGGCCCGGCGCTCGGCGCGACCTGGCACATGTGGGACCGGCAGATACCGGAGCTGACCCGCCACTGGCGCGTCCTCAGATACGACCTGCCCGGACACGGCGGCTCACCGGCCCGCTCCTCGGACTCCGTCGTCGACCTCGCGCAGCGGCTGCTGGCCACCCTCGACGGGCTGGGCGTGGAGCGCTTCGGCTACGCGGGCTGCTCGCTCGGCGGCGCCGTCGGCGTCCAGCTCGCGCTGGCCGCGCCGCAGCGCGTGACCTCCCTCGCGCTGGTCTCCAGCTCCCCCCGGTACGGCACGCCCGACTCCTGGCGGCAGCGCGGTGTCGTCGTCCGTACCAACGGACTCGACCCCATCGCCCGCTCCACGCCCGAGCGCTGGTTCACGCCCGGCTTCGCCACCGCGCAGCCCGCCATCGTCGAGTGGGCGGTGCAGATGGTCCGTACGACCGACCCCGGCTGCTACATCGCCGCGTGCGAGGCGTTCGCGGCCTTCGACGCGGCGGACGCGCTCGGCGGCATCGGCGTGCCCACGCTGGTGGTCGTCGGAGCCGAGGACGACACCACTCCGCCCGCCGAGGCCCGCGCCCTGGTCGCCGGGGTTCCCGACGCGCGGCTCGCCCTGGTGCCCGGCGCCGCGCACCTGACGCCCGTGGAGCAGCCGGGCGCCGTCACCGACCTGCTGATCCGGCACTTCACCACCAGCTGGCAGGA
>NZ_JAAKZZ010000955.1 GCF_011045075.1 Streptomyces boncukensis
CTTCCAGCGTGCTGGTCTGGATCTCGCCGACCGCGCGCCCCCGCAGCACCCCGGGCAGCCCCGCGACATGGTCGGCGTGGAAGTGAGTGAGCACCAGCAGCGGGATCTCCGTGACGCCCAGCCCGCGCAGACAGCGGTCGACCGCCTCCGGATCGGGCCCGGCATCCACCACCACGGCGCCGCCCCCGCCGCCCTTCCCGGCGTCCAGGGCCAGCACCAGGGCGTCGCCCTGGCCCACATCGCACACCACCAGCCGCCAGCCGGGCGGCGGCCAGCCGGTGAACGGGCGGACCAGCGGCGCCGGGCGCACCACGGCCAGCACCAGGACCAGCCCCAGGGCAGCGCACAGCCAGGGCCGGTGCCGCGACCGCAGCCGCACGACGGCGAACACGGCCAGCAGCGTGAGCCCCGCCAGCAGCCCCGCCCCTGCCCAGGTTCCCGGCCAGGCGATCTCGGCGCCGGGCAGCGCCGCCCCCGTCCGGGCCACGGCCGCGATCCCCTCCACCGGCCAGCCCGCCAGCCAGGCCAGCGCCTTCGCGACCGGCATCGCGACCGGCGCGGTGGCCAGCGCCGCGAAGCCCAGCACGGTCGCGGGGGCGACCAGGAACTCGGCCAGCAGATTGCACGGCACCGCGACCAGGCTGACGTGCGCCGCGAGCACGGCGACCACGGGCGCACAGGCCACCTGCGCGGCGGCAGCGGCGGCCAGCGCCTCGGCCAGCCGCCCCGGAACCCCCCTGCGGCGCAGGGCCGCGCTCCAGCCCGGCGCGATGACCAGCAGCGCGGCCGTGGCCAGCACGGAGAGCAGAAACCCGAAGTCCCGCGCGAGCCAGGGGTCGGCCAGCACCAGCGCCAGCACGGCACCGGCCAGCGCGGGCAGCAGCGAGCGGCGGCGGCCGGTGGCGATGGCGAGGATGGTGATCAGCCCGCAGGCAGCCGCCCGCAGCACGCTGGGGTCCGGACGGCAGACGACCACGAAGGCCAGCGTCAGCAGCGCGGCCAGCACGGCGGTGCCCCGGAGCGGAACCCCCAGCCGGGCCGCCAGGCCGCGCCGCTCGGCCCGGTGCGCCCGGCCCGGCGGCCCGATCAACACCACCAGCAGGATCGTCAGGTTGGAGCCGCTCACGGCCAAGAGGTGGAGCATGTCGGCGGTGCGGAAGGCGTCGTCGAGCTCGGGCGGCAGCCGCGAGGTGTCCCCCACCACGAGACCCGGCAGCAGGCCCCGCGCGTCCGCGTCCAACCCTCCGCTCGCCGCACGCAGTCCCGCTCGCAGCTCCCCGGCGACGCGCTGCGCGGCCGTGGGCCCCCTGATGACGTGGGGCGCACCCGCGGCGCGCACCCGCAGCACCGCCGCGATGTCCTGCCCGCCCGGCCC
>NZ_JAAKZZ010000956.1 GCF_011045075.1 Streptomyces boncukensis
GCCGACGACTCCCCCGTCACCCCCGCGGCCTTCCTTACCCCCATCGCCTGCCCCCAACGGCCCGGCTCCGGAGCCGTCTCCCCTGCGCAGCAGGAATCAATGGGTCACGTACGTCGTCTTTCCGGTCATCGTCTTGGTCCTCGGCGCCGCTGGGGCCGGGATCTGGAGCTGGGTGAAAGGTGAGACCTCCGGACCGCCTGGATTGAAGGTCCATGCCACCGAGATCTTGGGGTGCAGCGAGGTCTACGTGGATGGCCCTCGGTCCGAGCTACGGCGTGACGGCACTCAGGTGCGGGGAGATAAGGTTCCGGTCACCCGCCCGGATTATTCGTGGGAACTGCCGATCACGCTGCAGGCGAAGACGGGTGCCGCCATCGTCGTCAACGGTATTGACATCGAGGTCCTTGACAGCAGTCCGCCCCCGCAACAGGGCACAATCGTGATGCCCGATGGGTGTGGCAGCGTAATGACACCACGGTCATTCGATGTGAACCTCGACGCTGAGCGGCCGTCCGCCAAGCCAAGCGCCAAGGGCTCACAGGCGGCGAAGAAGCCTGCGAACTTCCCCTTGAAGGTTTCTGCCGGTGATCCCGAACAGCTCGTCTTGCTGCTGAGCGCGTACAAGCATGATGTCCGGTTCGCTGTCACAGTGAAGTGGATTTCGGAGGGGGAGACCGGGAGCGTCACGCTGGACAACGGCGGTCCCGGATACCGCGTGACAGGCCCCGGCCGCCTGCCGAGGGTGCCCGTCACCGAGTTGCCCGAGTAGCCCTACAGGGGGTACATGATGCCGTTGAGCGAGACCCATGGCGGGGTGTCGCCGGGGTCGTTGAGGAGGTCGGCGGTGCCGTTGGCGTAGAAATCGACCTTGAGCGACAGGATGGAGCTGTCCCCGGCCGAGCACGCGACGGGCACGGTGCGCAGGCCGCTGCTCGGTCGGGCGGTGGCGGGGAGCGGGCGGGCGAGGAACTTGCCGTCGTGCGCGGGCAGGCCGCCGCTGTACTTGACGTTCATCCCGCCGCGCCACTGGACGAAGCGAGTGCCGATGAGGTCGATGACGCGGTACCGCACGTCGCCGTTGTTGTTGCCGTCGTGCCCGTAGCCGGAGGCGAGGGATGCCTTGGTCCACGGGATGAGATCGCAGGCGATGCCGACCCACGAGGAGCCTGACCAGCGTTGCAGGCCGGTGTAGTTGTCGCGGTACTGGGCGCGGTAGGCGCCGTCTCCGTCCGTGGCGGGGGCGATTCCGCCGAGGGCGGCGACGTGCGTGCGGAGGTCGGTGGTGGCGGCGGGGAAGTCGATGCCGCCGGTGCCGGCGGACGCTCCGGCGGGGACGGCGACGCGGTAC
>NZ_JAAKZZ010000957.1 GCF_011045075.1 Streptomyces boncukensis
CCCCACACTCCGCACCCGCACCTCTCCTTCCCCCCTCCCCGGAAGCCCGCAGAAAGAGCCGCGTCTTCATGACCACCCACTCGACGGACACCGACCCCACCTCCTCGCTGCGCACCCAGTTGGACACCCTGACCACCGAGGCGTTCCGCAGCGAGCTGTCGGAGATCGACCAACTGCCCACCCTGGAAATCGCCAAGCTGATGAACGGCGAGGACGCGACCGTGGCAGCGGCCGTCGCCACCCAGCTGCCCCGGATCGCCGCCGCGATCGACGCCGCGGCGGCCCGGATGGCGCGGGGCGGCCGGCTGATCTACGCGGGCGCGGGGACGGCGGGCCGGCTCGGCGTGCTGGACGCCAGCGAGTGCCCGCCCACCTTCAACACCGAGCCCGGCCGCGTCCTCGGGCTGATCGCGGGCGGCCCCAGCGCCATGGTGACCTCCGTCGAGGGCGCCGAGGACAGCGTGGAGATGGCCGCCGCCGACCTCGACGAGCTGGAGCTGCGCGCCGAGGACACCGTGGTCGGCATCTCCGCCTCGGGCCGCACGCCGTACGCCGTCGGCGCGGTGGAGCACGCGCGCGAGGGGTACGGCGCGCTCACCGTCGGCCTGTCCTGCAACGCGGGCTCGGCCCTGGCCGCCGCGGCGGAGCACGGCATCGAGGTCGTCGTCGGGCCCGAGCTGATCACCGGTTCCACCCGGCTGAAGGCGGGCACGGCGCAGAAGTTCGTCCTCAACATGCTCTCGACCCTCACCATGATCCGGCTCGGCAAGACGTACGGAAACCTCATGGTCGACGTCCGCGCCTCGAACGACAAACTGCGGGCCCGCTCACGGCGGATCGTCGCGCTGGCGACGGGGGCGGGCGAAGCGGAGATCGAGGAGGCCCTGGCCGCGACGGACGGCGAGGTGAAGAACGCGATCCTCACGATTCTGGGCGGGGTCGACGGCCCCACGGCGGCGCGGCTCCTGACGGAGTCCCGCGGCCATCTGCGGGACGCGCTCCGCTCCGCGAGCCACTGACACCCCCGGCAGCCACCACCATGCACTACTCGACGAAGAGCAAGGCACATGAGCACAGACCAGAACGCGAGCCGTGAAACGGCGCAGGCCATCCTCCCCCTCGTCGGGGGAGCCGGAAACGTCACCTCCGTCACCCACTGCATGACCCGGATGCGGCTCGGCCTGGCCGACCGCTCCCTCGTCCAGGACGAGGCCCTCCGGGCGCTGCCCGACGTCCTGGGCGTGGTCGAGGACGACACGTACCAGATCGTGCTGGGCCCCGGAAAGGTCAACCGGGTCACGGCCGCGTTCGAGACGCTGCTGGCGGAGGCGGTGGTGGAGGGC
>NZ_JAAKZZ010000958.1 GCF_011045075.1 Streptomyces boncukensis
GGTCCTCGACCGGATCGGGAGTGATGTCCTTGAACGTGTCGATCCCGCCGTCGGCCAGCTTGCCGACACCGTCCTTCGCCTTGTTCAGACCACCCTTGACCGCCCCGCCGATATCACCGAGACCCATGGGGTCACCGTACCTGTGTGCGACTGGGAGATCGCAAGGAGTACCCGGAACCCCGGAGGGTCCCGGGGAACTCCGTCAGGAACCAGGAGCTATCTGGGGAACTTGCGCGGGGTCCGCACCTGGCAGGAGTAGACCATCCGCTGGTTGTTGGCGGACTTCGCGACGGAGACCGTGACCGTGCGGCGGGCGCCGGGGCTCAGCGTCACCGACTGGTAGCGGCTGCCGATGGTCCGGGTCGCGATGGACGAGCTCGGCGAGGAGCCGACCTTGAAGCGGACGTTGAAGCTGTAGCGGAACGTCTGGTCGCTGGAGCGGTTGTGGAGCGCGACGTCGTAGCTGATCCGGCGGAGCGAGCGGCTGTAGCGGCACCGCTTGCCGTCCACCTCGCCGTACGCGCTGGAGCTGTACGTACGGCGCGGGGTGGGCCGCGCGGTGGGGAGGTCGCTGCCGCCGGAACGGCCGCTGGAGAGGCCGCTGGAGCTGGAGCCGGAACCGCCGGAGGTGAGGCCCCCGCTGCTGGAGCCCCCGCTGGAGCTGGAGCCGTCGGAGCCGCCGGAGCTGAGTCCGCCCGTGCTCTCCAGGCCGGGGGCCGAGGGCCGCAGGGACGGGTCCTTGAGCGAGGGGAGCTTCGGGTCCTTGAGGTCTTTCAGGCTTCCCGCCCCGCCGAACGCTTTGTCCTTCGGTTCGTCGGTGCAGCCTGCCAGGACGACGGTCGCGGCTAGAACGAGACTGACGGCGCCGGCGGCGCGACGAATACGCATGAGATCCCCCGTATGTACTGAATTGCGATGCCGTGCTCGGAGTGATTGCGGGGCCCTATGGCCTTCAGAGCACTGGCAGATTACCCGATGCGGGAAAACCGGCAATCCCTGTGTTCCGGGGGCGGTGTAGCAGCTCGGTAACCGCGATCTGTGCATTGTGTGTGTTCGGGAACGACGCCGTTACGTCTCCCTGCCCTCCGGATCCCCTTGGTACCTTGGGCGCCCATACATCTCGCTCCATGCTCAACCACGGGGGATACATGAACCAGCCCTGGCCGCCACAGCAGCCGATGCAGCCTCCCATGCAGCCGCCGCCCGGGGCGCCGATGCAGCCGCCGCCGGGGGCGCCGGTGCAGCCCGGTCCCGGCTACGGGTATCCGCAGGGGCCGGCGCCGGGGTACCAGCAGGCCCCGGGATACCAGCAGGGGCCCGGTTATCCGCAGGGGCCGGGG
>NZ_JAAKZZ010000959.1 GCF_011045075.1 Streptomyces boncukensis
AGCCGTAGGAGAGCGAGCAGGCAGCAGAAGGCGGCAGGGCTCAGCGAAGCGATGCCCTGCCGTCTCGCCTGTGTCACCGGACGGCGCCCCCGGCGACCGAGAAGAGGAAGTGCCGCCACGCCGCGCGACTGACCTTCGCGTACGGGCGCGCGGTGTCCTTGGAGTCCCGCAACGCGACGACGTCTCCGGCAACGGTGACTTCGAGGCAGTTGTCATCGCCGCCGCTGTACGAACTCTTGCGCCATGCGATCGCGGACTGCGGTTGGTACCTGACGCTGGTTCTCACGGTGCGAGCTCCTTGGTGAGACTGTCGAGCCTCCTGCGTGTCTCGGGCGGCCCCGCCGCCAAGGCGCGGAGGTGGTCGAACGCCTCGGCGTAACTGTCGACGTTCTTGCGGTCGTCGAAGCAGACGGAGTTGCCGAAGATATGTTCCACCCACACTACTTCCGGCGTCGGGTCGGGGAAGTCCATGATGACGAAGGAGCCGAGGAGGCCCTGGTGGGCACCCGCATCGAACGGGAGCATCTGCAGTGTGACGCTGGGATGGTCGCAAGCCATCCGAAGGTGCTGAATCTGTTGCCGCATCAGCTGCTGGGAGCCCACCCGTCGGCGCAGTGATGCCTCATCAATGATGATCCACAGCTTCAGGGGGTCATCGCCTTCGAGGAGCTGCTGGCGCTGCATGCGCACCTTGACGAGCGCTTCGACTTCCCGGGGTGCGAGCTCCTTGCGGACCTCGGCGATGACCTCACGCGCGTACTCCTCGGTCTGCAAGAGGCCGGGGACGAGCAAGGGTTCGTAACTGCGGAAGTATGTCGCGCTGGACTCAAGCGACAGGAATCCTCCGTACTGGGTGGTGTTGATGGCGGCGGCGTACTTGCGCCACCAGGGCCGCTCGTGTGCCTGGTCGGCCCGGACGAGATCGAGCACATCCTCGCGTGTAGTGGCGTCCGTTACCCCGTAGCAGTCCAGTAGCGCCTTCACCAGTAGCGGTGACGTTCCCCTGTCGCCGGTCTCGATCCGACTCAGCGTCGACGCTCCGACCTCGACCTGGTCCGTCACCTCGGTGAGTGTCAGATGGGTGTCCTCGCGTAGATCGCGCAGGCGGTCGGCAAGTTGGCGTCGGTACACCGACTTCGGCGCCACGCCCTTTCTCCTGGCCATGCGGTGCATCCTCTGCTGTGCGGTTCTCTGGTGTCAACGAGATGAGGGAATTTCCCCAAGCAGCTTGCTGTCATACCTGGCGTGCTGCCATGGTTGCTCACAGTCACGTACGGCATCAACTCATCACGAGAGGTGACGACATGGCCGGAGCCGCGTCCACCCCGTACCCCCCCCT
>NZ_JAAKZZ010000095.1 GCF_011045075.1 Streptomyces boncukensis
GGCTGTGGGAGCGCACCCCCTCCCACCCCGACGCGCTGACGGTGCGGCTCGGCAGCACCACTCGCGGCGGCGTCCACGGCGAGCAGCCCGTCACCGTCGATCTGCGGGAGGCGGGCGCGCTCGGGCTGGCGGGCCCGCGCGCCCGTCTGGCCGCGCTCACCCGGTCGGTGCTGGCCCAGCTCGCCGCCCTGCACGGGCCGAGCACGCTGGAGATGGTGCTGCTGTGCACCGACCGGGCGCGCGGCGCGGAGCTGCGCGCCGCGGAGTGGTCCTGGCTCGGCTGGCTCCCCCACCTCCGCCCCGCACACGGTCAGGACTGCACCCTCCTGGTGGCGTACGACAGGGAACAGGCGACTGCCCGTACGGCCGAGCTGCTGCGCCGCCTCGACTCCCGCGGTTCCCCGGCGCCGACGGGACGCCCCGGACGTACGGCGTCCGGCACGGCCGCCCCGGACGCCTCCGATGGCCCGGACCCGGGGGCCCCTGGCAGCTCGACTGGTAGCTCGACGGTGTCAAGGCCCACGGAGAGCCCGGACGTATCGGGAGCACCGAGCACACCAGCGGGCACAGGGACTCCGGAGGGCTCCGATAGCCCCGAAGCACCTCAAGCACCTCAAGCACCTCAAGCCACGGAGGCCCCAGGAGCCCCGGCCGCACCGAGTCCGGTCACCGTGGTGATCGTGGACGGGGACCCGGGCTCGGCCGCGCTGCGGGAGCGTGTGACCCGGCTCGCGCGCGAGGGCCCGGCGGCTGGGATCCATCTGCTCTGCCTCGCCGAGACACCGCCTGCCAGCCCGGCCTCCCCGGTGACGGCGACGATCGAGGCGGCGAACACCGCGTGTGCCGCGTTCCTGGAGTGCGGCACCCTCGCGCTGCTGAGCGGCGATGTCGCGACGGCGGTCCGGCTCGTCCACCGCACCGCACCGGCGGCGGCGCCCGCCGCCGGTCCCGCGGCCACCCTCGACGGGGTGTCCGCGGCGTGGGCCGAGCGCTTCGCGCGCGCCCTCGCGCCGCTCCGCGAGCCCGAGGGCGCGGCCGACGGAGCGGGCCCCAGGCCCGCCGTCACGCTGCCCAGGAGCTGTCGCCTGCTCGACGAGCTGGGGCTCGCGCGGGCGACTCCGGCAGCGCTGCTCGCCCGCTGGTCGGAACGGGGCGGCGAGGCGGCCGGGCGGGTCTCCGCGGTCTTCGGAGCGGGGCCGCACGGCACGCTGGAGGCCGATCTGGCGCAGTTGCGCGGCCACGTCCTGGTCAGCGGCGGTCCGGGCACGGGGAAGAGCGAGCTGCTGCACTCCCTCGCCGCCTCGCTGGCCGCCGGTGAGCGCCCGGACCGGCTGGCCCTGCTGCTCGTCGACGGCGCCGGAGCGGAAGCGGGCGACGGACTGCGCGCGTGCGCGGAGCTCCCCCATGTGACGGGCCATCTGACGGCGGGGGATCCGGTCCGCATGCGGGACTTCGCGCAGGCGCTCGCCGCCGAGCTGAAGCGCCGTGCCGAGCTGATCGGCGAGGAGCGTACGTACGAGGAGTACGCGCGCGTCACCTCGCGCCCCGGGGGCCGGGTGGTCTCCCCGCGCTCGTCGCCCGCCGAGGAGCGGGAGCGCGGCCGGGCCCAGGCCCGCGCGGGACGCCCTGCCGGGCAGCCGGTCCTCCAGACGGGCGGCGCGGCGGGCGGGTCCGCGGACGCGCCGAGCCCGCCGGACTCCGCCCAGGGGGCCGCCCCGGCGGCTCCGGCGCCACCGGCGCCACCGCCCCCCGCTCCGTCCGTACCGACCGCTCCAGCGGTTCCAGCGGCTCCGTCCGCACCGTCCGGCCGTTCCCAGGAGCCACGGCCGGCCGTGGGCGGCGCGTCCGATGTGACGGAGCCCGACACCACCCGCCGTACGCTCCGCCTCAGGCCGCAGCGGGAGCCACGGGACGCACAGGAGGCCGTGGACGCCGCCGAGGGGCCCGGGAGGGCCGGCGGGCCTGACGGGACTGGCGGGACCGAGGGTCCAGCCGATCGCTCCGGGAGCCCCGGGAGCTCCACGAGCCGCCCGTACGGGCTCGGGGGCGGCTCCGCGTCGCCCGCCGCGTCCGGCGCGGCGGGGCCGCTGACCCGGCTCGCCGTGCTCGTCGACGACTTCGACACGCTCGTCGACCCCGCGCTCGGCAACCCCGGCCGCCCAGCGGCCGGTTCCGTCGTGCGCGCTCTGGAGGCCATAGCCCGTGAGGGAGCCCGGCTCGGCGTCCATCTGATCGCCGCCACCGGTCGCGCGGACCGCACCTCCGGGACGGCCGTGTCCCGACTGGCCGCGCTGCACGCCGAGCTGACGGGGAGCGAAGCCCGCGAAGGGAGCGGCGGTCCGGACGGCCTGCCCGTCGGGCGGGGCACGCTCACCGCCGCCTCCGGCGGGTCCACCGGCTTCCAGGCGGGCCGGGTCACCGGCCGTATCCCGCGCACCGCGACGGTCCGGCCGACCGTCGTCCCGCTGGACTGGACACGCACCGGTGACCCGCCCGCGCGCCGCCCCGTCAAGGAGCTCGGCAACGGCCCCACCGACCTCGCGCTGCTCGCCAGCGCTCTGGGGCGCGCGGCCCAGCAGTCCGTCCGCCGCACCTGAGATCCGGAACGTGAGCCGGGCGTGGGCCGGACGTGCGCCGGACGTGCGCCGAACCGGGCTCGACCTGCCGTGCGGGGGAGGTCACGGAGTAGTGAAGAACAGGCTTTGAACGCTGAGTTGAGTATTGCGGAGTGCGGTGATCACGGCGTAGAACTCTCCGCACGGGAAGGACGGCAGCGTGGCCGCTCCGCAATCATCCGGGTGTCCGGCGTTCCATAACTGCGGGCATGCCGCGCGCTGACCTCCCATCCCACACATCCACAGGGGCACGGGGAAGGTACGGCGGAGACCATGCGTATCTCGCACGCTGCACGTACGGCATGCGCGCTCGGCGCGGCGGCCGTCCTCGCGGTCGCCACGGCGGGCTGTGCCGCCGACGACGAGGGAAGCGAGTGGGCCCGTTCCCACAAGCCGACAGTCGAGCTGCCGAAGTTGAACGGGCAGAAGCTGCAGGTGGCGGCGGTGTGGACCGGCGGCGAAGAGGACAACTTCCGCAAGGTTCTGGACGAGTTCGAGAAGCGAACGGGCGCCAGGGTGGAGTTCGTGCCCACCGGGGACAACGTGGCCACCTATGTGGGCTCCAAGGTGCAGGGCGGCTCGCCGCCGGACATCGTGATGCTGCCGCAGGTGGGCGTGCTCCGTCAGTTCGCCGAGAAGGGCTGGCTCAAACCGCTGGGGCCGCGGGCCCGCGCGGAGCTGAGGAAGAACTTCAGCAAGGGCTGGCGGGACCTCGGCAGCCATGACGGCACCCCGTACGGCGTCTACTACAAGGTCGCCAACAAGTCCCTGATCTGGTACAGCACCCAGGCGTTCCGGGACGCGGGGGTCGGCGAGGCGAAGACCTGGAAGCAGTTCCTGGACGACGCGCAGGCGCTCTCCGACTCCGGGGTGGACCCGGTGTCGGTCGGCGGGGCCGACGGCTGGGTGCTCACCGACTGGTTCGAGAACATCTACCTCTCCCAGGCGGGCCCCGAGAAGTACGACCAGCTCGCCGCGCACGAGATCACGTGGACGGACCCCTCGGTCGAGCGGGCGCTGACCACCCTCGGCGAGCTGTTCGGCCAGCGCCATCTGCTCGCGGGCGGCAACGGCGGCGCGCTGCGGACGGACTTCCCCAAGTCCGTCACCCAGATCTTCGGGCAGCTCTCGGATCCCGAGGCGGCGATGGTGTTCGAGGCGGACTTCGTCGGCGTCAACATCGAGGGGGACACCAAGGCCCGGATAGGCGTGGACGCGCAGGTCTATCCGTTCCCCAGGGTCGGGGACACGGCCCCGGTGGTGACGGCGGGCGACGCGGCGGCCATCCTCAAGGACGGCAAGGGCGCGCAGGCCCTCGCCACGTTCCTCGCCTCGCAGGACGCAGCGGGCATCTGGGCGGCCGAGGGCGGCTATGTGTCCCCGAACCGCAATCTCGACCTCGACGCCTACCCCAACGCGCCCCAGCGCGAGATCGCCAAGGCGCTGGTCGGCGCGGGCGACGAATTCCGCTTCGACATGTCCGACCAGGCGCCCGCCGCCTTCGGCGGCACCAAGGGCGAGGGCGAGTGGAAGGCGCTGCAGGACTTCCTGAAGAACCCCTCCGACGTCCGGGGCGCCCAGCGCGCGCTGGAGCGGGCAGCGACCAAGGCGTACGGGAAGTGAGCGCGCCGGCGGCACGGCTCCGCACCGCTGCATCCCACCCGCACCGGCACCAACACCAGCGCCGACGACCGCAGCAGTCCAGGCATTCGGCTCACTCCGCCGGACAGGCACCGGCTTAGGACAGGGGAGACCACCGCCATGCCGACCCCAACGACGACCCCGCCCCCGACGGGCGGGGAGCCCGGCCAGACGCCCGCCCCCGGCCAGGAGAAGGCCGCGGCCGCCAAGCGCGGCTCCGCGCTGCGCAGCCGACCCTGGCTGGCCGCGCTCTTCCTGCTGCCTGCCCTGGTGCTGCTGGGTGCCCTGATCGTGTACCCCATCGGCTACTCGCTGGTGCGTGCCTTCCTGGACCAGGACGGCAGCGGGTTCGCCGGGTTCGACAACTTCAACGAGGTCTTCACCGACGACACCACGCTGACCGCGTTCCGCAACAACCTCATCTGGGTGATCGTGGCACCCGCCGTCTGCACGGCGCTGGGCCTGATCTTCGCGGTGCTGACCGAGCGGGTGCGGTGGGGCACGGCGTTCAAGCTGCTGGTGTTCATGCCCATGGCGATCTCGATGCTCGCAGCCGGCATCATCTTCCGGCTCGTCTACGAGCAGGATCCGGACCGGGGTGTCGCCAACGCCATGTGGACGACCGTGCACGACACCTTCGTGGACACGGCTCCCTGGCCCGAGGCGCGCCCGCGCCCCGACGCGCCGCTGCGCGCGTCCGGCGACGGCTCGTACACCACCCGCGGGACCGTCTCTGCCGCCGATCCGGCGAGCATCCCGCTGGTCGGCATCCCGCCGCGGGAGACGGCGGACGCCCTTCCCGCCGAGCGGGCCGCGCCCGGAGGGAAGGGCGAGATCACCGGCACCGTTTGGCAGGACTTCGTCAAGGGCGGGCGCAGCGAGCACGGCGTCATCGACCAGAACGAGAAGGCCCTCAAGGGCATCGAGGTGGAGGCGGTCAGGGACGGTCGCACGGTCGCCACCGCCAAGACCGGCGCGGACGGCACCTTCACGCTCCCCGCCAAGGCCGAGGGCGCCCATCTGCGGCTCCCCGGCTCGAACTTCGAGGCTCCCTACGGCGGGGTCGACTGGCTCGGCCCGACTCTCGTCACCCCCGCCATCATCGGCAGCTATGTGTGGATGTGGGCCGGGTTCGCGATGGTGCTGATCGCCGCCGGCCTGGCGGGCGTGCCACGCGAGCTGCTGGAGCAGGCGCGGGTGGACGGCGCCGGCGAATGGACGGTGTTCCGCAGAATCACGGTGCCGCTGCTGGCGCCCGTCCTCGCGGTCGTCACCGTCACCCTGATGATCAACGTCCTCAAGATCTTCGACCTTGTCTACATCATCTCGCCCGGCGCCACCCAGAAGGACGCCAACGTCCTGGCGCTCCAGCTGTATCTGGAGTCCTTCGGCGGCGGGGCCAACCAGGGCGTGGGCAGCGCCATCGCGGTCATCCTGCTGCTGCTCGTGGTCCCGGTCATGGTCGTCAACATCCGCCGGCTGCGGAGGGAGTCCCGCCGATGACCACGCTTCCCGACGTCGTACGCGGCAAGCGGTCGCCTGCCGCACGGCTGGCCTCCGTGACGGGGCACTGGGCCGTACGGTTCGCGCTCATCGTCATCGCGCTGCTGTGGCTGACGCCGACCGCCGGTCTGCTCAGCTCCTCGCTGCGGGACCCGGCCGACATCTCGATCTCCGGCTGGTGGAAGGTCTTCGACCTGAACGGCAGCTTCCCCTGGATCCTGGACCCGGACCAGTTCACCTGGTCCAACTACGACGCGCTGTTCCAGAACGAGCAGGTGATGGACTCCCTGCTCACCACCGTCCTGATCACGGTTCCGGCGACCGCGCTCGTCGTCTTCGTCGGCGCGCTGGCGGGCTACGCCTTCGCGTGGATGGACTTCCCCGGCCGCGACTGGTGGTTCCTGGCGGTCGTGGGGCTGCTGGTGGTGCCCATCCAGGTGGCGCTGATCCCGGTCGCCAAGCTCTTCGGCTGGCTGGGCATCTTCGAGACGACGACCGGCGTGATCCTCTTCCACGCGGCGTTCGGACTGCCGTTCGCCATCTTCCTGCTGCGGAACTTCTTCGCGGAGATCCCGCGCGAGCTGCTGGAGGCCGCGCGGCTGGACGGCGCGGGAGAGCTGCGGCTCTTCCTCCGCGTCGTCCTCCCGCTGGGCGGACCGGCCGTCGCCTCGCTGGGCATCTTCCAGTTCCTGTGGGTGTGGAACGACATGCTGGTGGCCCTGATCTTCGCGGACTCCACCAATCCGCCGGTCACGGTCGCGCTCCAGCAGCAGGTCCGCCAGTTCGGCAACAACATCGACGTCCTGGCGCCCGGCGCGTTCATCTCGATGGTGATCCCGCTGGCGGTCTTCTTCGCGTTCCAGAAGCAGTTCGTCTCGGGGGTGATGGCGGGCGCGGTGAAGTGAGCCCGGTGCCGGGGAGCCCAGGACCGCCGGGGAGCCCAGGACCGCCGGAGAACCCAGGACCGCCGGGGGGCAGGCCCCGAGGGGCTGCCTCGTCACCGGCTGAAGCGCATGCGGAGCACCGAGCCGTCGGCCCGCATCCGCTCCGTCACCAGATCGCTCAGCTGGCGTACCACCCACAGCCCGTGGCCGCCCGACCCGCGCGGCTCGGGCGGCAGATGGCCCGGGAACGACGGAGGGTCGCCGGCCGCCGACCGCGCGCGCCCGGTGTCGGAGACCTCGCAGACCACATAGCCCGGCTCGCACCACAGCCGCAGCAGCCCCTCCCCGCCGCCGAAGCGGACGGCGTTCAGCGCGGCCTCGTGCACCGCGGCGACCAGGTCGTGCGCCCGCTCCTGGGGCAGCCCGCAGCGGCGGGCGTAGCCGGCCGCCGCGGACCGCACGGCCGCGGAGCGCCCGCGGCCGAAGCGCAACTCGCGCTCGGGCCGCACCCGCTCCGGCGGCCCCAGCGCCTCGTCGCACTCGGCGTAGAAGGCGTCCGGCGGCGCGTATCCGCCGCTGGGCACCCAGCCGCGGGGGCCGCGGGCGAGTTCGGGGTGGGTGCGTGCGGCCGTGCGGACCACGGCGGCGGGGAGGACCCGGGTGTCGTACGGGCACAGGATCCAGTGCCCGCTGTCCGCGAAGGCCACGTTGAGCAGCGACTCGTAGCGCATCCACTCCCGCGTCTCGAACGCCGTGCGCCCCGTCCACAGCGGCTCGCCGATCACCCGCACGCGCCGCGCGCCGCCGTCCTCGTGCCGCGTGCAGTACGCGTGGTACTGCCCCAGGGTGCGGGCCGGAAAGCCGTACCACTCCTTGGCGTCGACGAACTCCACGGCGTCCGCGTCCGCTTCGCCCCGCAGGGCGTCCCGCAGCAGCGCGATGTTGCGGGTCTGCACGACGGACAGCACGGCGTCCCCCGCGGCCAGCCCGTCCCGTACGAAGGCCAGCGTGCCGTCCAGGAACTCCTCGTCCGAGGCGTAGCACAGCGCCTGGTGGACGAAGCCGGTGCGGCTCATGCTCCCTGCCCCCTCTCCAGATCGAGGCCGGGGACGCGGTCCCAGCCCGTGACGCGCATGACGCGGCGCACGTGGGAGGCCGTACCGTCGAGCACCAGGCCGCCGCCGGACGCGTACAGCCCCAGCGCCGTGAAGACCAGCATCCGCAGCGCGCACACGTCGATGAAGGTGAGTCCGCGCAGATCGAGCCGGGTGCGGTGGGTGCGCTGCGCCCTGCGCGCAGCGCGGGCGTTCTCCGCGCGCAGCGCCCGGGCCACCGCCGTCACGTTGCTGTCGTCGACCTCGCCGGCGAGCGCCAGCCCCGGTGGTTCGAACGTGCGGGTGATGCTGAGCAGTTCGTCCTGCCAGACGTGGTCGACGACGGCCCGTCCGTGGTGCAGTAAGTCGAACGGGGCGAGGTCCCGCTCGTCGAACACCCGGCGGTCGTACTGGCAGATGCCGAGCACCGGCAGAGTCTGGAACACGGGGTCGAGCAGGATCTCGCTGTCGTGCAGCGTCTTGAGCGCGGAGCTGGCGTGTGCATGCAGCGCCTCCATGCAGAATCGCAGCCCCAGAAAGCCGTCGGCGACGGCGCGCCGCACCTCCTCGCGCACCAGGCCGTCCAGCCCGGACAGGCCCTCCTCGGTGCTCGCACGGACCATGACGGCCAGTCGCCCGGCGGCCAGCTCGGCCTCCGCGTCCACCCCCTGGCGCTGGAGGAAGCCCAATACCACGTCCGGCGGGGCCTCCACGGGTGTCAGCACCAGACCGCGGTGCCCGCAGGCCAGCCCGTCCGCCAGAAAGGCGGCGAGCACGGCCTCGCGCTCCTCGTCCGTGTCGTATCCCAGCAGGAGGTGGTCACCTGTCCGCATCCGCCCTACGACGCACTCCGCAGAAGGAGTGGCCATCCGCACACCGCCTCCCCGTCATATAACCACTCAGTGTGCCTGGATGATTACACGTTACGCCTACGGCCACCACCGCAGAACCCACTAGGCTTCCTTCAGCGGGACAGAGCGAGGGAGGCCCATGTCGGCGTCAGTGCACGATGGCCGAATCGGCAATCTGCCCGCCGAGACCGATGCGTTCGTAGGCCGCCGCGAGGAACTCACCCGGATGGATGAGCTGTTGGGCGTGGCCCGGCTCGTCACCCTCACGGGGCCCGGCGGCGTGGGCAAGTCCCGGCTCGCGCTGCACGCCGCCGCCCTGGCCAAGCCCCGCTTCCCCGGCGGGGTGTGGCTGGTCGAGCTGTCGCCGCTCACCGACCCCGCGCTCGTCGTCAACTCGGTGGCCCAGACGCTGCGGCTGGCGGAGCAGACCGTGGTGCCCGCGACGGAGGCGCTCGCGGAGCAGCTGCGCGGTGCGCGCGTACTGATCGTGCTGGACACCTGTGAGCATCTGCTGGACGCGTGCGCCCCGCTGGCGACCGAGCTCCTGGAGGCCGTTCCGGAGCTGACGGTCATGGCCACCAGCCGGCAGCCCCTGGGGGCGCCCGGGGAGCATGTGCTCGTGCTGGACCCGCTGCCGGTCGGTCCCGAGGAGGACGCGGTGGCGCTGTTCGCCGCGCGGGCCGCCGCCGCGGTGCCGTCGTTCCGGCTCACCGAGGAGAACCGGGCCGACGTGACGGCCGTCTGCGCGCACCTCGACGGCATTCCGCTGGCGCTCGAACTGGCCGCCATCCGGCTGCGCGGCATCCCGCTGCCCCGGCTGCTGGAGCGGCTGGACTGCCGCTTCGACCTGCTCACCGGGCACGCCGCGGCCCGCCAGGCGCGCCACCGGACGCTGCGTACGGCGATCGGCTGGAGCCACGAGCTGTGCACCCCGCTGGAGCGGCTGCTGTGGGCCCGGCTGTCGGTGTTCGCGGACGGCTGGGACGTGGAGGCGGCCGAGTTCGTCTGCCACGGCGGTCCGCTGGCCGCGGAGCGGATCCTGGAGGTGCTCGCCTGGCTCGCCGAGAAGTCGATCGTGCAGCAGGTGGACACGGCGGGCGGGGTCCGCTTCCGGATGCTCGACACGCTCCGGGAGTTCGGCGCCCAGTGGCTGGCCGAGCTCGGCGAGGCGGACGAGACCTGCCGACGCCACCGCGACTACTACCGCTGGCTCGCCCGGCAGGGCGAGGCCGAGTGGCTCGGCCCCGGGCAGCGGACCTGGGCCGAGCGGATGACCACGGAGCACGCCAACCTCCGGCTCGCCCTGGAGGCGTGCCTGTCCGCGCCCGACCCCGGACTGGCGGTCGAGCTGGCCGGCACGCTGTGGTTCTTCTGGTTCGGCTGCGGACGCGCCGACGAGGGGCGCGCCTTTCTGGAGCGCGCCATGCGCCGCGCCCCCTCCGCCCCCGCGCCGGGCGGCGGCCCCGCGTGGGCCCGTGCCCACTGGGTGCGGCATCTGCTCACCCTCACCTCCGAGGACCTGGACGCCGCCGAGGAGGTCACCGCCGCGTACGCGCGCCTGACCGCGGCGCGCGGCGTGCCCGCGCCGGCGGCGGTGCTGCCGCTGACCGGAGCGAGCCTCGCCGTCCGCGGGGAGTCCGCGCGCTCGGCGGTCCTGGCGCCCGGCGGCGAGGGGCAGGCGGGCGGCGGCCCTGGCGCGGACTTCCTGCCGCTGCTCACGCTGGCCGTGGAGGCGTACCTGCTCACCAGCCAGGCCGCGTTCACCCGGGCGGCCCGGGTCGCGGAGCGGCTGCGCACGGCGTGCGAGCGGCGCGGTGAGCTGTGGATGCGGGCCTGGGGGGACTACTTCCTGGCGCTGGCCGCGCTCGGGCACGGCGACGTCCCCACCGCCTCGGCCCACGCCCGTGCGGCGCTGGCGGCCAAGTGGCGGGTGCACGACGCGCTGGGGACTGCCGCGACCCTGGAGCTCGCCGTCGCCACGGAGGCGGCCGCCAGGCGCCCCGAGCGGGCGGCACAGCTGCTGGGGGCGGTCACGACGCTCTGGCACACGGCCGGGCTGCCGCGGCTGGGACAGTCCGCCCACTCCTACTTCCCGGAGGCGTACGAGCGGAGGCTGCGGGACGTGCTGGGCAACCCGCTCTTCGACCGCTGCGCGGAGCACGGGCGGCAGCTCCCCGCCGAGGACGCGGTGAGCCTGGCGCTGACGGCCCCCTAGTGCCGTGGCCGGAAAGGTTTGCCGTCTCGCGTCTCCCCCAAGCTCTCGGCTCCGCTCGAACTGGGGGTGCCCCCAGGTGCAGGGGGCACCTCCCAGCGGTAGCTGGGGGAGCATCGCAAGGCGCCGGATCGCGGCTCGTACGGGGCGTACTCGCGTGATCCGGCAACGCCGCGATGGGGGTCCCCCCTGCTCGAGCGGAGCCGAGAGCTTGGGGGAGACGCGAGGCGGTGAACCTTTCCGGTCACGGCACTAGCAGCGTGCGGCAGTGAGCGGCCCGTGCCCCCACAGCGGGGGCGGTGCCCGGGGTGCGGCCACCGCTCCCGCTGTGGGACGACCGCACAGCCACACCCGAGCACTACCCCGCCAGAAAGTACGACATTCACACCTTCACCCTTTTCGGCCAACCAGGGGTCCGACACGCCGTAGCCCCGAATCGCCGGACGCGCACGGCGCGGCAGGGCCGCACGGAGCCACCCGGTCCCCCATGGGGCCAATTTCCCGGCACACCCCGACCGGCACGGTCCCACCCGGGCATTAATACGACATTTAGTTCGGACAGCCCAACAGTGACTGGACTCGCCGTGCCCCGATTCAGCGTGATCGTCCCCGTCCACAAGGTGCAGGCGTATCTGCACGAGTGCCTGGACTCCGTCCTCACCCAGCCCTTCACCGACTACGAGCTGATCGCCGTCGACGACCGCTCCCCGGACGGGTGCGGCGAGATCCTGGACGCCTACGCCGCCGCCGACTCCCGCGTCACCGTGCTGCACCTGCCGGAGAACGTCGGCCTGGGCCCCGCACGCAACCGGGGCACCGCCTGCGCCACCGGCGACTATCTCCTCTACCTCGACAGCGACGACACCCTCGCTCCCGGGGCGCTGCGGGCGCTCGCCGACCGGCTGGACGCCACGGGCGACCCCGACGTCCTCGTCTACGACTACGCGCGCGCCTACTGGGATGGCGCCGTGTGCCGCAACGCGCGCGCCGATCTGGTGGCGCACCGGGCGGACGGCGCGGGGGAAGTCTTCCAGCTCGCCGAGCGGCCCGAACTGCTGCGCCTGCTGGCCGTCGCCTGGAACAAGGTCTACCGCCGCGACTTCGTCGCACGCCAGCGGCTCGCCTTCCCGCCCGGCTACTACGAGGACACGCCCTGGACGTTCCCCGCGCTGATGACGGCGGAGCGGATCGCCACGCTCGACCGGGTGTGCGTCCTCTACCGGCAGCGCCGCAGGGGCAACATCCTGTCCACCACCAGCCGCAGGCACTTCGATGTGTTCGCCCAGTACGACCGGCTGTTCGCGTTCCTCGACGCGCGCCCCGGACTGGAGCGCTGGCGGCCGGTGCTGTACCGCAGAATGGCCGACCACTTCGCGGTCATCCACAACAGCCCGGAACGGCTGCCCCGCGCCGCCCGCGCGGAGTTCTTCCGGCGCAGCCGCGCGCACTGCCGCCGCTACCGCGCGGCACCCGCGGCCACCTGCCCGCCGCAGCCCGCACGGCTGCGGCTGCGCCGGCTGCTCGTACGGCTGGGCAGCCACCGCACGTTCCGGCTGCTGTCCCGCGCCAGCGAGCTGCGCCGGTTCCTGCGGGACCGGGCCCGCGCCGGGCACACGCTCGCCCGGAAGGCGGCACTGCGCGCCCACTACGCAGTGCAGCGGCGCCGCCCGCTGGACGACGGGCTGGCGGTCTTCTCCGCCTACTGGAACCGGGGGTACGCGTGCAATCCGGCCGCCATCGAGGCGAAGGCCCGCGAGCTGGCGCCGCACATCCGCACCGCCTGGATCACCACCCCCGAGCACGCCCACACGCTGCCGCCCGGGGTGCGCAGGCTGCACCCCGGCTCGGCCGCCTGCTGGACGGCGCTCGCCCGCGCCCGCTATCTGGTGAGCAACACCAACCTCACCCACGGATACGTCAAGCGCGCCGGCCAGCTGCATCTGCAGACCCACCACGGCACCCCGCTGAAGACCATGGGGCTCGACCTGCACCCGTACCCCGCGGGCGCGGACGGAATGGACTTCGGGAAGCTGCTGGAGCGCGCGGACCGCTGGGACTACAGCCTGTCGGCCAACCCGCACTCCACCCACGTGTGGGAGCGCGCCTACCCGGCGGCGTACACCACGCTGGAGTTCGGCTATCCGCGCAACGACGTCTTCCACCGCGCCACCGCGCACGACGTCGCCCGCGCGCGCGAGCGGCTGGGCGTCCCCGAGGGCGTCACGGCCGTGCTGTACGCGCCCACGCACCGCGACTACCGGCGGGGCTGGCGCCCGCTGCTGGACCTCGACCGGGTCGCCCGCCATCTGGGCCCCGGCTTCCTGCTGCTCGTGCGCCCGCACTACTTCTACGACGGCGCGTCCCACCACGGCGAACCGGAGGCCGCGCTGCCCGGCGGCGTGCTGGACGCGTCCCGGCACCCGAGCGTCGAGGAGCTGTGCCTGGCGGCCGACGCGCTGGTGACGGACTACTCCTCGCTGATGTTCGACTACGCCAACCTGGACCGCCCACTCGTCCTGCACGCCCCGGACTGGGAGACGTACCGGGCGGCGCGCGGCACGTACTTCGACATCACCGCCACCCCGCCGGGCCCCGTCGCACGCACCGACGACGAACTGATCGACCTGTTCGCCACCGGGGCCTACGCGGGGCCCCGCTCCCGCGAGCTGCGCGCCGTCTTCCGCGAGCGGTTCTGCCCGTACGACGACGGGCGGGCCGCCGAGCGCGTCGTGCGCCACCTCTTGCTCGGCGAGCACCGCACCGCCCTCCCGCCCGCCGTGCCGCCCGGCGAGCGGCACCCGGCCCCGGCACCCGCACCGTCCGTACGCGCCGTCCGTGAGGAACGCGCCGCGCGCACCCAGGGAGAGGAGTGGCCATGCCCCGCTTCAGCGTCGTCGTCCCCGCCTATCGGGTCCAGGGCTATCTGAGGGAGTGCCTGGACTCGGTGCTCACCCAGTCGTTCCGCGACATCGAGGTGATCGCCGTCGACGACTGCTCGCCGGACGGCAGCGGGCTGATCCTCGACGAGTACGCCTCCCGCGACCCGCGCGTACAGGTGCTGCACCTGCCGCGGAACAGCGGACTGGGCCGGGCCCGCAACACCGGCGTCCAGCACGCCACGGGCGACTATCTGCTCTTCCTGGACAGCGACGACAGCTATCTGCCCGGCGCGCTCGCCGCGATCGACCGGCGGCTGACCGCCTGCGGCGACCCTGACCTGCTGGTCTTCGACCACGAGCGCGCCCACTGGTGGGGCGAGCGGCGGCCCAGCGTGTTCGGCGAACAGCTGGCCGCCCCGGGCACCCGGACGTACACCGTCGCCGAGCGCCCCGAGCTGCTCACCCTGTTCCACGTCGCCTGGAACAAGGCGTACCGCCGCTCCTTCTACCAGCGCGAGGGGTTCGCCTTCGCGCCCGGCCTGTACGAGGACGCGCCGCTCACCAACCAGGCGATGGTCTGCGCCCGTTCGATCGGCTGCCTGCCCCGGGTGTGCGTCTCCTACCGCCAGCGCTATCAGGGGGCCATCACCGGCTCACCTGGACGGCGGCACTTCGGCATCTTCCGGCAGTACGCCTCGCTCTTCGCCTTCCTGGACGCACGGGCGGACCTGGAGGCGCACCGCCCGCTGCTGTTCGAGCGGATGGTGTCGCACTACCTGTTCTGCCTGCGCCGCGGCGAGCGGGTACGCCCGGCGGACCGGCGCGCGTACTTCCGGCTCGCCGCCCGCGACTACCGCGAGCGCCTGCCGCCCGGCTTCCGTCCGCCGTGCGGCGCCGCGCGCGACTTCCGGCTGCTGGCCCGGAACTCCTACGCGCTGTTCGCCGCGCGGGAGCGGGCGCGGCGCGCGGCGGGCCGGGCCCGCCGCGCGGCCCTGCGGCTGCGCGGAGCGCTGCGGGCGCTCGGCTGCAGGGCGTACTACGCGCTGCAGCGCCGGCTGCCACTCGACCCCGGCCTCGCCGTCTACACCGCCTACTGGCACCGGGGCGTCGCCTGCAACCCGGCGGCCGTCCACGCCAAGGCCCGCGAGCTGGCCCCGCGCCTGAAGGGCGTGTGGATCGTGCGCACCGACGCCGCCGGCGCCGTGCCGCCCGGCACGGACCACGTACCGCCCGGTTCGCTGCGCTACTGGCGGCTGCTGGCGCGCGCCACGTACTTCGTCAACAACGTCAACTTCCCGGACCACCTGGTCAAGCGCCCCGGTCAGCGGCACGTGATGACGCACCACGGCACTCCGCTGAAGTCCATGGGACTCGACCAGCGGCCCTACCCGGCCGCGGCGCGGCGCACGGACTTCCCCCTGCTGCTGCGCCGCGCAGACCGCTGGGACGTCAGCGTGACCTCCAACCCGCACTCGGCGGAGGTCTGGGACCGCGCCTTCCCCTGCTCCTACGAGGACCTCCAGGCGGGCTATCCGCGCAACGACCGCCTCGCGACCGCCACCGGGGCCGAGTGCGCGGCCGTCCGCGCCCGGCTGGGCGTCCCCGAGGGCCGCACCGTGCTGCTGTACGCGCCGACCATGCGGGACTACCGCGAGGGGTTCGTGCCGCGCCTGGACCTTGAGCGGCTCTGTGCGGGCCTGGGAGACGGCTACGCGGTCCTGGTGCGCACCCACTACTTCTACGGCCCCGACGCGGCCCTCTGCGACCTTCACGAGCGCGGTCTGCTCCGGGACGTGTCCCGGCATCCGTCGGTGGAGGACCTGTGCCTGGCGGCCGACGCACTGGTGACGGACTACTCCTCGCTGATGTTCGACTACGCCGTCCTGGACCGCCCGCTGGTCATCCACGCCCCCGACTGGGAGACCTACCGCGACAGCCGCGGCGTCTACTTCGACCTGCTCTCCGGCCGGCCGGGCGAGACCCCGGGCGCCACGGCCCGCACGGCGGAGGAGCTGATCGAGGTGTTCCGCTCCGGCGCGTGGCGCGGCCCCGAGGCGACACGGCTGCGGGCCGCCTTCCGCGCGCGGTTCTGCCCGTACGACGACGGGCGGGCCGCCGAGCGCGTCGTACGCCGCGTCCTGCTCGGCGAGGACCCCTCGGCCCTGCCGCCCCCGGCGCCGGGCCGCCCCGCAAGCGCGCCCGCCGCCGTGGACAGCCGTCAGCCGACCAGCTGACGGCCCGCCCTGCGCACGTGCCGCACGGGGGTGAGCAGCCAGCGGACGAGCGGAGAGCCCCGCAGCGGGGATCCGCCGGACCGGGCCGGCCGGGCCCCGGTACGGCGTCCCGGGCCGCGCTGGGCCTCCGCGCACAGCGCCTCGGCCGCGCCGCGTCCCGCCAGCTCCAGGATGCGGCGCTGGGGGGCGTCGAGCGTCTCCAGCACGCCGTCGCCGTGGGCGCCGACCAGCTCGGCGACGCCCGTGACGATCCGCTCGCGCACCCGGGGGTCCAGCGCGGGGAAGTCGGGGCCGAACAGCTGGCACAGCTCCACGTGGAAGTGCCGGCGGTGGAAGCCGGTGCGCACCGGGCCCGGTTCGAGGAAGCGGCACGTTGTCGCGAACAGCTTCGCCGCGCACCGCAGCCGCAGCTCGGGGCCGGCGCGGAAGGTGATGTTGCCGGAGTCCGCACGGCGCACCGCGAAGTAGTGCTCCTGGTCGGCCAGGACGGAGATCCGGCGGGCCCGGAAGCACAGTTCCATGACAAACGGCTGGTCGCTGAACGCGGGCATCTCCTCGTCGTACCGCACTCCGTGCCGCTCGATGAGCGACCGCCGGAACAGCTTGGTGTTGGACAGCGCCCAGGGCAGCCCGTCGCCCACGAGGCGGATGGAGGGCGCGGTCCGGGCGAAGACATGCGTGGGCACGGTGCGCTCGCCCACGGCGGCCATCTTGCACAGCAGCACGTCGGAGCCGCAGGCGTCGGCCATGTCGACCATCCGCTCCAGCGCCTCGTGCGCCAGGTGGTCATCGGCCCCGAGGAAGAAGACGTAGCGGCCGGTGGCCAGCTCCAGCCCCCGGTTGCTGGGCGCCGCGGGGCCGCCGGAGTTGGGCTGCCGCACCACGGTGAACAGGCCGGGGTGCCGGGCGGCGAACCGCTCGATCTCCGCCGTCCCGCCGTCCGTCGAACCGTCGTCGACGACCACGACCTCCATCCTGTGCGCCCCGATGGTCTGCGCGGTGAGCGAGGCCAGGCAGCGGGTGAGGTACGGCATGGTGTTGTAGACGGCGACGACGACGGTGACGTCGGGGGTGCTCACCGCGCGCCGCCGAGGACCACGCGGCGCACTCCGGGCCACAGCGCCGGATCGGTGGCCCGCCGCCCGTCCACCAGCACCCGCACATGCGGCAGCTCGGCGGTGCCCAGCGAGCGGTACTCCTGGTGGTCGGCCTGCAGCACGGCGGCCGTGACGGGCTGGCCCGCGTGCGGGGTCAGCCCGAGCGCGGACAGCTCTTCGGGCTCGTACATCGGGTCCGCCACATAGGCGTGCGCACCGCGCGCCCGCAGGGCCTCGACGGTGGGGAAGACGCCGGAGAACGCGGTCTCCTTCACGCCGCCCCGGTACGCGGCGCCCAGCACCAGCACCTCGGCGCCGGTCAGGTCGCCGTAGGCGTCCGCGAGCGCGCCGACCGCGTAGCCCGGCATCCCGGTGTTGGCCTCCCGCGCGGCGCGCACGACGGTGGCCTCCGGGTCGTTCCACAGGTACATCCGCGGATAGACGGGGATGCAGTGGCCGCCGACGGCGATGCCGGGGCGGTGGATATGGCTGTACGGCTGGGTGTTGCACGCCTCGATGACGGCCTCGGCGTCGATCCCGGTGCGGTCCGCGAAGCGCGCGAACTGGTTGGCGAGCGCGATGTTCACATCGCGGTAGGTCGTCTCCGCGAGCTTGGCCAGCTCGGCGGCCTCCGCCGAGCCCAGGTCCCACACGCCGTTCGGACGGGGCAGGTCGTCGCGCGGGTCGAAGTCGAGCACGGACTCGTAGAACCGCACCCCCTCGGCGGCGGAGCGCGGCCCGAGGCCGCCGACGAGCTTCGGGTAGCGTCGCAGGTCGGCGAAGACCCTGCCGGTCAGCACCCGTTCGGGGCTGAAGACGAGCGGGAAGTCACGCTCCGCCGAGAGCCCCGAGCCCTCCTCCAGCAGCGGCGCCCAGCGCTCCCGCGTGGTGCCGACCGGGAGCGTCGTCTCGTAGCTGACCAGGGTGCCGGGGCGCAGTCCGGCGGCGACCGCCCGCGTCGCGTCGTCCATCCAGCCGAAGTCGGGCGCCCCCGTTGCGTCCACGAAGACCGGGACGACGAGCACCACCGCCTCGGCCTGCGCGACGGCCGCCGCGGTGTCGGTGGTGGCGGTCAGCCGCCCGCCCGCCACGGCCTCCTTGAGGCGTACGGCCAGCCCCTGCTCACCGGGGAAGGGCTCCGTCCCGTCGTTGACCATCCGCACCACGCGCGGGTTGACGTCGGCGCCCGTCACGTGGTGCCCCTTGGCCGCGAACTGGACGGCCAGCGGCAACCCGATCTTCCCGAGCGCCACCACACAGATCCGCATTCTGGTCTTCCTCTCGGAAACGTTCCGACTTGACGTTCAGGAGCCGGTCGTAGAGGCGGTCGAGCTTCTCCGCCTGCGCCTCCCAGGTCCACTCCTCCAGCAGGCCCGGCGTGTCATAGGCGGCGCGGTAGCGGCCCGGGTCGGCGAGCACGGCGCGGAAGGCCCGCGCGCAGTCCTCCGGGTCCCCGGCCCGGAAGACCTCGCCCTGCCCGGTCTCGCGCACGGTGCGCGCCATCGTCCGCACATCGCTGACCACCAGGGGCAGCCGGGCCTGGGAGTACTCGAAGAACTTGTTGCTGAGCGCGATCTCGTGGTTCGGCAGGTGGTTCAGCGGGCTGACGGCGGCGTCGGCGGCCCGGACGAAGTCGACCACCTGCCAGTAGGGCACATACGGCAGCACGTGGACGCGCTCGTCGATCCCGGTGTGCGCGACGATCTGGCGCGCCGCGGGGGTGAGGCCCGTGCGGGGGTGTTCCGAGACCAGGGCCAGGTGCACGCCGGGCAGCTCGCGCAGCGCCTCGATGACCGTGTCCACTCCACGTGCCGGGGAGATGCCGCCCAGGTAGACGACCAGCGGGGTGTCCGGTCCGATGCCGCACAGCGCGCGCAGGTCGGGCACCGGCAGGGGCTCCCCCGCGGCGTCTCCGCGCCCCCCGTCG
>NZ_JAAKZZ010000960.1 GCF_011045075.1 Streptomyces boncukensis
GGTCTGCTCCCCCTGACCCGCGCCCAGGTGGGAATCTGGAACGCGCAGCGTCTGGAGCCGGACTCGCCCTACTACCTGGTCGGCGACGTGGTGGAGATATCCGGCGGCGAGTACGTCGACGCCGACGCGCTCGCCGAGGCGGTCCGGGCCACCACCGAGGAAGCCGAGACCCTGCGGCTGCGGGTGTACGACACTCCGGACGGGCCGCGCCAGGCGGTCAGCGACGAGCCGGTCCTGCGGCCCGAGGTGGTCGACGTCAGCGGCGAGGCCGACCCCGCGGCCGCGGCCCGCGCGCTCGTCGACGCCGAGCGGGTCCGGGCGGCCGGAGCGTGCCGGGGGATGGTGGACCGGCCGCTGTACGCACGCACCGTCATCCGGCTGTCCGACCACGAGGTCTGGTACACGCAGCTCGGCCACCATCTGGTCTTCGACGGCTACACCGCCGCGATGCTCGCCCGCCGCACCGCCGCCCGCTACACGGCCCTGGTACGGGGGACCGAGCCGCCGCCGTCGAGCTTCGGCGCGTTCGCGGACCTCGTCGCCGCCGACCGCGCCTACCTGGACAGCGACCGGTCCGCCGAGGACCGCGCGTACTGGGTCGACCGGTTCACCCCGCTGCCCGACCTCGGCGACGCGGACGCCGCCGCCGGGGCGCCCGACCGCACCCTGACCGCCCGCGCCGTCGTCCCGCCCGACGAGACGGCCCGGCTGCGCGCGTTCGCCGACCGGGAGGGCGTCACCTGGGGTGAGGCGCTGATCGCCGGGTACGCCGCGTTCCTGCACCGCGTGCTGGGCCGCACCGACGTGGTGTTCGCGCTGCCGCTGATGTGCCGGACGGGCTCGGCCGAGCTGCGCACCCCCGCCATGGCGGTCAACGTGCTGCCGCTGCGGGTGGCCGTGCACGGCGCGGACGGACTCGGCCGGCTGAGCGGCCGGGTCGCCGCCGCCCTGCGCGAGATGCGCGACCACCAGCGGTACCGGGGCGAGGACCTGCCGCGGGACCTCGGCGTGCCCGGCGCTGGCGGGCTGCTGCACGGCCGCGGGATCAACCTCAAGGCGTTCGACCTGGCGGTCGACTTCGCCGGGGCCACCGGGGTGATGCGCAACGTCGCGGGCGGCCCGCCGGAGGACATGGGCCTGAGCGTGCTGCCGACCCGCGACGGCGGGCTGCTGCTCGGCTTCGAGGTCGACGCCCGCACCAGCGACCAGGCCGCGGTCGACAGCAAGCTGTCCGGGCTGCGGGCCCTGCTGGCGGGGCTGCTCGACGGCCTGCCCGTCGGGCGGGTCGCCCTGGCCGGCGACGTGGACCGGCAGCTGGCCGACTGGTCCCCGGCCTCTC
>NZ_JAAKZZ010000961.1 GCF_011045075.1 Streptomyces boncukensis
CCCCACGACGCGGGCGTGGCCGGGCGGGTGAAGTCGTCCCACGTCCATGGCTGAGCGCTGCTCGCGCGGACGCGCTCCCCGCCGACGCTCAGGTCGACGGGGAACACGGTGGCGCCGGTCGGCGGGGTATCGGGGATGGCGGGTGCCGCGTTCATCGCCGCGGTGTCCGCCGGTGCGTGGCCGCGCACCTCGAAGAACCTCCACTGACCGGCGCGCACCGCGTGCTCCGCTTCGGGCCCGAACCAGTTGAGGTTGAGATCCACGTCGCGGGCGACGGCGCAGCGCGTCCATGCGGTGAGCACGTATTCGACATCGGAGGTGATCGGCGTCAGGTCGCTGGCGGCGTTCGGATACTGCGCGGTGCCGTCCGGTGTGATCTGCATGCACCAGTCGGACGGCGCCGGGAGGCTGGAAGGTGCGGGTACGCGCTGGAGGCCGGCGCCGTTGCCCGTCCACCCGGTCAGGTCCGTCCGTGAAGTCCGGGGTGCCGTCGGGTATCTGGGCGACGGTGAACGGGCTGGCCGGTGAGGCGTTGATGCCGATCTTCCACCCGAACTGCTCCAGCGTCTCCGTGGTGCCCTCGGCGAGCTGGCTGACGGTCTCCGGGGGCAGGGAGGCGGGCGGGTGGCTGATGGTGATCCGGTCGCCCTCCTCCAGGCCGCACGCTGCGTCCGTCAGCTCCGGGTTGCGGGCGGGGTCGCGGCTGATGACGGGGAACCGGGCCTCGTCCAGGAACACGGGGAAGCCGCCGTGCCGGTTGTTGGGCCCGGAACAGATGCCCAGGCTGTGCTTGTCGGCAGTGAGGCAGAGTCTCCCTCCACGCCCGCTGCGCCGCGCCCGGCATCGACTTGCCGGGGGCCTGCGGGGCGCTGTTGGGGTCGCGGTTCGCGCGCACGTCACGTACGTCAGCGCGGTCGAGCGGAAGAACGCCCCCTGCCGGGCCGCCGCTCCGGCCTCGCCGTTGTACGTCAGCAGGTCGTCGTACGCCTGCCGGTACAGCGCGTTGTCCGCCGTGGTGGCGAGGAACGGGTTCAGTGGCTCCAGCGCCCCTGGTCGGCGGTCTGCACGTTGCACCACAGCAGGCCGTGCCGGTTCGCGATCGACCCGGCCAGGGGGGGCAGCACTGGTCGTGTGCGTCCACCAGCGGCTTTGGTGGACGGTGGTGCCGTCCGTCCGCTCACGTGCTCTCACGGTTGGCATGGCGGAGGACGCCAGCCCCGTTTTCACGATCGTGTTGGGCCGGTGTGTGGCCAAGCCGGGGAACGAAAAAGGCCCCCACCCCGGTTTCCCCAGGTGAGGGCCTTGATCATGAAGGGTGAATGACGGGACTCGAACCCG
>NZ_JAAKZZ010000962.1 GCF_011045075.1 Streptomyces boncukensis
GGACAGGACAGGGGCAGGGCAGGGAAGAGGGCCCCGGACGGGGGACCGGGGCCCTCTGCTGGTGGTGCTGGTGGTGTGCTGGTTCCGCGTCAGGACGCCTGGGAGGCGACCTGCACGCCGTGCTCCGCGGCGAGGCGGTGGAGGTCTTCCAGCTCGGCCTGCTCGACGTCCACGAGGAACTCGTCGCCAGACTCGCGCGCGTGGCGCAGGTCGGATTCGGTGGTCCGTATCCGCTGCAGGATGCCGGCGGTGAACGCGTCCATGGTGCCCCCTCGTCGTGGGTCGGTGGCACGGGGGTGTGCCGAGGGTCGGGTCCTGTGCTCGATCACGGCGTGGTCCCCGGGAGCGTCGGCAGCGACTCCGTGGCATGCCGCGCACAGGGCGTGATCGCGTGGTGTGCCCGAGGTCCTCCCCACCCCCATCCTCAGAGAAACCTCAACTCCGCTGAAAAATCAGTGTGTGCGCGCGCTGTTCCCGAGCGCTTCACCTCTTACAGCCGATTTATCAAACTTCGGGGCAGGATGGAGGGCGTGCCGTACACCCTGCCCGCGGGATCCTCCGGGGCACCGCGGCACGACCACCACTCCGTGAGGGAAGGACAGCGCCGTGCGCGTACTCGTCGTCGAGGACGAGCAGCTGCTCGCCGATGCCGTGGCGACGGGCCTCCGCAGAGAGGCCATGGCCGTCGATGTGGTCTATGACGGCGCGGCGGCGCAGGAGCGCATCGACGTCAACGACTACGACGTCGTCGTGCTGGACCGCGACCTGCCGCTGGTGCACGGCGACGACGTGTGCCGCCGCGTCGTCGAGCTGGGCCTGCCCACCCGGGTGCTGATGCTCACCGCCTCCGGGGACATCAGCGACCGCGTGGAGGGCCTGGAGCTGGGCGCCGACGACTATCTGCCCAAGCCGTTCGCGTTCTCCGAGCTGACCGCGCGGGTGCGCGCCCTGGGGCGGCGTACGGCCACGGCGCTGCCGCCCGTGCTGGAGCGCGCGGGCATCAGGCTGGACCCCAACCGCCGCGAGGTGTTCCGGGACGGCACGGAGATCCAGCTCGCGCCCAAGGAGTTCGCGGTGCTGGAGGTGCTGCTGCGCAGCGAGGGCGCGGTCGTCTCGGCCGAGCAGCTGCTGGAGAAGGCGTGGGACGAGAACACCGACCCGTTCACCAACGTGGTCCGGGTGACGGTCATGACGCTGCGCCGCAAGCTGGGCGAGCCGCCGGTGATCGTCACCGTGCCCGGCGCCGGCTACCGGATCTGATCCCCCATGGCGTCCTCTCCCGCTCCCTCCGGCCCGTCGCCCGCGCCACCGGCACCGCCCAAGCCCACCTGGGACC
>NZ_JAAKZZ010000963.1 GCF_011045075.1 Streptomyces boncukensis
GAGCGGGAGCGGGCGCGGACGGGGGCTCGGCCGAGTTCGCGCGAGCGGCCCGCCCGATGGTGGCGCAGGCCGTACGCGAGCTGGCGGAGCAGGCCGGGCGGGGCCTTCCTGAGGCGTGGGCGCGCAACGTGCGGGACGCCACGCGCAGGGGCTCGGCCGGGCTGCCGGAGGCACTGGACGAGGTGCTGGGCGAGGTGCGGGACGAGGTGCAGGGAGAGAGCCGGGGCGACGAGACGCCGGGTGGTCCGGTGAGCGCGGGCGCCCCGGGTGCCCCGGGCGCTCCGCGGGTACCCGGTGCTCTTGCCGGGCCGGGTGGCGGCGTGCCGCGGCCGGCGTGGCGGGGGACTGTACGGACCGCACAGTGGCTGCTGCTCGCCTGCCAGCTGGCGGGTGCACTCTGGCTGGTGGGTGCCGTCGCCGGCGTACTGGGGGGCGGTGTCCTCATGGGGCCGGTCGCGCTGCTGGCGGGCGGGGTGGCCGGGGGTCCGCTCGTGGCGTGGCTGGGCCGGCTCGCGGCGCGCGCTCCCGCGCGGGCGTACGGGCAGGAGCAGGAGCGCAGGCTGCGGCGACTGGCGGCGGGCTGCGGACGGGTGCGGGTGCTGGAGCCGGTGGCCGCCGAGCTGCGGCGCTATCGCGAGGCGCGGGAGCAGTACGCCATCGCCGCCGGGGCCGTCTGACCCGCGGCGGCCCCGCGGCCCCGCGGCGCCGATCGGCCCTCTTTCCCTCACCTCCACGTAGGCACGTCCCCCACAGGGGTGGCGGAATTGTTCCCGACTCCTCGGTTGTCCACAGAAATACGGGCCTTCGAGCGGGAATCCGCCGTTGCCCGCACTCTGGGACCGCAGGCGAATCCGCGGAGCGGATGTCATCGGAAGTCGGGGCCGAGGGCCCGGGGAGGCGGCTCGTATGTACGAGGCTCATGTGACGGTGGTCGGCAACGTGGCGACGGATGTCGACTACCACGTGTCGGCGTCGGGGGTGCCGGTGGCGCGCTTCCGGCTCGCGAGCACGGTCCGGCGCTTCAGCCGGCAGCAGGGTTCCTGGACGGACGCGTTCACCAGCTTCTACACGGTCTGGGCCTGGCGCTCGCTGGCGGCCAACATCGGGTCGTCGGTGTCGCGCGGCGAGCCGCTGCTGGTGCAGGGGCAGTTGCGGATCCAGGAGAACGAGCGGGACGGGCGCCGCTATCTCTCCGCCGATCTGATGGCGTCCTCGGTGGGGCACGACCTGTCACGGGGGACCGCCGTGTTCATGAGGGGTTCGCCCGGCAAACCCGGACTGGTGGATTCCGCGGGCGGGGCGGGGGCCGCGGCGCAGCCGG
>NZ_JAAKZZ010000964.1 GCF_011045075.1 Streptomyces boncukensis
GTGAGGGGCCGGGCGGCAGCGGCAGCGCGCCCCGCACCGGCCTCCCGCACCCGCGCCGCCGCCCGTGCGCGTGCGCCGCGAAGTCACCGGTGAAGACCTCCAGCGCGGACACCACGAAGCGGGCGGCACCGTCGGGGTGGCCGCAGGCCCCGCGCCCGGCGACGGCGTGGGCCCGGTCCCGTACGGCCTCCAGCGCGCCCGCGCCGCCGCCCTCGGCCACCGCCGCCAGCTCCTCGGCCAGCGCGGGCAGTCCGAGGACGCAGGGGCCGCACTGCCCGGCCGACTCGCGGGCCAGCCAGCGCGCCACCCGCACCGTCTCGCCGGCCGGGCAGCTGTCCCGGGCGAGCGGCAGCACCGCACCCGCGCCCAGGGAGGCGCCCAGCAGGGCCAGCTCGTCCCGGGAGACGGCGGCCCACCGCGCGGTGTCCGGCGCCAGCCAGGTCCCGTGGTAGCCGCCCACCAGCACACCCTGGCCGGTGTCCAGGCCGCACCGCTCCAGCAGCGCGCCCAGCGGCACGCCGGTGGGTGTCTCCAGCACCGTGTGCCCGGCGAGGGTCAGCAGGGTGGTGCCCGGCTCGGCGGGGAGCCCGGCTTCCGCGTAGCCGCGCGCGCCCAGCCGGGCCGCCACCGCGAGCTGCGCGAAGGTCTCGGTGTTCGACAGCAGCGTCGGCAGCCCCGCGAGTCCGCTGTCGCTCACCCGCACGGAGCGGCCGGAGGGGAGGGCGGGCGCCTGGCCGAGCCCGCCGGCCAGGGCCGTCGACTCGCCGGTGACGAACCGGTCGGGCAGCCGGACCACCCGGGGCCGCGCTCCCGCGGTCCCCGGGGGCCGCTCGGCGAGCGCGGACCGCACGGACGCCTCGGTGTCGGGCCGCGTCACCCCCACCCGCACCTCGGCGGCGCCCAGCGCGCCCGCCGCCAGCAGGGCGCCGTCCAGGACGAGATGGGGCGCCCGCAGCAGCAGCGCCCGGTCCTTCAGGCTCGCGGGTTCGCCCTCGCTGCCGTTGACCACGACGGCGGGCCGCACGCCCCGCCGCCGGGCCGCACGTCGCACGGCGCGCAGCTTGCGCGCGAACGGGAACGCGGCGCCGCCCCTGCCGCGCAGGTCCGTCGCCTCCGCGAGCGCCAGCAGCGCGTCGGCGCCGGGCGGCGGGACGGGCGGCGGGCCGTGTACGGCGAGATGGCCGGCGAGTCCGAGGCGCGCCGCCCCCGTGCTCCCGTCCAGCCCGGCGAGCAGCCGCGGCGGCCCGAAGGAGACGACCGGGACGGTACCGGCGCCCGCGCCCTCCGTTCCCGGAGCCGCGGGCGGGGAGGCGGG
>NZ_JAAKZZ010000965.1 GCF_011045075.1 Streptomyces boncukensis
AGGGGAGGGAGGGGCCCGTGCCGCTCTCGTATGCGCAGCGCCGTATGTGGCTGATGGACCGGCTCGGCCAGGACCGCGCCGCGTACCACGTGCCGTTCGCCACCCGGCTGCGCGGCCCGCTCGACCCGGAGGCGCTCGGCCGCGCCGTCACCGCGCTCACCGTCCGCCACCAGGTGCTGCGCACCCGCTACGCCGAGCGGGACGGCGAGCCGTACCAGGAGGTGCTGACACCGGCCCCGGCGGTGCGGGTGCGGGTGGTGGCGGAGCCCGCGCCCGCCACCGGGACGCTGCGCGCGGCGGCGGCACGCCCGTTCGACCTGGCGGAGGGCCCGCTGCCGCGCGTCCTCGCCGTACGGCACGGGCCCGAGGACCACACCGTGCTGCTGACGTTCCACCACATCAGCGTGGACGGCGCCTCGCTGGACGTGCTCTGCCGCGAACTGGCCGAGCTGTACGCCGCGGAGTGCGCGGGGCGGGCGGCGCGGCTGCCGGAGCCGGTCGCGCAGTACGCCGACTACGCGCGCCGCGAGCAGCGGCGCGCCGGCGAGCTGGAGGCCGGACTCGAACACTGGCTGACCCGGCTGGCCGGAGCGCGCCCGGTCCCGCTGCCGCCCCCGGAGCAGCCCCGCGCCTCCGCGCAGCCCACGGCGCCCCTCACCGGCGCCGGCCTGCTGCACCGGCCGCTGGCCGACGGCACCCTCGGCGCGCTGCGCGCCGTGAGCGCACGGCACCGGACGACACCGTTCACCGTGGTCCTGGCCGCCGCGTACGCCGCGCTGCTGCGCACCACCGGCCACGAGGACCTGGTGGTGGGCTGCGCCGCCGACCACCGGGACGGCACCCGCACCCGGGAGCTGGTCGGGCTGTGCGTCAACACCCTCCCGCTGCGCGTGCACACCGAGGGGGCCGCGGACTTCGGGGAGCTGCTGGACCTGGTGCGGGACACGCTGCTGGAGGGCATCGCGCACCGGGACGTCCCCTTCGACCTGATCGTCGAGCGGCTCGGCGGCGCGGGCCGGGACCGCCGCGGCGGCACGCTGCTGAACGTCACCGCCGACCTGGTGCCCGCGCCGCCCGTGCTGCGGCTGCCCGGCACGGCGGGCGGCGAACCGGTCCCCGTCGACCTGGGCGCGGCCAAGTTCGGGCTGTCGCTGTGCGTCGAGGAGACGGCGCACGGGGCGCGCTGTCTGGTGCAGTACGACCGGGCCGGGCTCGACGGCGGGGCCGCGCTGCGGCTGCTGGACGCCTTCGCGGACGCCCTGAACACGGCGGCCTCCGGGGAGCCGGCGGCCCCGCTGCGGCGCCC
>NZ_JAAKZZ010000966.1 GCF_011045075.1 Streptomyces boncukensis
GGCCGGGGGCGGGCGGAACGGGGTCCATGCCCCGATCATCCCTCCGGGCGCGGCCGCGTGCCCGGCGCCGGAGCCGCTGATGAACCCGGCCCGCGCGGCGCATCCGTGTGCGCCCCGACGAGGCGCGGGGAACGGCGCGACCAGCCACGGCGACAGCCGCAGTCCGCAGGACACCGGCACGGGCAGCCCCGGCCCGGCAGCCCACGGCAGCCGGCGACCACGACCCGCCCCCGCCGGACACGGCCTAGCGCAGCGCGCTGATTCCCGGCCCGAACGCCACCATCAGCGGTACCAGGGGCACCAGTGAGGCGACCGCGGTGACGCGCAGCCTGCGGCCCACGGTCCACCGGGACGGCGGCGAGAGCAGCCGGTGCACACGCTGGGGGACCTGGGCCAGCGGGGTCGGGCAGGGGCCGAAGACGCCGCGGTCCTCGTTCAGCTCGACCAGCGCGAGCGCGATCGTCAGCCGCCCGTAGCGGCGGGACGCGACGTCGTCCGCCGCCAGTTCCACCAGCCGGTGCACCTGGTCGTGGAAGGCGGCGAAGACCGGTACCCGGGGGAAGCCGCCGGCCAGCGCGGCGGAGCAGTGCAGCAGCCAGTCGTGCCGGGCCCGCGCGTGCCCCTGTTCGTGCTCCAGGACGGCATCGAGCTGGCGGCCCTTCAGGCGCCGCAGCGCGGCGGTGGTGATGACCAGCTGCGGGGCGGCGCCGGGCAGCCACCAGGCGTCCGGCTTCTCGCCCTCCAGCACCACCAGCCGGTCGTCCGCCGCGGGCTGCTCGCCGGGCAGCCGGGGGGCGCGCTCGCGCAGTTCGGCACGGCGGGTCCGGCGGCGGGCCCGCGCGTCCCGCACCTCGCGCAGCAGCATCGCGCCCGTCCAGGCGCCGCCGCAGGCGAGTGGCACGGCGAGCAGGGCGGCCCACGGGGCCGAGGCGCCCAGGCCGTACGCCTCGACGACGCCGTTCGGCGCGGGCGCGAAGACGTTGTCCCGGACCACCTGGAAGGCGGCCGCGCCGGACAGCGCCATCGCCAGCAGGCAGCACAGCAGAACGGCACCGACCACGCACTGCCACACCCACAGCGCGAGCACCGGCTCGCGGTCGGGCCACGAACTGCGGGTCAGTACCCGTGGTGCCAAGCCCGCGGCCAGCAGGGCGAGCAGCATCAGCGCGAGCGGCACCATCATGGGCACCACCCTAGAAGTCCCGCGTGACGGCGCGGTACGCCCGGTCGTTCAGAAGTGACGTACGCCTCACGGCACATCGGGCTCCGGGGCGTCCCGGACGGGGCGGGGGCCAGAACGGGGGG
>NZ_JAAKZZ010000967.1 GCF_011045075.1 Streptomyces boncukensis
TATCGCACGGGTGATCTGGCGCGGTGGACGGCGCAGGGTGTGCTGGAGTATGTCGGGCGCGGGGATGCGCAGGTGAAGGTGCGCGGGTTCCGGATCGAACCGGGCGAGATCGAGGCGGTACTCACCCAACATCCCGGCGTCGCCCACGCCGTCGTCACCACCTGGGAAGGCCAGGCCGGCCGACAACTCGTCGGCTACGCCGTCCCCGCCGGGGCCGACGTAGCCGGCGGCGACGAGCTGCGGGCCTTCGCCGCGGAGCGCCTGCCGGAGTTCATGGTCCCGGCGGCGATCGTGACGCTGGACCGGCTGCCGCTGACCCCCAACGGCAAGCTGGACCGCGCTGCCCTGCCGGAGCCCCGGATCACCGGCCGCGCCTACCGGGCGCCGCGCACTCCGGAGGAGAAGAGCCTGTGTGAACTGGTCGCCGAGGTCCTCGGGACGGACCGGGTCGGAGTCGACGACGACTTCTTCGAACTAGGGGGCAACTCCCTACTGGCGACACGTCTGACCAGCCGCATCAGCAAGGTGCTCGGAGTCAGCGTGTCGATTCGGAAGATCTTTGAATCCCGCAGTATTGCGGAAATTTCGCGCACGGTGCGGAACGCGAGCACTTCGAGTCGGCCTCGCTTGCGCAAGATGAAGAGGAGTGGACAGTAAATGATCCCGTTGTCGTTCGCGCAGCGCCGGCTGTGGTTCATCGACCGTTTCGAGGGCCCTTCGGCGACGTACAACCTTCCGTTCGTCGTGCGGCTGACCGGAGCCCTGGACGCGGGGGCGCTGGAGTCGGCGGTCCGCGATGTGGTGGCCCGGCACGAGAGCCTGCGCACACTGATCGAGACGGACGCCGGCGGCGTGCCGTCGCAGCGCGTGGTGCCGGTCGCCGAAGCGGTGCCGGACGTGCCGCTCGTCGAGGTGGCGCCCGGGGAGCTGGACGGTGCCGTGGCGCGGGCCGCGCAGCACGCCTTCGACCTGGCGGCGGAGATACCGGTACGCGCCCGGCTGTTCCGGACCGCGGCCGAGGAGCACGTCCTGCTGCTGCTCATCCACCACATCGCCTGCGACGGCTCCTCGATGGGCCCGCTGGCGCGCGACCTGTCCACCGCGTACGGGGCGCGGGTGCGGGGCGCGGAGCCGCAGTGGGCGGAACTGCCGGTGCAGTACGCCGACTACACGATGTGGCAGCGGGAGCTGCTGGGCGACGAGAACGACCCCGGCAGCGTGCTGTCCACCCAGGTCGCCTACTGGCGCGACGAGCTGGCCGGCGCACCGCAGCCGCTCCAGCTGCCCACCGACCGCCCC
>NZ_JAAKZZ010000968.1 GCF_011045075.1 Streptomyces boncukensis
CCTCTGCACCCGCCCCCGCCGCTACACGAGCAGCGGGAGGACCTCGGCGCCGATCCGCCGCACATTGCGCTCCGTCGCCGCCGTGTCCCCGGTGCCCTCGACCAGCAGCGCGAACCGCTCGATGCCCGTCCGCTTCGCCGTCGCGGCCAGCCGGTCCGCGCACAGCCGGGGCGGGCCCACCGGGTGCAGATCGCACAGCAGCTCCGTATAGCCGAACGGATCGCGCATCGGGCGCTTGCGCCCGTCCACCGTGACATGCGCCCCCAGGCCGTTCCGCAGCCAGCCCGGCATCGCCGCGGTCAGCGCCTCCACGGCCTCGCAGCGCGAGTCGGCCACCTGCGCCACCCCGGCCGAGACATGGCACGCCGCCGCTTCCTCGACCGCGTCCCGGGAGTGCCCGGCCGCGCGCGCCTCGTGCCGCCAGAGCGCCACCATGTCCGCCTTGTCGTCGTCGCCGCAGTGCATGCCCAGCAGCATCGGCAGGGCGCGCGCCGCGGCCAGCCGGACCGTGTCCTGCGAGGTGCAGGCCACCAGTACGCCGGGCGGTGCGCCGCCCTCCGCGACGGCGGCGCCCGCGCTCGGCACCACCGGGACCTCCCGGAAGCGGTACCGCTCCCCGTCCGCGCCGACGCGCGGCTCGCGCAGCCAGCGCAGCAGCAGGTCCAGCGACTCCGGGAACCCCTTCTCGTACGCGTCGATACCGCCGCCGAAGACCTCCAGGTCCACCCAGGGCCCGCCGCGCCCGACGCCGAGCGTGAAGCGCCCGCCGGACAGCAGATGCAGCAGCGCGGTCTGCTCGCCCAGCGCGACCGGGTGTGCGTTGGGCAGCACGCTGACGGCCGTGCCGACGCCAATCCGCCGTGTGCGCCCCAGCAGAAGCGCCGCCACGGTCGCCGCTGACGGGCATACCCCGTACGGAACGAAGTGGTGCTCGGCCAGCCAGACGTCGTCCAGCCCGGCCTCCTCGGCGCTCTCCGCCGTGCGCAGCACCCGGCGCAGCGCTTCCCCCTGCCTCTGGCCCGGGAACTGCGCGCCCAGGACAAAAGCTCCAACTCGCATGGTCCACCGCCCTCTTGAGACCGCCCCCGAGAACCTCACGGACCCCGTGCCGCGCACCCCGCCGCGGCCGGAGTCCTCTTTAGCAATAACGCCTGACACGTGCCAAGGGCACGGCCCGGCCCGCCATTCATCAGATGAACGCCGCTGGGCGTGCCCCTGTGGATGGCTGGCACTGCCGGGCGCGGGCGTGCGTAGGCTGGAGACGGTGCGGGCACGGCCGCCCGCCCCCCGCGTAC
>NZ_JAAKZZ010000969.1 GCF_011045075.1 Streptomyces boncukensis
AGCCGGATGGGTCGGATGGGCCGGATCGGCCGGGCGGGCCCGGACAGGCCGAGGAACCGGGCACCGGCGGGTCGGCCGAGGAGCGCGGGAAGAGCGGGAAAGAGAAGAAGGGGGAGCACGGAAGGAAGGGGGAGCACGGCGAGCAGCGGCAGTCCGACGCATCGCTGATCGACCGGATCCGGCACGGGGACCCGGGGGACACCGAGGCATACGACGAGCTGTACCGCCGTCACGCCGAGCCGGTGCGGCGGTACGCCCGTACCTGCTGTCGCGACGCGCACACCGCGGAGGACCTCACCAACGAGGTCTTCGCGCGCACCCTGCAGGCCGTTCAGGGCGGCAAGGGGCCGGAGACATCCGTCCGCGCCTATCTGCTGACCTCGGTCCGGCACGTGGCGGCGGCCTGGTCGCGGACGCAGAAGCGGGAGCACCTGGTCGACGACTTCGCGGTGTTCGTGCAGTCGGCATCCCGCGCCTCCGCGCCGGCCGAGGAGGAGACCCTCGATCTGGGCGCGGATGTGCGGGCCATGCGGGAGGCGGAGCAGACGCTGGTGGTACAGGCGTTCAAGAGCCTGTCCGAAGCCGACCAGATGCTGCTCTGGCACACCGCGGTGGAGGGCGCCAAGCCGCAGGAGGTCGCGCCGCTGCTCGGCAAGTCCACCGGCGCGACGGCGACGGCCGCCCACCGGGCCCGGGAGAACCTCAAGCAGGCGTATCTCCAGGCGCATGTGAGCCAGGCGCTCACCGCGGGCGGGAACTGCGCCCGGTTCGCGGACCGGCTCGGCGCGTACGCGCGGGGCGGTCTGCGGATGCGGGCCGAACGCGGGCTGCAGCAGCATCTGGAGGAGTGCCCGGCGTGCAGCCAGGCCGCGGTGGAGGTCAAAGACCTCAACGAGCACATCCGCGTGCTGGTCCCCGTGGCCCTCATCGGCTGGTTCGCGACAGCGGGCGGGGCCAAGGCGTTCGGCGCGCTGGTGGCCGGTACGGGGTCCGCCGCGGCGGCCGGAGGCGGTGCGGCAGCCGCGGCCGGCGGTGCCGGAGGCGGGGCCAGTGCGGGTGCCGGGGCGGGTGCCGGGGCCGCCTCGGAAGGGCTGGGGACACCGGTGAAGGTCGGCATCGGCGTGGGCCTGGCGGCGACGGCCGCCGCCGCGCTGGCGTACGCCCTCACGCGGGGCGACGGGGCGTCGACCGAGGAGCCGGAGGCCCGGCCTCCGGCCGCCTCCTCGCCCGAGCGGCTCCCGGAGGAGCCCGAGCCCGAGCCGGAGCCGCCGGCCCCGCCCGCGCC
>NZ_JAAKZZ010000096.1 GCF_011045075.1 Streptomyces boncukensis
GGTCGGCGGGGGACGGGGACGGGGACGAGGCGGACGGGACGGAAGGGGTGGGAGCCGCAGTACTGCGCGCCACGATCGCTCCAGACAGTCGAGGGTTTTGGTGTTGTCCACGGACCCCGGCGGTGACGCGGCGGAGCCCGCGGTGACGCAGCGTGCCCCTTGGGGGCCGCGGCCCGGATGCCTGGGGCGACCTGTCCGCTCATCCGGTACCGCTTATGCTCATCTGATCATGCGAGCCTAGAGGTTATCTGTCCAGACGCAACCGGTATGGCCGACACCACGCCGGGTGACGACGGCGGGACCGGCGGCCACCCGGCCAGGGCCCTCACGGACCTCTCACAGCGCCCGCACACCGGGCCCGATCAAGTCCGGCCAGATCGCTCCGCGGGCGGCCCTCGCGGCGGTCGGGGCATGGCCCCGGCACAGCCGCATGCACGAGAATGAGATTCATGGCCTCCGCACGTACAGACTCCGCGTCCCCGCCTCCCCCCGCGCCCTGTGCCGCCGCCAAGCCCGGACTGCGCGAGCGGAAGAAGATTCAGACCCGCCAGGCCATCCGGCGCGCGGCGTACCGGCTGTTCGAGGAGCAGGGGTACGACGCCACCCCCGTCGACCAGATCGCGGAGGCCGCCGAGGTCTCCCCCAGCACGGTCTTCCGCTACTTCCCCACGAAGGAGGACATCGTGCTCACCGACGAGCACGACCCCGTGGTCGAGGAGACCCTGCGCGAGCGCCCGGCCGGCGAGCCCCCGATCGCCGCCCTCCGCCAGGCGCTCTACAGTTCGCTCGCCCGGATCGTCGAGGCGGACGCCGCCGAGGCCCTGCAGCGGATGCGGCTGATCCGCGAGGTGCCCGCGCTGCGCGCCCGGATGAGCGAGCAGTCCGCGAACACCTGCCGCGTCCTCGCCCGCGCCCTCTCCGACCGCACCGGGCGGCCCGTGGACGACCTGGAGCTGCGCATCGTGACCGGAGCCATGCTCGGGGCGCTCACCGAGGCGATGTTCAGCTGGATCGACTCGGACAGCCCGGAGCAGGGCACCCTCACCGAGCTGGAGGCGCTGGTCACCCGGGCCCTGGACGTCCTGGACCGCGGCCTGACCCTCTGAGACCTGACCCTCTGAGACCGGCGCACCAGCGCATCGGGGCCGGGCGGGGGGCGGTGCGCACGTACCCGGCGCCCCGTGCCCGGCGCCGGGACACGCGCGCCGGGCGCGCTCACTCCGCGCGCAGCAGGCTCTCCAGCACCGTCGCATCCACCGTCGGCGCTTCGCACACGAAACCGCGGCAGACATAGGCGGCGGCCCGCCCGTCCAGCAGCCCGCGCCCCCGCAGCAGCGGCACGGCCGACTCCTCCGCCGGCTCCCCCCAGGCCACCACGGCGCCCGGCGCGGTGCACAGCAGCGCGGTCCGGTGCAGCTGGGCGCCCCCGGGAGTGCCGGGCCCGCCCAGCACGGCCACCTCCTTCGGGCCGTCCAGCAGCGCCTCCGCCACGGCCAGCCCCCACCCCGCGAACCGCGGGGCCCGGGTGGCCAGCTCGCGGACGATGCCCAGCGCGCGCTCGGCCGCCTCGCGGTGCCGGCGGCTCCCGGTGTAGGCGGCGTACGACAGCAGGGCGCCGGCGGCGGCGGCCCAGCCGGAGGGCACCGCGTTGTCCGTGGGGTCCTGCGGGCGGCGGATCAGCCGCTCCGCGTCGTCCGCCGTGTCGAACAGCGACCCGTCGTCCGCGGTGAAGCGGGCCAGCACCGTCTCCAGCAGCGCGCCGGCGCGCGACAGCCACTCCTGGACGCCGGTGACGGCGTAGAGGGCGAGATAGCCCTCCGCGGTGTCCGCGTAGTCCTCCAGCACGCCCGCGCTGCTCCCGGCGCTGCCGTCCCGGGAGGTGCGCACCAGGCGGCCGCCGTCGGTGTGCACGGTCGCGAGCAGCTCGGCGGCGGCTCTCGCGGCGGCGACCAGGTCGGGCCGGTCGAAGTAGGCGCCGGTCTCGGCGAGTGCCGCGACGGCGAGGCCGTTCCAGGCGGTGACCACCTTGTCGTCCCGGCCCGGCCGGGGCCGCCGCTCGCGGGCGGCGAGCAGCCGCTCCCGCACGGACGCGAGCCGGGCGGCGTCCAGCAGTTCGCCCTCCGTGTCGGGCAGCCGCAGCACGGAGGCGCCCGCCTCGAAGGTGCCCTCGTCGGTCACGCCGAGGCGCCGCGCCGCCAGCGCCCCGTCCTCCTCGCCCAGCACCTCGGCCAGCTGCGCCGGGGTCCACACATAGAAGGCGCCCTCGCGGTGCGTACCGGTGCCGTCGTCGCTGTCGGCGTCCAGCGCGGAGGCGAAGCCGCCCTGCGCGGTGCCCAGCTCCCGCACCATGAAGTCCGCGGTCTCCACGGCCACCCGGCGCGCCGCCTCGGAGCCGGTGGTCCGCCACAGGTGCGCGTAGACCCGGCAGAGCAGCGCGTTGTCGTAGAGCATCTTCTCGAAGTGCGGCACGGTCCACTCCGCGTCGACGCAGTAGCGCGCGAAGCCGCCGCCGAGCTGGTCGTACAGCCCGCCGCGGGCCATCGCCTCACAGGTCGCCTCCACCATCTGCAGCGCGCCCCGCGAGCCGGTGCGCGCATGGTGCCGCAGCAGGAACTCCAGCACCATGGACGGCGGGAACTTCGGCGCCCCGCCGAACCCGCCGCGCACCGCGTCGAACTCCCGGGTCAGCTCCAGCAGCGCCCCTCCCGCCTCCTCGGCCCCGGGCGCCCGCGGCATCCGGTCGGGACCGTAGCCGAGGGCGCGGCCCGACAGATCCCGGGCGATGCGCCCGGCCACGTCCGTGACCTCGTCGTGCCGCTCCGCCCACGCGGTCCGCACGCCGTCGAGCACCTGCCGGAACGAGGGCATCCCGGGCCGGGGGGCGGGCGGGAAGTAGGTGCCGAAGTAAAACGGTTCGGCACTCGGCGTCAGAAACACGGTCATCGGCCAGCCGCCCTGCCCCGTCGCGGCCTGTACGGCCTCCATATAGACCGCGTCGACGTCGGGACGCTCCTCGCGGTCCACCTTGACGGAGACGAAGTGCTCGTTGAGGAAGGCGGCGGTCTCCTCGTCCTCGAAGCTCTCGTGCGCCATCACATGGCACCAGTGGCACGCGGCGTAGCCGACCGACAGCAGCACGGGCACGTCGCGCCGCCGGGCCTCCTCGAACGCCTCCGGCGTCCAGGGCCACCAGTCGACCGGGTTGTCCGCGTGCTGGAGCAGATACGGCGACTGAGAGCGGGCCAGGCGGTTCATACCGGCATCGTCGCAGAGGCGGTCCGCCCCGCCCAAGCGCAGCCGGCCGCGCGTTGAGCTCGCGGCCCGGCCACGGCACTAGCGTTCCGGGCCGGCGGGCCGGGCCCCCGGTGCGGGGAGCCTGGAGGGGGAGAGGATGCGGCGGACCATCGACTCGAAGAACTCCAGGGGTTCACCGGGGTAGTCGGGGTCGAAGGAGTTCTGGTCGTAGTGGGCGCAGAAGTCCACGGTGGCCTGGTAGAAGGGGTGGTCGCGGGCGGCAGGTCGCCGTCGGTGGTCTTGAAGGCCAGCTTGAAGCGGGCGCTGTCGATCAGTGCGCCGAAGGTGCGGTATGCGGCGTAGAACGGTTCGACCTGCTCGAAGGGAACGTCGAGCGGCAGGGCGAGCTCAGCGCCCGGAAGTGCCCGGGGTGCTGCTGCCGGGGCGGTGTGGACCCATGCCCGCCCCTCAGCTGAGCCGCGTCCTTCGACGCGGTGGCGCGCCAGGCACCCGGAATCAGATCGAGCGTGATTCTCTTCTTCCAGAGCCACGACCCGACCACTCCGAATCAGAGCGGCGCGGACTACGGCCCCCTCTATCATGCGCATGCTGGGCTGCGAGTCGACTGAGCACGCGGCAGGTTCGGGCCCCGGCCGGCGTGCGCGACCCGGGCCCCGTGTCGGGACGCGCCACAGGATCGCGGCGCGCGTATGGTCCCCCGGCGCAATCCGTTTGCCGCGGGCTCGGCCGGTCGGATAGGAAGCGTGCATGCTCACAAGCGGCAAGATCGGGCTCAGGGCCCGGCATGCGGACGACATCCCGGTCCTGCGGGCCGAGCTCTACGACGACGTGGTCAACTCCGCGCGGGCCGAGGGCGGCCCATGGCGGCCGATCACGCCCGAGTCGAAGGACCCGCGGCTCGTGGTGGACGACCAGGAGCAGGGGCGCGTCCAGTTCTCCGTGGTGGAGCTGGAGGGCGGCACCCTGATCGGCACCGCGACGCTGTGGGACATCGACAGCCACAACCGGTGCGCGCACATCGGCCTGGGGCTGCTGCCGTCCACCCGCGGCAAGGGCTACGGCACCGACGTGGTCGCGGCGCTGTGCCACTACGGATTCGTCGTGCGCAGCCTGCAGCGGCTGCAGGCCGAGACGCTGTCGGACAACACCGCGATGCTGCGCTCGGCGGAGCGCAACGGCTTCGTCCGCGAGGGTGTGCTGCGCTCCTCGGCCTGGGTGCTGGGCGAGTTCCTGGACGAGGTGGTGCTCGGGCTCCTCGCCCACGAGTGGAAGCCGGCCGGATAGCGGACGGAGCTTGCCGGGTCGGGGCTGCCCCTTGCCGTTCCGTCGCAGTCTGCGGGTGCTCTGTGGCCGGTCGCGCAGTTCCCCGCGCCCCTGCCGGGGCACATCCGTGCGCCCCCGAGGGGCGCGCGGAACCGCACGCCAAGCCACGGAGCACCCGCAGACTGCGACGCGCAACAGGGGACAGCCCCGAGCCCCGACCCGGCACGACCCGCCGGACGGGGCGCCTAGTGCGGGGCCCGCTCCCCGCCCGTGGCCTCCCAGCCCGCGATGGCCAGCGCGCGGTAGGCCGCGTACGCCTGGCCTGGGTCGCCCTCGTCCACCCAGGGCAGCGCGCCCACATGGCCGTCGACCACGGACAGCGCCTCCATCGCCTCGGCGTACCGCTCGGCCCGCACCAGGAACCAGACCAGCATGTGCAGCACGTGCGGGCGCACCGGGTGGTCGTCCTCGACCTGGTCCACCGCGAACTCGGCGGCCTCGATGGCGTTGCCGATCTCCGCGCTCTGGTAGAGCCCGCGCACCAGGTTCACATCGGGCAGGTGGGTGTACGCGGCGAACAGCGGCAGCGAGGGCAGCAGGCTGCCCTCCGGGGCGTGCGCGGCGGCGGTCTGCGCGAAGGCGTCGGCCTGCTCCTTGGAGCCGCTGCCCTTCTCGGACCAGTACGGCAGCGCCGCCAGGTGGGCGCCCATGTGGTGCGGCGCGAGGCGGCGGACCGTGGACCACAGGGACTCGAAGTCCGCCTGCCGGTAGCCGAGATGGCGGGCGATCAGCAGCTCGGTGATGTGCGGCACCGGGTCCTCGGGAGCCAGCTTCGCGGCGTCGTGCGCGACGTTGCGGGCCTCCTCCAGGACGATCCGGAAGTCGCTGGAGGACGGGTCGCCCAGCGCCTGCCAGACCAGGAACTGCGCGTACACCTGCGCGCCGCCCACGTCGCCGGGGCGCTGGGCGCGCCAGTCGCGCAGCCAGCGGGCGTCCCGCCGCGCCACGGAGGGGCCGGGGGACTCCTTGCGGAACGACACCGCGCCGTCCTGCCCCGCGGCCTGCGGCGCGTCCTGCCCGGCGTCCGCGCCGGCCGCCGCCGCGCGGGACCGGGCCAGCTCCATCGCCGCGGCGCCCGCCAGCGACTGCACCCGCTGCCAGCGCAGCTCGTACTCGTCCCCGGTGAGTGCCAGCAGCCGCGCGACCGGCTCCCAGTCCTGGCCGCGCTGGGCCTCCTCCAGCGCCTCGACCAGCTCCCGGTCAGGGCCGGGAAGGCGCACATCCAGCTCGTCGGCGGGCACGAAGCCGTATCCGGCCGACGGGTCGGCGGGATACGGAACCGGCCCCGCGCCCCGGCCCACGGCCTCGCGCCGCAGGCGCCGGCGGCGCATCGCGGGAACGGCCACCACGCCCACGAGGGCAGCGAGGGCGATCAGCAGGAGCAGGGCTTCCATCGCGTCGGTCTCCACGGGCTCACGGCGTACGGGCGGGACGGGCGGCCCGGCGAGGACGCCCTGCCTCCACGGTACGGCCACCGCGCCCGGCATTACCCTCGCCTCATGACTGAGAGCTTCGAGACCCTCGCCATCCACGCGGGCCAGGAGGCCGACCCGGCGACGGGGGCCGTCGTCCCGCCCATCTACCAGGTGTCCACCTACAAGCAGGACGGCGTCGGGGGGCTGCGCGGCGGCTACGAGTACAGCCGCTCGGCCAACCCGACGCGCACGGCGCTGGAGGAGAACCTCGCGGCGCTGGAGGGCGGGCGGCGCGGCCTCGCCTTCGCCTCGGGGCTCGCGGCCGAGGACTGCCTGCTGCGGACGGCCCTGGTCCCCGGCGACCACGTGGTGATCCCGGATGACGCGTACGGCGGCACGTTCCGCCTCTTCGCGAAGGTCGCCGAGCGGTGGGGGGTGGAGTGGTCCGTCGCCGACACCTCCGACCCGGCCGCCGTGGGTGCCGCGCTGCGCGACCGCACCAAGCTGGTGTGGGTGGAGACGCCGTCCAACCCGCTGCTGGGCATCACGGACATCGCCGCCGTCGCCCGGATCGCACACGGCGCGGGCGCCCGGCTGGTCGTCGACAACACCTTCGCGAGCCCGTATCTGCAGCAGCCGCTGGCGCTGGGCGCGGACGTGGTCGTGCACTCGACCACGAAGTACATGGGCGGCCACTCGGACGTGGTCGGCGGCGCGCTGGTGGTCGGCGACCCGGAGCTGGGCGAGGAGCTCGCGTTCCACCAGAACTCCATGGGCGCCGTGGCGGGCCCGTTCGACGCGTGGCTGGTGCTGCGCGGCGTCAAGACGCTGGCCGTGCGGATGGACCGGCACTGCGCCAACGCGTCCCGCGTCGCACAGCTGCTGGAGGCCCACTCGCAGGTGACCGAGGTCTTCTACCCGGGCCTGGCCGGGCATCCGGGGCACGAGGTCGCCGCCAAGCAGATGCGGGCGTTCGGCGGGATGGTGTCGTTCCGGGTCGCGGGCGGCGAGGACGCGGCGGTCGCGGTCTGCGACCGTGCGCGGCTGTTCACGCTGGGTGAGTCGCTGGGCGGGGTGGAGTCGCTGATCGAGCATCCCGGGCGGATGACGCACGCGTCCGCGGCGGGCTCGGCGCTGGAGGTGCCGGACGACCTCGTCCGGCTGTCGGTGGGCATCGAGAGCCAGGAGGATCTGCTGGCGGACCTGACCCAGGCGCTCGGCTAGTCGCTCGCGCAGTTCTCCGCGCCCCTGGCGGGGAGAACTGCGCGACCAGCCACAGATCACCCGCGGACCGCGACGCGTCAGCGAGGGGCAGTCCCTCCCGGAGTCAGGTCACCAGGTCACCGGCTCACCGGCTCACCGGCTCACCAGCTCACCGGTGGGGTCGTCTCGGGGGGTGCCGTCGACCAGGGGTCGGCAACCAGCGCCCAGACCACCAGGGCCAGCACGACGAGCAGAAGCAGCAGCCAGCCGCACCGCCGAAGCACCCGGCGCCGCCGGTCCACGCGGGCGCCGAGCGCACGGGCGCGCTCACCGAGCTCGGGCGGCAGCGGCTGGACGCCGTCCAGCATCCGGCGCACCTCCCGCTCCTTGCGGTCCGGCAGCGGCACGGCGCTACGTCACCCCCTCGGCCACCACGGCGCCGGGCCTGGGCCCCGAGGCGGGCGGCGTGCTCAGCAGGGTGGCCATGGCCCGGGTGGCGAGCGTGCGGACGCGCTCCACGGGCAGTCCGAGCGTCGCGGCGGTCTGCTCCTCGGCGACGCCCTCGTACAGCCGCAGCACCAGCACCAGCCGCTCCTGCGGCGCCAGCCCGGCAAGCACCCCGCCGCGCGGGCGCCGGTGGCGCCAGGCGGCGCGCGCGAAGCGGGCGGCGAGCTGCTGCCGGGTGTACTCGTAGGGATCCCCGCCGCGCATCCGGTCCCACTCGGCGTAGGTGCGCGCCAGCGCGCCGACGAGCAGCCGCTGCGCCCCGGGCACCGCGCCCGGCCGCTCGCCGGGCCGTTCACCGGTGAGCAGCGTGGCGGCATGCAGCAGCCTCCCGCCGGCGCCCGCGACGAACGCGTCGAACTCCCGGGCGCGGCGGCGCTCGTCTCGTGCCCGCCGCTCTCGCACCGCCCGCCTTCCTGCCGACGGCCCGTTCAGTCAGCTGGTCGGCATGTCCAGGGGACGGCAGGCCCGCTGATCAAATCAAGAGGCGGGCGGCTGGTCCGGCGCTCCGGGGCTGATGCCGAGCAGCGCGGTGTTGAAGCGGGTGAGCAGCGCGCAGAACGTCTCCCGCTCCTCGTCCGTCCAGTCGTCCGTGACCACCTGCATCAGTTCGCGGCGCGAGGAGCGGACCTCCTCCAGCCGGGCCTGGCCGCGCGGCGAGAGCTGCAGCACGACGGCGCGGCCGTCCTCGGGGTGCGAGGTCCGCTTGACCAGGCCGGACTCGACGAGCGGCGCGACCTGCCGGGTCACGGTCGAGGAGTCGATCCCCATGCCGGCCGCGAGCGCCTTGACGCCCATCGGCCCCTCCTGGTCGAGCCTGTTGAGCAGCAGGTAGGCGGCCCGGTCCATGGAGTTGCGGGCCTGGCCGAGGCCGCCCAGCCGGGTCTGCTCGGCGCGCCGCGCGAACACGGCGAGCTGGTGCTGCATCGCGTCGAAGACGGCACTGCCGGCGAGGGGGGTCGGTTCCTCGGGCGGCGGGGCAGTGTCGTGGGTGTCGTCGGTGGGGTCTGTCGTCATGTCCGGGTGCGTGGGCATGGCTGGGTCGCTCGCTTCTTTGGTCTTCGGAAGGGTTACCAGCGTTCCAGTACGTGCGGGGTACGGGATGGTGCGCACAGAGTACGCGGAGTGAGCGCCGGGCGTACCGTCGCTGCACGAACCAGTGACCTGTGAGTGACGATACGCAGTCCGCCGAGAGCCGCCGCGACCAGTGCTGCGAGACTTGCGGTATGGGCACCAGCACCGCTTCCGGCCCCAGCGGGGTCACGTTGGACGACGTCCGGCTCGCGCACAAGGCCCTGGACGGGGTGGCCCGGGTGACCGCGCTGGAGGGCAGCCGTCACCTCTCGTCGCTGGTGGCGGCTCCGGTGCAGCTCAAGTGCGAGAACCTGCAGCGCACCGGCTCGTTCAAGCTGCGCGGCGCGTATGTGCGGATCGCCGGGCTGCCGGCCGGGGAGCGCGCGCGGGGCGTGGTGGCGGCGAGCGCGGGCAACCACGCGCAGGGCGTCGCGCTGGCGGCCTCGCTGCTGGGGGTGCGCTCGACGGTGTTCATGCCGGTGGGAGCGCCGCTGCCGAAGGTGGCGGCGACCCGGGACTACGGCGCCGAGGTGCGGCTGCACGGGCATGTGGTGGACGAGACGCTGCGGGCCGCGCAGGAGTACGCGTCCCGGACGGGCGCGGTGTTCATCCACCCGTTCGACCATCCCGATGTGGTGGCCGGGCAGGGCACGGTGGGGCTGGAGATCCTGGAGCAGTGCCCCGAGGTGCGCACGGTCGTCGTGGGGGTCGGCGGCGGCGGGCTGGTCGCGGGGATCGCGGTCGCCGTCAAGGCGCTGCGGCCGGATGTGCGGGTGGTGGGGGTGCAGGCGCAGGGCGCGGCGGCGTATCCGCCGTCGCTGGCGGCCGGGGCCCCGGTGGCGCTGGAGTCGGTGTCCACCATGGCGGACGGGATCAAGGTGGGGCGGCCCGGGGATGTGCCGTTCAAAATCGTTGGCGCTCTGGTGGACGAGGTCCGTACGGTGTCCGAAGACGCGCTCTCCAGCGCGCTGTTGCTCTGTCTGGAGCGCGCGAAGCTGGTGGTGGAGCCCGCGGGCGCGAGCCCGGTGGCCGCGCTGCTGGCGGAGCCCGGGGGGTTCGAGGGGCCGGTGGTCGCGGTGCTCTCGGGCGGCAATGTGGATCCGCTGGTGCTGCAGCGGACGCTGCGGCACGGCATGGCGGCCGCGGGCCGCTATCTGTCGCTGCGGCTGCGCGTCACGGACCGGCCGGGTGCCCTGGCGTCGCTCCTGCGGGAGTTGTCAGTGGTGGACGCTAACGTCCTCGACATCAGCCATGTCCGGACGGATCCCCGGCTCGGGCTCGACGAAGCGGAGGTGGAGCTGCATCTGGAGACCAAGGGGCCGGAGCACTGCGTGGACGTCGCGTCGTCGCTGCGTGCCGCGGGGTACACGGTGATGAGCTGACCGGTGTCCGGCTGCCGGGACCGCGCCCGCCGGCGGGACGCGAGCTATCGCGACTGACTTGACGCGATACATCGCGTCATTCCATACTGCTGCGGCGCTGTGGCGCACCCCTCCACATCATCCGTACATGCCGGTTTTATCCGGCGGATCTAGCATTTTCTCAAGCTCATCCCACACTCCTGGGAGTCCAGCAATGCCAGGTGCAATCTATGCCGAGGGTCTGGTGAAGAACTTCGGCGATGTGAGGGCTCTGGACGGTGTCGATCTCGATGTGCCGGAGAGCACGGTTCTCGGCCTGCTCGGGCCGAACGGCGCCGGAAAGACCACCACCGTACGGGTCCTCACCACCCTGCTCAGCCCCGACAGCGGCAGCGCGCAGGTCGCCGGGATCGACGTCCTGAAGCACCCCAACACGGTGCGCCGCTCGATCGGCCTGTCCGGCCAGTTCGCCGCCGTGGACGAGTATCTGACCGGCCGTGAGAACCTCCAGATGGTCGGCCAGCTCTACCAGATGTCCGCCCGGGACGCGAAGCGGCGGGCCGCCGAGCTCCTGGAGCGCTTCAACCTCGCCGACGCCGCGGACCGCACCGCCAAGACGTACTCCGGCGGTATGCGCCGCCGGCTCGACCTCGCCGCCGCGCTGGTGGTCAGCCCGCCCGTGATGTTCATGGACGAGCCGACCACGGGGCTCGACCCGCGCAACCGGCAGTCCCTGTGGGAGGTCATCGAGGAACTGGTCGCCGGCGGCACCACCCTGCTGCTGACCACCCAGTATCTGGAGGAGGCCGACCGCCTCGCCCACGACATCGCGGTCGTCGACCACGGCAAGGTGATCGCACGCGGCACCTCCGACCAGCTCAAGGCCCAGACGGGCGGCGAGCGCATCGAGGTCGTCGTCCACGAGCGCGACCGGATATCCACCGCGCGCGGGATCCTGGAGCGGCACGCCCTGCCGGGCCCGGCCCAGGACGGCTGCACCGTCGAGGAGCACACCCGCAAGCTGACCGTCCCGGTCGCCGGCGGCGCCAAGCTGCTGGCCGAGGTGATCCGCGAGCTGGACGGCGAGGGCATCGAGATCGACGACATCGGGCTGCGCCGGCCCACCCTCGACGACGTGTTCATCTCCCTGACGGGGCACGCCGCCGAGGACGAGACCGCGGACGACGAGCGAGAGGAGGCCGCGAAGTGACCGCCACCACCGAGACCGTGTCCACGGCGACGGCGCCCCGGGGCCGGGGCGGAGCGGCCCAGTCCGTCACCGACTCGCTGGTCATGGCCAAGCGCAACCTCATCCGGATGGCGCGGATCCCGGAGGTCGTGATCTTCGGGCTGATCCAGCCCATCATGTTCGTGGTGCTGTTCAGCTATGTCTTCGGCGGCTCGATCACCATCCCCGGCGCCGGCACCAGCGCCAGCTCCTACCGCGAGTTCCTGATGGCGGGCATCTTCGCGCAGACCGTCACCTTCGCCACGGCGGGCGCCGGCGCGGGCATCGCCGAGGACATGCACAAGGGCCTCATCGACCGCTTCCGCTCGCTGCCGATGACCCGCGGTGCCGTCCTCACCGGCCGCACCCTGGCCGACCTGGTGCAGACGGCGCTGACGCTGGTCGTCCTCGCCGTCGTCGCACTGCTCGTCGGCTGGCGGGCGCACGACGGGATCCCCAAGGCGCTCGCGGGCTTCGGCCTGCTGCTCCTGCTCGGCTACGCCTTCACCTGGATCGGCGCCCTCATCGGACTGTCGGTGCGCACCCCGGAGGCGGCCACCTCCGGCGGGCTGATCTGGCTGTTCCCGCTGACGTTCATCTCGGTCGCCTTCGTGCCCTCGCAGAACATGCCGTCGTTCCTGCAGCACATCGCCGAGTGGAACCCGTTCAGCGCCACCGTCGTGGCCTGCCGCGACCTGTTCGGGAACCTCCCGCCGGGCTATCCGGTGCCCGACGCGTGGCCCATGGAGCACCCGGTGCTCGCCTCGCTGCTCTGGTCGGTGCTGATCATCGCCGTCTTCCGCGCCCTGGCCGTACGCAAGTACCGCTCGGCGACGGCCTGACGCCCGGGGAACACCGCCCGGAGGCGCACCATCCGGAGGCGCACCATCCGGGGGCGCACCGCGCACACGACGGCGGCCGGCCCCCGGGCGGGGGCCGGCCGCATGGTGCGCAGCGGGGCGTCGCGGGGGTACGTCAGCCCTGGTACGGCTTGGCGGCGAGGACCTTCACCGAGGCCATCTTGCCGTTGGGCAGCTCGTACTCGGCGTCCATGCCGACCTTCTTCCCGTTCACCCCGGCGCCCAGCGGCGACTGCGGAGAGTACGTCTCCACGTCCGAGCTGGCGTACTCGCGGGAGGCCAGCAGGAAGGTGATGGTGTCGTCCTCGTCCCCGTCGAAGGCGATGGTCACGACCATGCCCGGCTCCACCACACCGTCGTCCGCCGGGGCCTCTCCGACCTTGGCGTTCTCCAGCAGCTGCTGCAGCTGCCTGATCCGCAGCTCCTGCTTGCCCTGCTCCTCCTTGGCCGCGTGGTACCCGCCGTTCTCGCGGAGGTCTCCCTCCTCGCGAGCGGCCTCGATCTTCTTGGAGATCTCGGTGCGGGCAGGACCCGACAGGTACTCCAGCTCGGCCTTGAGCTGGTTGTACGCCTCCTGGGTCAGCCAGGTGACGTTGTCGCTGGTCTGGGTCACAGGTGCTCCTCGTCGGTACTGGGGATATAAAGCAACGCCCTACCAGGAAGGCTGCGCCTTCTCAGGTGGGCGAAACCACGAGCTTAACAATTCCGGCGGAAAAGGGAAGAAGGACAGGACCTCGCGGCCGCCCCGCCGGCGGGCCCGTGCACCGGGCCCCACCAGCCTCTTTTACCCGCCTCGCGGCTACTGACCCTTCTCGCAGCCCACCAGCTCGGCGCCGGTGGCGCGGCCCGTCGTCCGCATCCCGACCACCTTGTCGACGCGACCGGGTCCGCTCTCCACCGTAACCGCCTTGCGCCCGACCTCGGCGCCGTCCTCGGAGCGGGCCCGCAGGGTGCACACACCCGTCACGCCGGCGTCCTTGCGGACCTCCAGGTGCACCTCGACCTCGCGGTCCGAGACCACCTTGTACTTGATCAACTCGCCGCTGACGTCCTTGCCCGTGATGTAGCTGACACCGAACCACGCGACCACCCCGAGCAGCGCCGCGCCCAGCACCGCGCCCACGAGCTTCAGCCGCCGGTCGGTGCGCGCGTCGCCGCCCGCGCCGTACCCCCCGGAGCGCCGCCCGTAGCGCCCGGCCGGAACGCCCTGGTGCTCCTCACCCATGGTCGGTTCCTCTCGCAGCCTCGTACGGGTTCCACGCGGGCACCCGGGATGCGGGGGAACGGGGAATACATCGAGGTGCCGATTCGGTCACTATAGAAGCCGCCCGCGAAGCCCCCGGTACCGGGCCGAGGCGGGGCCACTTTGACCTTATGAGGATGAGTCTTGAGACAACTGCCTGAACTGCGACTGATGGCCGTGCACGCGCACCCCGACGACGAGTCCAGCAAGGGCGCGGCGACCATGGCGAAGTATGTCGACGAGGGGGTGGACGTGCTGGTCGCGACGTGTACGGGTGGCGAGCGCGGATCCATCCTCAACCCCAAGCTCCAGGGGGACACCTATGTCGAGGAGCACATTCACGAGGTCCGCAAGAAAGAGATGGACGAGGCCCGGGAGATCCTGGGCGTCAAGCAGTCCTGGCTGGGCTTCGTGGACTCCGGGCTGCCCGAGGGCGACCCGCTGCCGCCGCTCCCGGAGGGCTGCTTCGCGCTGCAGGACGTGGACGAGGCGGCCGGCGAGCTGGTGAAGCTGATCCGCTCCTTCCGCCCGCAGGTGATCACGACCTACGACGAGAACGGCGGCTATCCGCACCCCGACCACATCATGACCCACAAGATCTCGATGGTGGCCTTCGAGCACGCCGCCGACACCGAGAAGTACCCGGAGGAGGAGTTCGGCCCGGCCTGGGAGCCGCAGAAGCTCTACTACAACCAGGGCTTCAACCGGGCCCGCACCGAGGCCCTGCACCAGGGGATGCTCGACCGCGGCCTGGACTCGCCGTACACGGAGTGGCTGGAGCGCTGGGAGAAGATGGGCATGCCCGAGCGCTCCCTGACCACCCACGTGCCCTGCGGCGAGTACTTCGAGATCCGCGACAAGGCACTGATCGCCCACGCCACCCAGATCGACCCGGACGGCGGCTGGTTCCGGGTGCCGATGGACCTCCAGCGGGAGGTCTGGCCGACGGAGGAGTACGAGCTGGCGAAGTCCCGCGTGGCCACCTCCCTCCCCGAGGGCGACCTCTTCGCCGGCATCCGCGACAATTGACCGTATGAGCGCGACGCAGACCACACACTCGGTGGCAGTCCAGATCCTTCCGCTGGCGAAGGATCTGGACGAGAACAAGGTCACACCCGGCGTCCTCGGCTTCCTGGTCTTCGCGGCGATCGGCGTGGCCGTCTGGTTCCTGCTGAAGTCGATGACCAAGCACATGAAGCGCGTCGACTTCGAGGAGCAGCCGAAGGACCAGCCGACGCCGCCCCAGCAGCCCAAGCCCACCACTTAGCAGTACCCCAGGGAGCACCCATGCTGTTCGGCAGAGCGAAGAACCACCTCCCCGCCCCCGAGGAGGCCCTCAAGGGCCGCCCGGAGCCCTCGTACGCGGTCCCCGAGCGCCACACGGTCCTCGGCACCCCGCTCGCGGGCCCCTGTCCGGAGGGACTGGAGACCGCCGACTTCGGCATGGGCTGCTTCTGGGGCGCCGAGCGCGTGTTCTGGCAGACGGAGGGCGTCTGGACGACCCTCGTCGGCTACCAGGGCGGCAGCACCCCGCACCCCACCTACGAGGAGGTCTGCTCGGGCCTCACCGGCCACACGGAGGCCGTCCGCGTGGTCTACGACCCGGCGAAGGTCTCCTACGCCGCCCTCCTCAAGCGCTTCTGGGAGAACCACGACCCCACCCAGGGCTTCCGCCAGGGCAACGACACCGGCACCCAGTACCGCTCCGCGCTCTACACCCACACCGACGCGCAGGCCGCCGAGGCGGAGTCCTCCCGCGCCGCCTACCAGCAGGTCCTCACGGCCGCCGGCCACGGCACGATCACCACGGAACTCCTCCCGGCCGAGGGCCGCCCCTTCTACCCCGCCGAGGCGTACCACCAGCAGTACCTCGACAAGAACCCCGCCGGCTACTGCGGCATCGGCGGCACGGGCGTCGCCTGCCCGGTGGGGGTCGCGGCAGCCGGTGACTGACCCGGGGCGCCTCCCGGTGCGGGCTGCACGGATCAGCCAGGCTGGTCTCCGGCGTAGCGGTAGATCCCGCCGCTGCTGTTGACGTGCCAGACGGTGCCGTCCGCGGCGGCCCCGATGTCGACCGCCTCTCCGGGGATCTGCACCCAGGGGCTGGGGTCTCCGGCGTCGTTGCCGGAGAACTTGTAGATGTTCCCGTTGGCGCTGACCCCCCACACATTGGTCCGCGACCCGACCGCAATGCGGTTGAGCGCACCCGAGATCTGAACCCAGCGCGACGAACCCTGGATGTTCTGGTCCCCGGCGTAGCGGTAGATGTTCCCGCTGCTGTTGACCCCCCACACCGTCCCATCAGCACCCGCACCGATATCCGCCAGACCACCGGGAATCTGCACCCACGGACTGGGATCGCCCGCGTCGTTCCCGGAGAACTTGTAGACGTTGCCGCTGGAGTTGACTCCCCACACATTGGTCCGCGACCCGACCGCGATGGCCGCGAGACCGCCAGAGATCTTGACCCACTCGGGCATCGGGCACCTGCCTTTCCTCGGAGGTCCTGTGCCCTGGACCCTTCCCGGGAAGGACAGGCGCCCGAACGGCACAATATGCGGACTACCTACTCACATAGGCGGAAAAAAGATGTTTGAAGCGCTGTCGCCGCCACGTTGCGGCCATGGGCCGACGGCCGCCCGAGCCTTCGTGGCCGAACTTCGCCGTAACGCATAAGAGTGATGGACGTTGCGCGTGATTGACGTCCGCCCCGGGGGGGCGGACGCCGTCCCGCTCCGTCCCGCTACGTCGCGAGTGTCGGCTGGTCCGCGGCCCACAGCCACGTCCCGTCCGGCTGGCGCCGGGCGATCTCGACGATCACGTCGCCGTCGGTCAGCGTGGTCGCCGTCAGCGCCAGGTCGCCGGTCACCAGCGCCGGGTGCTGGCTGCCCGGCGAGAGCACCGGCGCGGCCGCGACGAACTGCTCGTACACCGCGCGGATCTCCGCGTGGCCCCGCGCGAGGTTGCCCGGCGGGAACGCCAGCACGGCGTCCGGCTCGTAGAGGGCCACCAGTCCGTCGACGTCGCCCGCGTTGGCGCGCTCGATGAAGTATCTGCCCAGGTCGTTCGGCTCAGTGGCCGTCTTCTTGTCGGTCATGCGGAGCAGCCTCGCAACGTATACACGACACTGTGTGTCACGTATCTCGGTAGAGTTCCCGTATGCGCGCCGACCGGTTGGTATCGCTGGTACTGCTGCTGCGGCAGCACGGCCGGCTCTCCGCGACCGCGCTGGCCCGTGAGCTGGAGGTGTCCACCCGCACCGTGCTGCGGGACATCGAGGCGCTGTCCGCGGCCGGCGTCCCGGTCTACGCCGAGCGCGGCCGGCACGGCGGCTTCGCGCTGCTGCCCGGGTTCCACACCGAGCTCACCGGACTGAACCACGACGAGGCGCTCGCCCTGCTGGTCGCCGGATCGCGGCGCGGCGCGCAGGCGTTCGGGCTCGGCGCTGCGCTCGCCTCGGCCATGCGCAAGGTGGTGGACGCGCTGCCCGAGAGCCATCGGGCCACCGCGGCCGGCGCGGCCCAGCGGCTGCTCGTCGATCCGGAGACCGACCTCCTCGCACGCCGGCCGGCTGCCGAGGAGGTGCCCGACGCCGTCGTGGCCGAGGTGCGGCGCGCGGTGTTCGCCGGACACAGGCTGCGCCTGCGCTACGCGCCGGCGGACCGGGACCCGACGTGGCGCACGGTCGACCCGGTCGGCCTGGTCACCGTGCGCGGCCAGGGCTACTTGCTGGCCACGCGGTCCGGCGCGGACCGCACCTACCGGCTGTCGCGGATCCTGGCCGCCGAGGAGCTCGACGAGCCGGCGCAGCGGCCGGACCGGGTCGACCTGGCCCGGATCTGGCAGGAACGCAGCGCACGGTTTCGGACCGGCGGCGACCAGGTCGCCGTACGGGTGCGGATGGACCCGGCGCGGCGTGCGGACCTGGTGGGCACCGCGCTGGCCGTCCTCGCCGAGGAGGCCGGCGCGGACGACGGCCTGCTGCGGCTGGAGGTGACCTTCCAGGACCGGCGGCACGCCGAGTGGGCGCTGTGGCGCCTCGGCACGGACGCGGAGGCCCTGGCCCCGCAGTGGCTGCGTGACTCCCTGCGCGCCCGCGCCACCGCGATCGCCACCCGCTACGGGGCGTAGGGCGCTGCTGACCGTCGAAGAGTTCGCGCAGGTGCCCGGAAGGGTGCCCCGCCGTCCGTCCACAGCGCGGCGGCACCCCGCCTCGGGCCCGGACGCGGGGCGAGCGCTAAGCGTTCCCCGGCGGGCTGTCGGAGCGGGGCAGCGCGCCCCAGTGCCACAGGGCTTCCAGGACGGGCCCCAGCTCCCGGCCGCGCGCGGTCAGTTCGTAGCGCACCGTGGAGGGCCAGCCCGCCGTGCGCTCGCGGTGCACCACCCCTGCCCGGCCGAGGTGCCGCAGCCGGTCGGTGAGCACCTTGCCGGAGAGCGCGGGCAGCGCCCCGGACAGTTCGCTGAACGTCCGCGGGCCGCGCAGCAGCTCCCGGACGACGAGCGTGGTCCACCGGCCGCGCAGCGCGTCCAGCGCGATCTCCACCGGGCAGGACGGCGAGGGGGCCGCCACCTCCGCGCGGGGGTCGTCGGGCAGCCCGGGGGCTGCGCCCGGCCGCGGGCGCCGGGCATCGCAGCTGACCATTGGGTGAGTCACGCGGGCGGCTCCTATCGTCGGCTCTCGTCACTGACGGTTTCCCCCGAGCGTAAGGACGCGGTGCGGCCATGCACAGACACGCACAGGAGGCGGCGGACGTCCCCTTCGTCTTCGCGGAGCGGTTCAACAGCGGCGACCCCTCGGCGGTCGCGGAGATGTACGAGGCCGACGCCGTGTTCGTCGCCCCGTCGGGGCAGGTGGCGCGCTCCCGGGCCGAGATCGCCCGGGAGAACGCCGGCTTCCTCGCCCTCGGCCTGCCGATCACCGTACGGCCGCGCCAGGTCCACACCGCCGGGGACGTCGCGCTGCTGGTGGTGGACTGGGAGATCGACGGCACCGGGCCCGGCGGCCGGCCCGTGCGCCGCACCGGGACGGCGACGGACGTGGCGCGGCGCGGCGCGGACGGCCGCTGGCGGTACGTCATCGACAGCCCGGACGGGGCAAGGGGGGCAGGCGG
>NZ_JAAKZZ010000970.1 GCF_011045075.1 Streptomyces boncukensis
CATCAGTACCGACACGGCCGACAGCGCCGCGGCCGCGATCCCCACCAGCGCGACGAGGTGCCAGGCCGTGCCCCGCCGCCGTAAGCGGGCGAGGAACCCCGGTATGCCTCCCGCCTGCCCCGGATCACCGCCCAAGGGTTCGAACGCGCCCGCGAGCGCCGTCGGCGTGGTGGCCGTAGCTGGACATGGGGCTTCCTCCCAGAGCTGCCTGGCGGGGCTGCCCGGCGGACTCCGCCGACTCGCGGACGGGACAGCGCGTCGTCACCAGTCTCCACCCAGGCGGCCGTTCGGCAATCCGGCGGGCCCGGGAACGCCGGTTACGCGAGGGCGATCGGGCGCACCTGTGCGCCCTCGCCGTGCACATACGCCGCGTAGTCCTCGGCCCGCAGGGCGAGGGAGCGGTCCAGGCGGGCGGCGTTGAAGTAGATCTCCGGCGGCTCCAGGACCCCCGGGTCCACCACCAGCTCCAGGTCCGGGTGGAAGCTGAACGGGAGGATGGTGCCGCTCTCGCTGCCCGCGAGCGCCTCGGCCCTGTCGGCCGACGCGAAGGAGACATAGCTGCCGCCCGCCAGGGACTTCAGCGCTTCGAGGTCGACCCGCGCGTCGCCGGGGACGACGGCGAGGAAGTAGCGCCTCGTCTTCTTGCCGGTCTTCACCATGACCACCAGGCACTTGGCGGCGTGGGACACCGGGTGGCCGCGGTACCCGCTGACGATCTCCGTGCGGCCCTCCGGCGCATGGTCGAGGAGGCGGTACCGCGCCCCGTGCTCGTCCAGGAGGGCCAGGAGTTTCTCGTAGGCCACCGTGCTACCACCCTTCGTCGAACATCCGCTTGACCTCGGCGATGCGCTCTTCGTCCCGGCGGTAGAACGCCCACTGCCCGGTCCGCTTCACGCGCAGCAGCCCCGCCTCGGCGAGCAGCTTGAGATGCGCGCTCGCCGTGGGCCGGCTGACGCCGAGCCTCTCGGCGATGAGGACGGAGCAGACGCCGTCCTCCACCCGGTCGCCGTCGCGCTGCGGCGGAAAGTGGGCGACGGGATCCCGCAGCCACTCCAGGACAGCCAGCCGCTTCTCGCTGGCCAGCGCCTTCAGCACCGTCACCTCAATCACGTAGCCAGTTTGCTAACTAACTACGCCTCCGTCAAGGGCCGGACCGCAAGCGCAGAGCACATGGGTGCCCCGAAGGGGCGCGGGGAACTGCGCGAGCAACCACAGAGCACCCGCGGACTGCGACGAAACAGCAAGGGGCAGCCCCGGCCCAGCAAGCCCCCGTC
>NZ_JAAKZZ010000971.1 GCF_011045075.1 Streptomyces boncukensis
GGTCTCAGGTGTGCGGCGGGGTCCGTGGGCGGCTCAGACGTTCAGCACGAAGTCGAAGCTGCCCTGCAGGCTGGAGCCGTCCTGCCGGATGGTCATCAGCAGCCGGGGGTCGAAGATCTGGTCCGTCTCGTTGCGCGGCTCGCCGGGGAAGTAGAGCTGCGTCGTCAGGATCCGCTGGCCGGGGGCCTGCACCTTCACATGCAGATGCCGGGTCCGCCCGGGGTAGAGCCCGGGGTGCAGGGTGCCCAGCTCGAAGCTCCCGTCGCTGTTGGTGAACTGGTGGCCGCGGAACCGGTAGCCCCAGTTGTCGTACGCGCCGTACGGGTCCGCCTGCCACCAGTCCAGCAGCACGTTCGCCAGCGGCTCGCAGCGGATGCTGAAGACGTAGCCGGTGACGGTCAGCGCCATGCCGGGGGTGCCGGGCGGCACGATCGAGTCGCGTTCGGGGGAGTTGGGCTTGAAGTACGGGCCCTCGGTCTGCGGCGGCGTCGGCTGGTCGCCGTCGTCGCAGCTCGGTGTGGGCTCCAGGAGCCGGCTGCGCTGCTGGCCCGACTGCCGGCCCGACTGCGCCTCCGCGACCCGGTCGCGGGCGAGCGCGGGCGCCGCCGCGCTGCCCAGCAGGACGGCGGCCGGCGCCGCGGCCATGGCGGCGCGGAGCACGGACTTGCGGGTGGGGCCGGTGCGGCCGGTGTCGTCTGCGGTGTCGCCGTCGGCGGGGCCGGTGTGCTGAGCGTCGTGCGGGGTCTCCTCCACGGTGCTCTCCTCGCTGTCCGTCGGTGGGGGGTCTGCGACGTGCGTCTGGCTGCGGGCCCGGCGGAAGCGACGTTACGGTCGGCACTCGGGCGGGTCGATGGACAGATCGCGGGGACCGTGGTGATTTCCGCTCGCGCCCCGCCGGAACTCGCCGGGGCTGGCGCCCGTCTCGCGCCGGAAGAAACGGCAGAAGTACGCGGGGTCCGCGAACCCCACCTCGCGGGCCACCCGGCCCACCGTCAGCCCGGTCCCGGCGAGCAGCCGCTTGGCCTCCAGCACCTGCGCGTGCCGGATCAGCTGTCCGGGCGTCAGGCCGGTCGCCGCGCGGACGGCGGCCGAGAGATGGCCCACCGAGACGCCGAGTTCGAGCGCGCAGGTGCGGACGGACAGCTCGGCCGCCGCGCCCGGCCGGGCGAGCAGCCGCCGGAACTCCTCCGCGACGGCCGCCGCCGCGGTTCCGCCCGCCGCGCTGCCCGGCGCACCGACCGCCGGTTCGCCGGGCGGGGGCGGGGGA
>NZ_JAAKZZ010000972.1 GCF_011045075.1 Streptomyces boncukensis
TGCTCGGTCAGCTCTACCACTGCCTGCACAACCGGCAGCTCTTCGACGAGCATCACGCATTCACCTCCTTCTCAGCAGCTCCAGCCGCCGCAGCTTGACTTCTTAGGCACGTGAGATGTCTCTCAGGATGTGCCCCGCGGCCGGATCTCGAAGGGCTCGACGGGTTCGATGGGGGCGGCGGGTTCGACGGGTTCGATGGGCGCGGCGGGCGCGGCGGGTGCGGTGAGCCGCGCCGCGTCGGCGGGGGACGGGCTCTCCGCGTGCCACAGGGCGAGGAGCCGCAGGCTCTCCTCGTCCTTGGAGCCCGGCGCCGCCGTGTAGACGGTGAGGCACTGCTCCGGGTCGTCCGGCAGATGCAGCGTCTCGAACTGGAGCCTCATCGGGCCGACGACCGGGTGGGCGAGGTTCTTGTGGCCGTACGACTTCCGCTTGACCGTGTGCATCGACCAGTGCTTGCGGAACTCCTCGCTCTTCAGCGACAGCTCGCCGACCAGCGCCGCCAGCTCGGCGTCGTCCGGGTGCCGCCCGGCGTCGACCCGCAGATGGCCGACGGTGTCCTTGGCCACGAACTCCCGGTCCGGATAGAGCCGGACGAGGTCCTCGTCGAGCAGCACCAGCCGCGCCAGATTGCGCTCGCGCTGCGGCAGCGCGCCGAGTTCGGTGATCATCAGGGCGCAGGCCATCCGGTTCCAGGCGAGGATGTCCATACGCCGCCCGAAGACGAACGCCGGGGTGTCCCCGACCGCGTGCAGCAACTGCCGCATCCCCGGCCGGACCTCCTGGGGCCGCTCCCGGCGCGGCCGCCGGTGCGGGTGCCGGGCGATCCGGTGCAGATGGACGCGCTCGTCCTCGTCGAGCCGCAGCACCCGGGCGACCGAGTCGAGCACCGCGTCGGACACCCCCGGCTTGCGGCCCTGCTCCAGCCGTACGTAGTACTCGACGCTGATCCCCGCGAGATAAGCCAGCTCCTCGCGGCGCAGCCCCGGCACCCGGCGCACCCCGCCGCCGGGCGCGAGACCGACGTCCTCGGGGCGCAGCCGTGCACGGCGGGAGCGCAGAAACTCCCCCACGTCTGTACGCCACTTCATGGGGCCATCATCACCGACCGGCGCGGAAGCTGGGTGGTCCTGGCAGGGGCACCCCTGCGCCGAGGGATGCGGCGACGATGGCCCGGAGACGATGGCCCGGAGCACCCGAGCGCAAGGAGCAACGCGATGAACCGGACCGAGAGCCACCCCGGCACCCCCTCCCCTGTCTCTTATACA
>NZ_JAAKZZ010000973.1 GCF_011045075.1 Streptomyces boncukensis
TGGAGGGGGGTGTTCCTGTTGTTGTCCGGCCGCCGGTACCGTCTCGCGCTCACGCCTGAACAGGCAGAGATGTGCGAGGAGTTCGGGAACATCTGTCGGTCTGTGTGGAACACCGCCCTCCACCAGCGTCGCGAGTACCGGCGCCGGGGCGCGTGGATGAACTACGCGCCGCAGTGCGCCGAACTGGCCGACGCGAAGAAGGATCACCCCTGGCTCAGGGCCGCCCCGTCCCACGCGCTTCAGCAGACCCTGAAGGACTTGGACCAGGCATGCCGAGATCACGGAACCTTCCAGGTGCGTTGGCGCTCGAAGACCCGATGGTCGCCCTCGTTCCGCTTCCCCATGGGCCAGCTGATCGAGGTGGAACGACTCGGCCGCAGGTGGGGCCGGGCCAGGCTGCCGAAGCTGGGATGGGTCAGCTTCCGGTGGTCTCGTCCGCCCGGCGGTGAGATCCGCTCCGCCACGGTGTCCCGTAAGGGCCGGGACGGGTTCGTGTCGTTCCTCGTGGACGACGAGACCACAGCGCCGGAGCGGCATGCGATGCCGGGTACATCCGTGGGTATCGATCGGGGTGTGCAGTTCGCGGCCATCACCTCGGACGGCGATTTTCACGATCGGCCGTTCGTCACCGCCGGCGAGGAGACCCGGTACCGGCGTCTGCGACAGAAGCTGTCCCGCACGAAGAAGGGCTCAGCGAACCGGCGCAAGACGATCGCGGCGATGAACCGGGTCATGGGCCGGGTCACCGACCGCCGCGCGGACTTCTGCGCCCAGGTCGCGAGCGTGGTCACGGCCAAGAACGCGCTCGTGGTGCTGGAAGACCTCAAGACCCGCAACATGTCCGCCTCCGCCTCCGGCACCGTGGAAGCGCCCGGTACCCGGGTGGCCCGGAAACGGGGCCTCAACAAAGCGATCCTCGACAAGGGATGGCATCGCCTCGAACTCGCCCTCACCAACGCCGCCCGGTACACGGGAACGCGCGTGGTGAAGGTCAACCCCGCGTACACGTCGCAACGCTGCTCCGCGTGCGGCTTCGTCTCGGAAGGCAACCGCGAGAGCCAAGCGGTCTTCCGATGCAAAGCCGCAGGCTGCGGACACGCCGAGAACGCCGACGTCAACGCCGCGAAGAACATCCGAAACGCGGGCGGGCAGCCCGTGTCAGCCTGTGGAGACCTTGGGACTACCCGGTCCGCGAAGCAGGAACCCGTAAGCCGGGCGACCGGCCGAACCCCCTCATAGGGGAATCCCCCTCCCTC
>NZ_JAAKZZ010000974.1 GCF_011045075.1 Streptomyces boncukensis
GAGCGTGACGACTAGCGCTCCGTCTCGGGCCGGCCCACCGCGAGCAGCGCCATATCGTCCGCCGTACCGCCGCCCGTGTGCTGCTCGACGTCCCGGGGGCGCTGCACGCGGGTGCGTCGTACGCGGGCGCGCCGTATGCGGGCGCGTTGTACGCGGGGGCGCCGTACGTGTCGCCGTACGCCTCGTATGCCGCGTACTCCCCGTACGGGGAGTGGCCGCGGGCCACGTCGGGGGCATGGCTCTGGGACTTGGACGCCACGGGGGGCGTTCTCCTTTCCTTCCTTCTCGCCTACCGGGTTAGCTGACGGGTTCGGAGCAGGAAGGTCTCCTACGAGCGGCTCCGGTCCCGGCCCTGGACGGACCCGGGCGGAGACGCCCGATTCACCCCATCCTCCGTATCGCCCGCGAGGGCGGCGCGGAGGGGTGGTTCCCCGGTTCCCGCGCCGCCCTGTGGGACGGTGCGGGATTCGGCGCGCACGGTGCCGTCTCGTGACGACAGTGACAACCGCGCTGCGTTGTTATCGGACGTTAATAGAACCGCGGGCGTGATTCCAAGCTGTTCTGGCCAATTCATCGTCACCATGGCCCACACTTACCGGTCAGGTAGCACCAATTGGGGCGGCCCGTCACAGTCGGGCGTACACCCGGCTCCGGAGCGTGACGACTAGCGCTCCGTCTCGGGCCGGCCCACCGCGAGCAGCGCCATATCGTCCGCCGTACCGCCGCCCGTGTGCTGCTCGACGTCCCGTACGAGCAGGTCGAGTACGTCCTCCGGGTCGGTGAGGGAGTGGCCCGTCAGCCGCCGGACCGGGTCGAAGAACTCGCCGTCGGCGTCCCGCGCCTCGGACAGGCCGTCTGTGTAGAGCACCAGCTGCCCGCCCGGCGGGAAGCTGAACTCGTCCGTCCAGTCGGGCCAGACGCCCAGCTCCGTCACCCCCAGCGGCAGCGCGGGCACCCGCGGGTCGAGGGTGCGGACCGCGCCGTGGTCCAGCAGCAGCGGGGGCGGGTGGCCGCGGTTGACCAGGCGCAGCGGGCGCCCCCGCGTCCCCATGGCCCGCGGCTCCACGGGCGGCAGCTCGGCGAGCAGCGCTGTCGTGAAGCCCTCGAACTGCTGGAGGCCCAGCCGGCGCTTGCCCTCCCGCTCCAGCGAGCGGTCCAGCCGGGCCGCGACCCCGGCCAGCGTGGGCTCCTCCTCGGCGGCCTCCCGGAAGGCGCCGATCACCACGACCACCGCCGAGACGGCCCCCATCCCC
>NZ_JAAKZZ010000975.1 GCF_011045075.1 Streptomyces boncukensis
CTCGCCGCCCCGTTCGCAACCGACGCCCGAAGGAAGGCCGAGCCATGCTCCTGAACAGCTACGACAGCTGGTCCCCCCTGCGTGAAGTCGTCCTCGGTTCCGCCGACAACTACACCTCCCACGAGCGGGAGCTGTCCTTCGACCTGTTCTTCCACGACGAGACGCCCTACAGCCGCATCTACTACCCGCGCCATGTGACCCCCGGCGCCACCGGCCACCGGGCGCGCTCCCCCATCAAGCAGCAGTATCTGGAGGAACTGCGCGAGGACGTCGAGGAGATGGCCGAGGTCCTCACCCGGCTGTCGGTGACGGTCCACCGGCCGCTGCCGCTGGATGCCACGACCGGCGAGGTGCGCACCCCCGCCTTCTCCGCCGCCGTGGTCCCGCCGCTCAACGTGCGCGACAACAGCATCGTGTTCGGCGACGAGATCATCGAGACACCGCCGCTGGTGCGCTCCCGCTACTTCGAGACGCAGTTCCTCAAGCCGGTCTACGCCGAGTACTTCCGCCGGGGCGGGCGCTGGACGGTGATGCCGCGGCCGCTGATGACGGACGCCTCCTTCGACCTGTCGTACGTCGCCGACGCCGCCGATCACGGCTCGCTCATGGAGCCCATCAGCGACCCGCAGCCGTCCCCGTACGACTCCGGGTTCGAGATGATGATCGACGGGGCGCAGTGCCTGCGGCTGGGCCGGGACGTGTTCGTCAACGTCTCGAACGCCAACCACGCCCTGGGCTGTGACTGGCTGGAGCGCCATCTGCGGGGCCGGTTCCGCGTCCACCGGCTGCACCGGCTGGCCGACAGCCACATCGACAGCACCGTGCTGGCGCTGCGTCCCGGGCTGCTGCTGGTGCGCACCCCCGATGTGGCCGAGCGGCTCCCGAAGGAGCTGCAGCGGTGGGACATGATCTTCCCGCCGGAGCCGGAGGACAACAACTTCCCCGACTACGACGATGACGATCTGGTCCTCACCAGCCGCTACATCGACCTCAATGTGCTGTCCGTGTCACCGGACACCGTGCTGATCAACGCCGCCTGCCCGGAGCTGGGCCGCACCCTGGAGAAGCGCGGGTTCACCGTGGTCCCGGTGCGCCACCGGCACCGTCGGCTGTTCGGCGGCGGCCTGCACTGCTTCACGCTCGACACGGTCCGCGAGGGGTCGGCGCCCGAGGACTACCTGGAGGACTGAGACCCGCAGGTGCGCATCCGCGGCGGACGGAGGGAGAGCGACGGTGGGACGGGCAGCGGGAC
>NZ_JAAKZZ010000976.1 GCF_011045075.1 Streptomyces boncukensis
GTCCCGCCCCGTCCGCGGTGCGCCGCGCCAGCCCGTGGTCGATCCACTCCCATACGAACCCGCCCTGACAGCGCTCGTACGTCTCGAACAGCCGCTGGTACTCCGTGAGTCCGCCCGGCCCGTTGCCCATCGCGTGCGCGTACTCGCACAGGATGAACGGCTTCGCGGGGCCCTCGGCGCGGCCGATCTCCGCGACCTCGGCGTGTGGCGCGTACATCCGGCTGTGCAGGTCGGAGTCCGGATAGCCGGGGTCGTTCTCGTAGTGCACCGGGCGGGAGGGGTCGCGTTCGCGGATCCAGGCCGCCATCGCGGACAGCCCGCGCCCGCTGCCGCACTCGTTGCCCAGCGACCAGATGACGACGGACGGGTGGTTCTTGTCCCGCTCCACCATCCGGCGCGCGCGGTCGAGCAGCGCCGGCGTCCAGCGGTCGTCGTCGACGGGGTTGCCGCGCCAGCCCACCTCGCAGAAGCCGTGTGTCTCCAGGTCGCCCTCGTCGATGACCCACAGCCCCAGCTCGTCGCACAGGTCGAGGAAGGCCGGGTGCGGCGGGCAGTGGCTGGTGCGTACGGCGTTGATGTTGTGCTGCTTCATCAGCTCCACATCGCGGCGCATGGTGTCGGCGTCGAGCGTGCGCCCGGTCTCCGGGTGGAACTCGTGCCGGTTGACGCCCCGGAACAGGATCCGCTTCCCGTTGACCTTCAGCACACCGTCCTCGACGGCCACCGTACGGAAGCCGATGCGCAGCGGGATCCGCTCTCCGGCGCAGGCCAGCTCGCCGTCGTAGAGCCGGGGCCGCTCGGCGCTCCACGGCTCGACGGCCGTGGTCACGCTGTTCCCGGGGGCGCCCGCCGCGATGTCGATCCCCAGTTCGGGCACGGTGACCCGGCCGCCCGGCTCGCTGTCCACCCGCAGGGTCCCGGTGCCGGTGTTGGGGTTGTACGAGGCGTGCACGGTGAAGTCGGCGACGGAACCGGGCGGCCGGTGCAGCAGGGTCACATCCCGGAAGATGCCGGGCAGCCACCACATGTCCTGGTCCTCCAGATAGCTGCCCGCCGACCACTGGTGGACGCGGACGGCCAGCACGTTCCCCGTGGGCCGCAGCAGCCGGCCCACGGCGAACTCATGCGGGAGCCGGGAGCCCTGGAAGGTGCCCAGCTCCCGCCCGTTGAGCCAGACGCGGGCGCAGGACTCCACCCCGTCGAAGCGCAGCACCGTCTCGCCGGCCCCCGCCCTGTCTCTTATACACA
>NZ_JAAKZZ010000977.1 GCF_011045075.1 Streptomyces boncukensis
CGTCCCCGCCCTCTCCCGGCTCCGCCGGCCCCGCTCTGCGCGCCGACTGCGCCCGGTGCTTCGGGCTGTGCTGCGTGGCGCTGCCCTTCACCGCGTCGACGGACTTCGCGGTGACCAAGCGCGGAGGTGACCCGTGCCGGAACCTGCTGGAGGACTTCCGCTGCGGCATCCACGCCCGGCTGCGGGACGAGGGCTACCGGGGCTGCACCGTCTACGACTGCTTCGGCGCGGGCCAGCGGCTCTCGCAGGACACCTTCGGCGGCCGGGACTGGCGGCAGGACCCGGAGACCGCCCGGACGATGTTCGCAGCGTTCCCGGCCCTGCGGCAGCTGCACGAGCTGCTGTGGTACGTGACCGAGGCGCTGACCCTCGCCCCGGCACGCGCGGTGCACGGCGAGCTGAGCCGGGCGCGGGACGAGATCGAGGGACACGCGCGCGGCGGCCCCGGCGCACTGGCGGCGCTGGACGCGGAGGCGGTGCGGCGGGACGTCGGCGGGCTGCTGCTGCGCGTCAGCGAGCTGGTGCGGGACACGGTGCCGGGCCGCAAGAAGGACCACAGGGGCGCCGACCTCGCAGGCGCCCGGCTGCGCGGCGCGCGGCTGCGCGGGGCCGGGCTGCGCGGGGCGCTGCTGATCGGAGCCGACCTGTCCGGCGCCGACCTGCGGACCGCGGATCTGATCGGCGCCGACCTGCGGGACGCCGACCTGAGCGGCGCGGACCTGCGGGACGCTCTCTTCCTCACCCAGCCGCAGGTGAGCGCTGCCCACGGCGACGGGGCGACGCGGCTCCCGGACGCCCTCCAGCGCCCGGCGCACTGGCCGGCGGGCCGCCGTACGAAGCACTCCGCCGCTCCATCACGGCGCTCTCCCGCCCGCCCCGGCCGCGCCTGAGCCGCGACTGTCCGGCGGATCATGCCGGGTCGGGGCTGCCCCTTGCTGTGCGCGCGCAGTTCCCCGCGCCCCTTCGGGGCGCACAGATGCGCCCCGAAGGGGCGCGGGGAACTGCGCGCGCAACCACGGCGACAGCCGCAGTCCGCAGGGCACGGGCCGGGGCAGGGCCGGCCCGGCAGCCCCGGCAGAGGGCAACCGTGATCCGCAGGACGCGGTCTAGATGGTTGATGTGCTTTTACGTGCTGGCCAGCGGGGCCGTGTGGTCGTAGTGGATCAGCGAGCGTTTCCTGTCGGCTCCGCAGGCCCAGTTGTGCCAGATCGCCGTGTTGAGGGCCAGGAGCCG
>NZ_JAAKZZ010000978.1 GCF_011045075.1 Streptomyces boncukensis
GGGTCTCCCCGCCCGCAGGCCCCGTGCCGCGCCCGCCCCGCGGCCCTTCCCGCAGGGCGACGAACACCAGGACGACGACGGCGGCCGATACGGCGTACAGCACGAGACCGGACATCGGCAGTGAACGTCGCCCGAGGCGGTCGGCGGTCGGCGATCGGCCTGGACACCGGCGCGCTGACGGCGATGGCGGACGAGGAGCCCCCGCCGGGCGATTTCGGCGAACTCTTCGCTCATCGCCAGGCGGTCCGGGCGCGGTGGTCAGTTCCAGAGCGTGACCATGAAGACCAGCAGGAGCAGCAGGACGGTCAGCGTGGCCTTCCAGGCGAGCCGTTCCGCGCGCGACGGGGGTGTGGTGGTGGTGATGGGTGGCATGTCGGTTCTCCTCGATCCTGATCCATGTGTGGTTAACCACTCACTTTTGTGGTCAAAAAAGAGCCGCGGAGATCGCGGCGCGGTGCTCAGCGCCACAGCACGAACAGTGCTGCGTCCAAGACGACCAGCGGAACGAGTGCGGCCCAACGGGTCGCGACGGTGCGGTTCATGAGATCACCCCCTCTCTGCGGCGATCGGCTCCGGGGCCTCAGTAGTGTCGAAGCCCGTCGGACAGCGTCCGGGCCCACGGGGCATCCACCTCGTGGGTGCCGAGGGCGACCACGAGATGGCACAGCATGCCCACGGCGAAGAACCGCTGAATGTCGGCCTCCGGTGCGCCGGAAGCCCCCCGTACGTACTCGACCAGGCGCGCGTAACCGTTGCGCACCACCTCGCCGACGGCCGGCTCAGCGGCTGCCGCGCACTGCGCGTGGAGTTGGAGCAGCAGCAGGTCGCGGTCCGAGATGAGTTCGGCGTACGCGTTCCCCATCGCGTCCAGGACCTCCTGCGCGGAGCTCCCCTTCGCTGCGGCGGCCCCGTCGCCCAGGCTCTCGCGAACCCGCGCGAAACAGTGCTCGACCACCGCCACGAACAGCGCCTCCTTGTCGGGGAAGAGCCGGTAGACGTACGCCTGTGAGATACCGGCCCGCTGCGCCACGTCCGTGGTCCTCGTGCCGAAGTAGCCCCGGTCAGCGAACGCGCTGACCGCGGTCTGGAGGACTGTCCTCCGCCGTTCGTCGGCGGTCGAAAGCTGTCGTTGTGAGGTGGGTTTCGGCATGTGAGTAATAAACCACTCACAGATGGGGCTGTCAAGGGGCCCTTCGAGTACTGCGTCGGGGCGGAGCGGGGC
>NZ_JAAKZZ010000979.1 GCF_011045075.1 Streptomyces boncukensis
GGGCGGTGGGGGCGACGGGATCGGCCCGGCGGTCACGCGGAGGGCACGGCCAACTCGGCGTCGACATGGGCGAGCAGCGCGGCGTACATCGTGTCCGGGCCGGCCCCGGTCCCGTCGTCGCCGCCCGCGGCTGCGGCCAGCACCTGGGAGGCCAGCCCGTCGATGAGGGCGGTCAGGCGCAGGGCGCTGAACTCCGGGTCCACGTCCCGGAAGACGCCCTGTGCGACGCCGCGCCGGATCACCTCCGCGACGGTGGTGCGCCACTGCCGGTAGTAGTCGACGTGCAGCCGCCCGATGGCGGTCGAGCGCGCGGCCTCGGCCCACAGGTCGAGCCACACCAGCCACTGACGGCGCTGCTGTGCGGTACGCGGGGTCTGCAGGGCGAGGAGCTGACGCAGCTCCCCGGCGGCGTCTCCGGCGTCTCCGGCCGCGGTCAGCCGCGCGGCGCGGCGGTCGGTGTCCTCGTCCATGCACCAGCGCACAGCGGCCTCCAGCAGCTCGGCGCGGCCGGGGAAGTGGTAGTGGATGGCGGCGGTGCTGGTGTCGCAGGCGGCGGCGATGTCCGCGACCCGCACGGAGTGGAAGCCGCACTCCGCGATCAGCCGGACCGTCTCCTGGACGATCTGCAGCGGTCGCCCCGTGACGGTGGCCTGCGGGGCGGCCCCGGCGGACCGGCCGCGCCCACGGGACCCGGCCCCGGCATCGCGACCGGCACCGTCTCCGTCTCCGGCGGTCCTGCCTGCCGAGGTCCCGTCTCCCGGGGTCCCGTCTCCCGGGGTTCCGTCTGCCGGGGTTCCGCCTTCCCCCGGGCCGAGCAGCCAGCCGGCGTCCACCGCGCCCGCGTCGGCGATCCGGGCGAGCTCGGCGACGGTGAAGCGGCGGCTTCCGCCCAGCGAGCGGGAGAGCTTGGACGGGTCCATCACGATCCGCCGCGCGAACTCGCGCTGGCTGCACCCGGCGGCCTCGATGACCTTGCGCACCCGGTCCGCCACATCGCCCGCCGCGTCGGCGACACGGCTGCCTGCGTCTTGCTGCATGCCTGTCACGGTACGAGAGTGTTGAGAAAAACGCAAAACTATCTGATGCGCCAGTCAGCTCATCACCGCAACAGTCTTGGTCTCGTGCCGTGCTCGACGCGATGGCAACGCGAATGTGACCCGGGCGTCATGTTATGGGGGACTCCTCAACTCATCATATGGCTGGGGGTGTTGGGGGCCGGGG
>NZ_JAAKZZ010000097.1 GCF_011045075.1 Streptomyces boncukensis
GCACGGGGGAGAGCAGTCATGACCCCAGCATCGTGCGCAGGAGGGTGGCCGCGGATGAGTACCTGTACTCATATCGGGGCGCTGGAGGGCGCGGCCGTTACGCGCCCAGCAGCTCCAGCGCCTCCTCCGCGCCCTCCGCGAAGGAGACCAGCTTGGCCAGCGGAAGCGGAAGGAAGCCCTCGGCCTCCATCCGGGCCATCTGCTGCCGCAGACCGTCGTAGAAGCCCGCGGTGTTGAGGATGACGACCGGCTTGGCGTGCATCCCGTGCTTGCGGAGCTCCAGGATCTCCGTGGCCTCGTCCAGCGTGCCGGTGCCGCCGACCATGACGACGACGGCGTCCGCGCGGTCGAGCAACAGGGCCTTGCGTTCGGCGAGATCGGCAGTGACGATCATCTCGTCGGCGCCGGCCCGCGCCGACGCGCGCAGGAACTCGACGGAGATGCCGACCAGACGACCGCCGGCGCCCTGGACGCCGTCCGCCACGACCTTCATCAGCCCGGAGTCCGAGCCGCCCCACACCAGGCTGTGCCCCCGCTTGCCGAGCAGCTCGGCGAACGCGCGGGCCGCGTCCGTGTAGACGGCGTCCAGCTCGGCGGCCGAGCAGAAGACGCAGATGTTCAGCGGGCGGCGGGCGGAGCGGGCCGGGAAGGACCGGGAGGAGTCGGAGACCATGGCCAACACCTTAGGCGGGAACCGCCGCCAGGGACACATGGTCGTGTGCGGGGACAATTCGCTCGCCCAGCGGCTCACCAAGGAGCTGGCCACGGTGTACGGGCAGGCCGTGACCGTCGTGCTGCCCTCGCTGCGCGGCGGGGACCACGGGCCGCGGATCGCGGAGCTGGTGGAGCGGCGGGAGCTGCGGGTGGACGCGGTGGAGGCGCAGGCCCCGGACGACGAGGCGCTGCGCCGCGCCGGCGTCGAGCGGGCCAGCGCGCTCGCGCTCACCTCCGGCGACGACCAGCTGAACGTCCATATCGCGCTGCGCGCCCGGCGGCTCAACCCGCAGGTGCGGCTGGTCATCCGGATGTTCAACCGCACCCTCGGCGGCTATCTGGAGGGCCTGCTGGACCGCGCCGTACGGGTCGCGGGGCCGGACCTGGACTCCCGGGCCGTCGACGCGTCCACCACCGTGCTGTCCGACTCCGACACCGCGGCGCCCTCGCTGGTGGGCGCCGCCATCGTCGGCAGCGAGAAGGTCGTCAACGCCGAGGGCCTGCTGCTGCGCGCCAAGGAGCGTACCCTGGGCACGGCCGGGCGCCGCGACCCGCTGTGCACCCTCGCGCTGCTGCCCGACGCCGAAGCGGAGGACGCGGACGAGGGCGGCACCGAGGACGAGGGGGACACCTCCCGGTGGTCCTTCCGGTCCCTCGCCCGTACCGGACCGCTGGCCCGTACCGGACCGCTGGCCCGCAACGGCCGCTCCGGGCGCGCGGCCCGCTCCCCGGAGGCCGAGCCGCGCGGCGAGGGGCCGGTCCTGCTGCCGGACGACGCCGCGCTGGCCGGACTGCCCGCGCGGCGCGGCGCCGTGGTGCTGGAGGCGGTCACCGGCAGCACCGGGCCGGCGCCGCCGCGCCCGCCCCGGCTGCCGCGGCTGCGCGCCTTCAAGGAGCTGTTCTCGCGGAAGCTGCGCTACTCGCTGCTGGCGCTGACGGCGGTGGTCGTCGCGCTCGCCGCGTGCAACTGGTGGCTCAGCGGGGACACTCCGGCGCACGCCGGGTACGTCACCCTCCTCGACGTCTTCAGCATCAACGACCCCAAGACCGACGAGCCCGCCGCCGACCAGCTCCTGCAGCTGCTGGCCGGGTTCGCCGGCATGCTGCTGCTGCCGCTGTTCCTGGCGATCGTGCTGGAGAGCTACGGCGCGTTCCGGCAGGCCACCGCGCTGCCGGGGCCGCCGCGCGGGCTCTCCCGGCACGTGGTGCTGCTCGGGCTGGGCAAGGTGGGCGCACGGGTGCTGGAAGAGCTGCTGGAACGGGAGATTCCGGTGGTGTGCGTGGAGCGCGACCCGGAGGCGCGCGGTGTCGCCCTGGCCCGTGAGAAGCGGGTCCCCACACTGATCGCCGACGTCACCGAGAGCGATGTGCTGGAGCGCGCCCGGATCAAGCGGGCCCGCGCTCTGCTCGCCCTCACCAGCAGCGACGCCACCAATCTGGAGGCGTCGCTGTACGCCCGCCGCCTCAAGCCGGAGGTGCGGGTCGTCATGCGGCTGTTCGACGACGAGTTCGCCACCGCCGTCTACCGCACGCTGCGGGACACCTACCCGGCGGCGCAGACCCGCAGCCGCTCCGTCTCCGCGCTGGCCGCGCCCGCGTTCGCCGGGGCGATGATGGGGCGGCAGGTGCTCGGCGCCGTCCCGGTCGGGCGGCGCGTCCTGGTCTTCGCGGCCGTGGACGTGGCGGGCAACCCGCTGCTCCAGGGGCGGACCCTGGCCGAGGCGTTCCGCGCCGGGTCGTGGCGGGCGCTGGCGCGCGCCTCCCCGCACGCCCCGCACTCCCCGCAGGGGGAGGCGCCGGGCGCCGGGGACGGCCCTGCGGCCCCGTACGCCCCGCAGACGGCGCCGTACGGGCCCGACGGCGCCCCGCACCCGGCCGGCGGCAGCGCCGGTGACGAGAGGCCGCTCCAGGCGGGCGAGCGCGTGCTGGTGGCCGCCACCCGCCGGGGGCTGGGCGAACTGCTCGCCCAGTCCCCGGACGGGCTCAGCGGCGCTAGCGTCCCTGGCCCGCGTCCCGTGTGAAGTGGAACACGCCCCACGTCAGCCGCTTCTCCCGGCCGCCGTCCACCCAGTGGGTGAGGCCCTTCTTCATCTGCGCCAGATAGTCCGAACTGACCTTGGAGGCCAGTCCCTCGGCCTCCTGGCGCTCGGTTTCCTGGAGCACCCGCCCGTAGTGCGCCACCAGCTGCTCGCGCAGGTCCTCGAACCCGTCGCCGTCCGCCGGGGTGAAGCCGAGCCGCTTCAGCTCCCGCTGGTAGAAGCCGGGCGAGCCCATGTCGTCCAGGTGGATGCGGTCGAGTATGGGCTGCAGCTTGCTGACCGGGGTGCCGTCGGCGGCCATCGGGTCGGTGAAGATGAGCTGCCCGCCGGGCTTGAGCACCCGCCCGATCTCCTCCAGCACCCGGATGCGGTCGCCGCTGTGCAGGAACGCGTCCTGCGACCAGACGACGTCGACGCTGGAGTCGGGGAACGGGATCTCCTCGAAGGAGCCGTCCACCACCTCGATGCGGTCGGTCAGCCCGCGCTGCGCGTTCAGCTGCCGGTGCCGCTGGTTCTCGACCTCGCTGAGGTTGAGCGCCTGCACCCGGCAGCCGTAGGTCTCGGCGAGGTAACGGGCCGAGCCCCCGAAGCCGGAGCCGAGGTCGAGCACGGTCGACTCGGCGGTCAGCCCGAGCCGGTCGGCCATCCGCGCGACCGTGCGGCGGCTGGCGTCCGCGATGGGCTCCTCGGAGCTCTCATAGAGCCCGATATGAATGTCCTCGCCGCCCCAGACCGAGGCGTAAAAGGTGTCGGCGTCGGGGGAGTTGTAATAGCTCCGGGCCGTGCTGACAGCCCCGGTATAGCCCTCCTCTTCGCCCTCGCCTATGCGGTACTCCTTCTCCGCGACATGGACGAAGAAGTCGGGCTGCTCGTCACGGTAGGTGTGCTGGAAGTCCCCGTACGTGTCGATCTTCTGGAATCCCACGTCGGACATGAGCCGCCGCGTGTAATCCTTGCGCAGCGGGAACATGTTGAGGTAGTACGAGGAGCCGTCGTGGAAGTCGTACCGCATGCGGCACAGGCCCTCGTCCACGTGCTCCGGCTCGACCTTCACGTCGTCGCCGCAGTAGTAGTACGTGTGCTTCGAGGAGTATCCGCGATCCAGCATCGCATCGTAGTTGCGCTGGTCCAGGATCAGGATTCCGTCGTGCTTCAGCATCGCGTAGAACTCGGCCAGCGCCTTGCGCCGGTCGCGCTCCGAGAAGAGATGCGTGAAGGAGTTTCCGAGGCACACGATGGCGTCGTACTCACCGTGAACGTCCCGGTTGAGCCACCGCCAGTCGGCTTGGACCACGCGGAGGATATGGTCCCCGTTTTTCATTCCGTTCTCGAACGCCATGGCGAGCATGTCGGCGCTGCCGTCCGCGCTCACGGTTTCGAAGCCCGCCTCCAGCAGGCGCACCGAATGGAATCCGGTGCCGGTAGCGACATCGAGTACGCTCCGGATGCCCCGCTTTCTGAGCAGGTCGATGAAGAAATTGCCCTCGCTCTCTGTTCGTTTTTCCCAGTCGATGAGGGAGTCCCACTTCTCGACGAAGCTGGGGACATATTCCTCGGTGTAGTGTCCGGTCTCCCGGACCTCAACGGGGTTGTCTCCGAATTCCTGAGCCGGTCGCGCGGTAATGACGAAACCTCCTGTGGAAGAGACGGTGGCCTACGGCGCGGCCACCGAGGACGCAACAGGCTTCGGGTCTCGGAACCGCGCGCGGTCTCCGACGCATAGCTATCCAGAAGGCGGGGATCTATGCCACCAACTCGTACGTCTGACCGGTAGATGGCCATGAAAACCGCCTCCGACCAGCAATTTTCCGTTCCCAGATTTCTGGGGGGCCGGTCCTCGCGAAACCAGGACAGTTGGGTATGCTGCGCAGCCAGTACGACATATCCGTACCTCTCGTACACCACGCATCGAACATGGCGAGAACACATGGCTCAGCGCACTGCGTCCTCTTCGGCCCCCGCGTCCCCCGCGTCCCCCGCGTCCACCGCGGGCCGCAGCCGCGACATCGGCATCGATCTCGGCACCGCCAACACCCTGGTCTACGCCCGCGGACGGGGAGTCATACTCGACGAACCCTCCGTCGTCGCCATCGACTCCCGCAGCGGCAAGGTGCTGGCGGTCGGCACCGAGGCCCGGGAGGCGGTCGGCCGCACACCCGGCTCCATCACCGCCACCCGGCCGCTGAAGGGCGGCGTCATCACGGATTTCGAGGCGACCGAGGGCATGCTGCGGCACTTCATCCGCGCGGCGCGCGGGGGTTCACGCGGCGTCAAGGCCCTGGGCGGCGGCCGTTCACCCCGCGTCGTGGTGTGCGTGCCCAGCGGTGTGACGGGAGTGGAGCGGCGCGCCGTGCTCCAGACCGCGAGCCGCGCCGGCGCCCGTTCGGTCCGGCTGATCGAGGAGCCGATGGCCGCCGCGATCGGCGCGGGCCTGCCGGTGCACGAGGCGCGCGGCTCGATGGTCGTCGACATCGGCGGCGGCAGCACCGAGATCGCCCTCATCTCGCTGGGCGGCATCGTCGCCTCCCGCTCGGTGCGGATCGCGGGCGACGCGATGGACGCCGCCATCGCGGCCTACGTGGACCGGCAGTACGCGATGGAGGTCGGCGAGCGCACCGCGGAGGACATCAAGATGTCGCTCGGCGGCGACGCGCCGGTCCAGGTGCGCGGGCGGGACAAGCACACCGGGATGCCGAAGGTCGTCGACCTGGCGCGGGAGGAGATCCTGACCGCGGTGGACCGGCCGGTGCGGGCCGTCGTGGACGCCGTGCTCGGCGCGTTCGACGACTGCCCGCCGGAGCTGTACGGGGACATCATGGAGCGGGGCATCGTGCTGACCGGCGGCGGTGCGCTGCTCGACGGCCTGGACGACCGGCTGATACGGGAGACCGGGATGCCGGTCCTCGTCGCGGAGGAGCCGCTGGGGTGCGTGGCCCAGGGAACCGGCCGCTGCCTGGAGGAGTACGACAAACTGGACACGGTCTTCGCGGCGTGACCCGTAGCTGCGGGGCGAACCATGCGCCCCGGCCGGGGCGCGCTCAGCCACGGCGCAGCCCGGACGGCAACGGGCCCTGGGGGGGGCAGGAACTGCCCGGCCAGGTTCTTGGCCGGCTGCGCCGTGCGCCGTGGTCGCGCGCGCAGTTCCCCGCGCCCCTCCGGGGCGCATGGTGCACACCGGAGACGCCGGGCACGGGGCGTCAGGGGGCACCCGGGGCCCTGGGAGACCATGGGGGCATGGCAACACATGTGATCACAGGGGCCGGCTCCGGTATCGGGGCCGCCCTCACCCGAACGCTCCTGGACCGCGGCGACACCCTCTACCTCGTCGCCCGCGACGCGGCCCGCGCCACCGAGCTGGCCGACCGGTTCGACGGCGCCCGCACCCTGGTGGGCGACCTCGCGGAGCCCGAGCGCCTCTCCTGGGCGCTCAGCCACCAGACCCTCCCCGAGACCGTGGACTCCCTGCTGCACGTCGCGGGCGTCGTCGAGCTGGGCCCGGTCGCCGAGTTCACCCCCAAGCTGTGGAACGCGACGCTCGCCGCGAACCTCGTGGCCCCCGCCGAGCTGACCCGGCTGCTGCTGCCCCAGCTCCGCCAGGCCCGCGGCCATGTCGTCTTCGTGAACTCGGGCGCGGGCCTGCGCGCCAACCCGGACTGGTCCGCGTACGCGGCCGGCAAGCACGGCCTCAAGGCGCTGGCGGACGCGCTGCGCGCGGAGGAGGCGGACCACGGCGTGCGGGTCACCTCGGTCTATCCGGGCCGCACCGCGACGCCGATGCAGGAGAAGGTGCACCGCATGGAGGGCAAGGAGTACGACCCCGCCCGGTGGATGCCGGCCGAGTCGGTCGCCGCCACCGTCCTCACCGCGCTCGACCTGCCGCGCGGCGCGGAGGTCACGGACCTGTCCGTCCGTCCCGGCGGGCTGGGCGCATGACGGACGGTGCGACGGAGCGTACGGCGCCGGACGGCGTGCCCGGCGGCGCACCCGGTCGCTCCGGTCTCCCGTGGTGGGGCCCCGCCGCCGCGTCCGGCGTGGGCTCGATGCCGGGCACGGACGCGCGCGAGGCGGCGCGTACCGTCACCGGGGAGCTGGCGGGGCCGCCGCACCTGCCGTATCTGCCGGAGCTGCCCGCGCGCGGCCCCGGCGCGGACATGCTGGGCCGCACGGCGGGGATGCTGGCGGAGCTGTACGTCCAGCGGGAGCCCAGCGGCTGGCGGATCGCCGACCGGCCGGGCCGGGACACCCGCCGGGCGCGCGCGTGGCTGGGGGAGGACCTGGACGCGCTGGAGGAGTTCACCCAGGGGTACGGGGGAGCGCTGAAGGTCTCCGCCGCCGGCCCCTGGACGCTGGCCGCCACGCTGGAGCGGCGCAACGGCGAGGCGATGCTGGGCGACCCGGGCGCGGTGCGGGACCTGGCGGCGTCGCTCGCCGAGGGGCTGGCCGGGCATCTGGCGGAGGTGCGGCGCCGGGTGCCGGGCGCCACGCTCGTGCTCCAGTTCGATGAGCCGCTGCTCACCTCGGTGCTGCGGGGCACCGTGCGCACCGCCAGCGGCTACCGCACCCACCCCGCCGTCGACCGCGCCGTGGTGGAGGGCGCGCTGCGCACCCTGATCGAGGCGCACGACGGCCCCGCCGTGGTGCACTCCTGCGCGCCGGACGTCCCCGTGGGGCTGCTGCGCCGCGCGGGCGCCGCCGGGATCTCCCTCGACGCCGAGCTGATCACCGAGCGTGATGACGAGGCGCTGGGCGAGGCGCTGGAGAGTGGAGTCGCGCTGTTCGCGGGTGTCGTGCCGGGGACGGGCGCGGACGGGGCGGACGATGGGGCACTGTCAGACCCGGCCGGTAGCGTCGGGGGTGTCAGGTCGTTGTGGCGCAGAACGGGGCTGGCGGCGGGGCTGCTCGCGGAGTCGGTCGTGCTCACCCCGGCGTGCGGGCTGGCGGGTGCCTCGCCCGCGTACGCACGGCGGGCGCTGGCGCACTGCGTCCGGGCCGCCGCGGTGCTCGCTGACGACCCTGAGTGAGCAGTTGAGCGTAGGGCGCCCGGCGAACTCTTGGCGGGAATAGCGACACGGGAGGACGAAACGGTGGCTGGCGAACAGGACGCGGCGGTGCCCGCCGAGGCCCGCGAGCGGCACGCGCGGCTCGCGGAGCAGATCGAGGAGCACCGCTTCCGGTACTACGTCAAGGACGCGCCCGTCGTCAGCGACGCCGAGTTCGACCGGCTGCTGCGCGAGCTGGAGGGCCTGGAGGGGGAGCATCCGCCGCTGCGGACGCCCGACTCCCCCACACAGAAGGTCGCGGGGCAGTACGAGACGGAGTTCACCGAGGTCGAGCACCGCGAGCGGATGCTCTCGCTGGACAACGCGTTCGACGACGAGGAGCTCGGCGAGTGGGCCGACCGCATCGCCCGCGAGCTGGAGGGCGTGGACTACCACTTCCTGTGCGAGCTGAAGATCGACGGCCTCGCCGTCAACCTCACCTACGAGCACGGCCGCCTCACCCGCGCCGCCACCCGGGGCGACGGGCGCACCGGCGAGGACATCACGCCCAACGTGCGCACCATCGCGGACATCCCCGAGCGGCTCGGCGGGGAGCGGGTCCCCGAGCTGGTCGAGGTCAGGGGCGAGGTCTTCTTCCCCATGGAGCGCTTCGAGGAGCTGAACGCGCGGCTGGTCCAGGACGGTGAGAAGCCGTTCGCCAACCCGCGCAACGCGGCGGCCGGCTCGCTGCGCCAGAAGGACCCGCGGGTGACGGCCACCCGCCCGCTGCACATGGTGGTGCACGGCATCGGCGCCCGCGAGGGCTTCGAAGCGGCCGATTTCGACCGCCTCTCGCACGCGTACGACCTGCTGCGCGAGTGGGGCCTGCCCACCTCCACGCACAACCGCGTGGTGGACGGCCTGCAGGGCGTGCGCGACTTCATCGCGTACTACGGCGAGCACCGCCACTCCGTGGAGCACGAGATCGACGGCGTGGTCGTCAAGCTGGACGAGATCCCGCTGCAGGGCCGGCTGGGCTCCACCTCCCGCGCCCCGCGCTGGGCCATCGCCTGGAAGTACGCGCCGGAGGAGGTCAACACCAAGCTGGCGGACATCCGGGTGGGCGTCGGCCGCACCGGCCGGGTCACGCCGTACGCCGTGGTGGAGCCGGTGACGGTGGCGGGCTCCGAGGTCGAGTTCGCCACGCTGCACAACCAGGAGGTCGTCAAGTCCAAGGGGGTCCTGATCGGGGACACCGTCGTGCTGCGCAAGGCGGGCGATGTGATCCCGGAGATCCTGGGCCCGGTGGCCGACCTGCGGGACGGCACGGAGCGGGAGTTCGAGATGCCCGCCGAGTGCCCGGAGTGCGGCGCGCCGCTGCAGCCCATGAAGGAGGGGGACATCGATCTGCGGTGCCCCAACGCCCGCTCCTGCCCCGCCCAGCTGCGGGAGCGGCTGTTCTATCTCGCGGGCCGCAAGTGCCTGGACATCGAGCACTTCGGCTATGTGGTGGCCGGCGCGCTGACCCAGCCGCTGGAGCCCGCCGAGCCCCCGCTGCGGGACGAGGGCGGGCTGTTCGACCTGACCGTGGACGACCTGCTGCCCATCGTCTCGTACGTGGTGGACCAGGACAGCGGGCTGCCCAAGCGGGACCCGGAGACGGGCGAGGAGAAGAAGGTCACCCTCTTCGCCAACCTCCAGGGCGAGCCGAAGAAGAACACCCTCGCCATGCTGGAGAAGATCGAGGAGGCCAAGAGCCGCCCGCTGGCCCGGATCCTCACCGGGCTGTCGATCCGTCATGTGGGCCCGGTCGCGGCGGAGGCGCTGGCCCGCGAGTTCCGCTCGGTCGACCGGATCGCCGAGGCCGACGAGGAGGAGCTGGCCGCCACCGAGGGCGTGGGGCCGACGATCGCGGCGTCCCTGAAGGCGTGGTTCGCCGAGGACTGGCACCGGGAGATCGTGGAGCGCTGGCGGGCCGCGGGCGTGCGGATGGCCGAGGAGGACACCGGCGAGGAGGGCCCCCGCCCGCTGGAGGGCGTCACGGTCGTGGTCACCGGCACCCTCGCCACCCACACCCGGGACGCCGCGAAGGCCGCGCTCCAGGAGCGCGGCGCGAAGGTCACCGGCTCGGTGTCGAAGAAGACGGGCTTCGTCGTCGTGGGCGACAACCCCGGATCGAAGTACGACAAGGCCGTGCAGCTGAAGGTGCCGGTGCTGGACGACGACGGCCTCGGCGTCCTGCTGGACCAGGGTCCGGACGCGGCACGCGAGGTGGCCCGGATCGGCGCGGACGGCGCGGACGGCGCGGACGCGGACGAGCCCGCGCAGGAGTCCGGGGAAGGCTAGGCCCCGGGCCCAGGAGCGCTCCCGCACGGCCGGACAGGCCCCGGGGCGCGGGGAGTCGGGGACGGCGGCAGGCGTACGGTACGGGAGGTCAGCGGGGGAGTGCGGAGGGAAGCGGGGAGTGTGAGAAAGACCGCCGGTGCGCGTAGGGCGCATTCAGGGCAACCCCGGCCGATCGCTGCCCCTCTCCCCAATCAGCGGCCTACTGTTGACATAAGCCTGTCGTGGCGAGGGCAGGCGCGGACGGCTGCGAGAGGGACCAGGATGCTGGAATTCTCCGGGGGACCCCGACCCCCGCACTCCCGCCTGCCCTCGGAAGGCGGCAAAGGCGGCAGGGGAGCGAAAGGCACCAAGGGGCAGCGCGCCGCCGACGACGGCGGCGGGCCCGGCTCGGGAAGCGAGGAAGTGCCCTGGCTCCAGCGGTTCGTGGCGGTGCGTCCGCCGATGCTGCCCGCGCTCACCGTCGTCATGGCGGCCGCCACGCTGGCCGTCGGCGTCTTCCGGGTGCTGCGCGGCGGGCACGCGCTCTTCCCCGGGTCCACCGCGGGCTGGTCGTTCGCCGTGCTCACCGGCTGCGTCGTCGCGCATCTGATCACCATGGGCCGGGACCGCTGGTGGAGCGGCACGGGCTCGGGCGCCGCGCTCACCCTCTCGATCCTGCTGCTGTACGGCTGGGTGCCCGCCGTGCTGGTCAGCCTCGCGGTGGTGGTGCTGGTCGGTGCGGCCCGGCGGCGGCGCTGGCGGCAGGCGCTGGTGCACGGCGCCATCGACATCCTCGGGATCGGCGCGGGGGATCTGGCGCTCGCCGCCTTCGGCGACCACCCTTCGGCCGAGCACCCGTGGGAGCCCGCCGGCTGGAGCCTGTCGGCGGCCCCGGAGATCGTGCTGGCCGCGGGGTGCTATCTGTTCGTCACCCGGGCCCTGCTGTGGTTCTCCTTCACGCCCGGCGGCACGGCGAAGGGGCTGCCGACCGTGCTGCGCACCGCGTTCCTCCGGCAGTGCCTGGTCGGCGCCGCGCTGCTCGGGCTCGCTCCGCTGATCGCGGCCGTCGCGATGCACAAGCCGGTGCTGCTCCCGCTGTTCGCGGTCGCGCTGATCGCGCTGGACTCCACGCTGTGGATCGCCCGCGCCCGCGCCGAGGAGCAACTGCGCGACCCGCTCACCGGCCTGCCCAACCGGCAGTGGCTGCTGGAGCGCACCTGGACCGCGCTGGACGAGGCCGACCGTACGGGCATGCGCTCCGCGCTCGTCCTGATCGACCTCGACCGCTTCCGCTCCGTCAACGACACCCTCGGCCATCTCGCCGGGGACCGGCTGCTGCTGCAGATAGCGGAGCGGCTGCGCACGGCGCTGCCGCGCGGGGCGGAGGCCGCGCGGCTCGGCGGTGACGAGTTCGCGGTGCTGCTCCCCGTCGCCGACTCCACGACCAGCGCGCAGCGCGTCGCCCGCGGCCTCGTCTCGGCCCTCAGCTCCCCGCTCGACCTGGACGGCCTCACCCTGGTGCTGGAGGCCAGCGCGGGCGTCGCCGTCTTCCCCGAGCACGCGCGCGAGGCGGAGGGCCTGCTGCGCCGCGCGGACGTGGCGATGTACGAGGCCAAGCGGGACCGCACGGCCGTCGAGGTCTACGAGGCCACGCGGGACGGCAACACCCCGGACCGCCTCGGCCTGCTGGCCGACCTGCGACGGGCGCTGGACGCCGGCGAGGTCGAGCTGCACTACCAGCCGAAGGTCGGCTTCGACGGCACGGTCTCCGGGCTCGAGGCCCTGGTGCGCTGGGTGCACCCGGAGCGCGGCCGGGTCCCCCCGGACGAGTTCATCGCCATCGCCGAGACCTCCGGGCTGATGCCCCGGCTGACGGAGTACGTCCTGGAGACGGCGCTGGCCCAGGTCGCGAGCTGGCGCTCCTGCGGGCTGACCGTCCCGGTCGCGGTGAACGTCTCCCCGCGCGATGTGCACTCGCCCGGCTTCGCGGGCGCCGTCGCGGCGCGGCTGGCCCGCCACGGGGTCCCGCCGGGCGCCCTCCAGCTGGAGATAACGGAGCACGTCCTGCTGGAGGACCCCACCCGCGCGGCCGACACCCTCGCCGGGCTGACCGGGCACGGCGTGAAGATGTCCCTGGACGACTTCGGCACGGGCTACTCCTCGCTGGTCCATCTGCGGCGGCTGCCGGTCAGCGAGCTGAAGATCGACCGCTCGTTCGTGGCCCGCCTCGCCGTCGACACCGAGGACGCGGAGATCGTCCGCTGCACGGTCGACCTCGCGCACTCCCTCGGGCTCAAGGTCGTCGCGGAGGGCGTGGAGGACGACGAGACCTGGGAGCGGCTGCGCGACCTGGGGTGCGACGCGGTGCAGGGCTGGCTGGTGGCCGCGGCGATGCCGCCGGTGGAGACGACGGCGTGGCTGCGCGCCAGGGAAGCGACCGCGAGGTCGGTCCCGGGCCCCACAGCCCGCACCCCCTGACCCCGCTCGCCGGCATCGGGGCTCCCCGGACGCCCCCGGACGCCGCCGGACGCCTCCGGGCACCCCCCCGGACACGGGGCACGGCGGCGTCCGGCCGTACCCCGCGGCAAAGCCCTTCGCGGGCACCGTGCGCGGGCCCATAGGATTGGGGCGGAAAATCCACCACTCACCCAGAGGATCGCTGCATGCCTGGCATCTCGCGCGAGGAGGTCGCCCACCTCGCGAGGCTGGCGCGTCTGGAGCTGAAGGACGAAGAGCTCGATCACTTCGCCGGACAGCTCGATGACATCATCGGGGCGGTCGCCACCGTCTCGGATGTCGCGGACGAGGACGTCCCGCCGACCTCCCACCCGCTGCCCCTGACCAATGTGATGCGCCCGGACGAGGTCCGGCCCTCGCTCACGTCCGCGCAGGCCCTGGACCAGGCGCCCGCGCAGGAGCAGCAGCGTTTCAAGGTGCCGCAGATCCTGGGGGAGGAGTGAGCGGGATGACGACGGACCCGACCCGGCTGACCGCGGCAGAGCTGGCCGCCAGGATCGCGGACGGCGAGCTGACCGCCGTCGAGGTGACCGAGGCGCATCTGGCCCGGATCGGCGCCGTGGACGAGAAGGTGCACGCGTTCCTGCACGTCGACCGCGAGGGCGCGCTCGCCCAGGCGCGCGCGGTGGACGCCAAGCGGGAGCGCGGCGAGCCGCTGGGCCCGCTGGCGGGCGTGCCGCTCGCGCTGAAGGACATCTTCACCACCCAGGGGGTCCCGACCACCGTGGGCTCGAAGATCCTGGAGGGCTGGATCCCGCCGTACGACGCGACCGTCACCCGGCGCCTCAAGGACGCCGACGTCGTGATCCTCGGCAAGACCAACATGGACGAGTTCGCCATGGGGTCCTCGACGGAGAACAGCGCGTTCGGCCCCACCGGCAACCCGTGGGACCTGACCCGCGTCCCCGGCGGCTCCGGCGGCGGCTCGGCCGCCTCCCTCGCCGCCTACGAGGCGCCGCTGGCCATCGGCACGGACACCGGCGGCTCGATCCGCCAGCCCGCCGCCGTCACCGGCACGGTCGGCGTGAAGCCGACCTACGGCGGGGTGTCCCGCTACGGCATGGTGGCCTTCTCGTCCTCCCTGGACCAGGGCGGCCCCTGCGCCCGCACGGTCCTGGACGCCGCGCTGCTGCACAGCGTGATCGCCGGGCACGACGCGCTGGACTCCACCTCCATCGACCAGCCGGTGCCGGACGTGGTGGAGGCCGCGCGGAACGGCAGCGTCGAGGGCCTGCGGGTCGGCGTCGTCAAGGAGTTCCGCGGCGAGGGCTACCAGGCCGGGGTGGTGCAGCGGTTCGACGAGGCCGTCGGGCTGCTGCGCGAGCTGGGCGCCGAGGTCGTGGAGATCTCCTGCCCGTCCTTCACCAAGGGCCTCGCCGCTTACTACCTGATCGCGCCCTCCGAGTGCTCCTCCAACCTCGCCCGCTTCGACGCGATGCGCTACGGCCTGCGGGTGGGCGACGACGGGGCGCACTCCGCCGAGGAGGTCACGGCCCTCACCCGGGAGGCCGGGTTCGGGGACGAGGTCAAGCGCCGGGTGATGCTCGGCACCTACGCGCTCAGCTCCGGCTACTACGACGCGTACTACGGCTCGGCGCAGAAGGTCCGCACCCTCATCACCCGCGACTTCGAGAAGGCGTTCGAGCAGGTGGATGTGGTGGTCTCGCCCACCACCCCCACCACCGCGTTCCCGATCGGCGAGCGCGTGGACGACCCGATGGCGATGTACCTCGCCGACGTCTGCACGCTCCCGTCCAACCTGGCGGGCAACGCCGCGATGTCCCTGCCCTGCGGCCTCGCACCCGAGGACGGACTCCCGGTGGGGCTCCAGATCATCGCCCCCGCCCTGGCCGATGACCGGCTCTACCGTGTCGGTGCGGCGGTCGAAGCCGCCTACCAGGCACGTTGGGGTCACCCGCTGCTTGAGGAGGCACCGTCACTGTGACCGCGAAATCCGGAACGCTGAGCAAGGCCAAGGACTTCAAGAAGTCGAAGCCCGGCACGTACCTGTCCATCGGCAGCACCCTGTTCGGCGCCGTCAGCGTCGCCAAGCAGGTGCGGAAGGCGCGGGAGGAAGCCGACATCCTCAAGCTGGTGGACGCGGCCGTCTCCGCCGCCGCCATCGCGACGGGTGTCGCGCTGCTCGTCCGCGAGCTGCGCCGGATGAACTCCGACGACGTCCTCGCGGACGACTGAGCGGACGAGACAGAGAGGTTCGTTTCCGTGACCACCGTCACCGACCTGGTGCCGTACGAGGACGCGCTGGCGTCCTTCGACCCCGTGATGGGCCTGGAGGTCCATGTCGAGCTGGGCACCAGGACCAAGATGTTCTGCGGCTGCGCGACGGAGCTGGGCGCCGACCCCAACAGCCAGGTCTGCCCGACCTGCCTGGGCCTGCCCGGCGCGCTGCCCGTCGTCAACGCCACCGGCGTCGAGTCCGCCGTCCGTATCGGCCTGGCGCTGCACTGCGAGATCGCCGAGTGGTGCCGCTTCGCCCGGAAGAACTACTTCTATCCGGACATGCCGAAGAACTTCCAGACCAGCCAGTACGACGAGCCCATCGCGTACAACGGCTACCTGGACGTCCAGCTGGAGGACGGCGAGGTCTTCCGCGTAGAGATCGAGCGCGCCCACATGGAGGAGGACACCGGCAAGTCGACCCACGTGGGCGGCGCCACCGGCCGGATCCACGGCGCCTCGCACTCCCTCCTGGACTACAACCGGGCCGGCATCCCGCTGATCGAGATCGTCACCAAGCCGATCGTGGGCGCCGGCGAGCGCGCCCCGGAGGTGGCCAAGGCGTACGTCGCCGAGCTCCGCGAGCTGATCAAGGCGCTCGGCGTCTCCGAGGCCCGGATGGAGATGGGCCAGATGCGCTGCGACGTCAACCTGTCGCTGAGGCCGAGCGGCGAGGAGAGGTTCGGCACCCGCTCGGAGACCAAGAACGTCAACTCCCTCCGCAGCGTGGAGCGCGCCGCGCGCTACGAGATCCAGCGCCACGCCGCCGTCCTCTCCTCGGGCGGCGCCATCGTCCAGGAGACCCGGCACTTCCACGAGGACGACGGCTCCACCACGTCGGGCCGCGTCAAGGAGGAGGCCGAGGACTACCGCTACTTCCCCGAGCCGGACCTGGTGCCGGTCGCCCCGCCGAAGGAGTGGGTCGAGGAGCTGCGCGGCACCCTCCCGGAGCTCCCCCGGCTGCGCCGCAACCGGCTCCGCGAGGAGTGGGGCATCACCCAGCACGAGATGCAGTCCGTGCTGAACGCGGGCGCGGTGGACCTCATCGTCGCGACGACGGAGGCGGGCGCCGACGCGCCGTCGGCCCGCAAGTGGTGGATGGGCGAGCTGGCCCGCCGCGCCAACGAGGACGGCGTGGACCTGGCCGCCCTGCCGATCACCCCGGCGGACGTGGCCCGCGTCGCAGCGCTGGTCGCCGAGGGCTCCCTCAACGACAAGCTGGCCCGCCAGACGATCGAGGGCGTGCTGGCGGGCGAGGGCACGCCGGACGAGGTCGTCGAGAAGCGCGGCCTGAAGGTCGTCTCCGACGACGGCGCGCTGGGCGCGGCCGTCGACGAGGCGATTGCCGGCAACCCGGCCGTCGCCGACAAGATCCGCGGCGGCAAGGTGGCGGCGGCCGGTGCCCTGGTCGGAGCCGTCATGAAGGCGACCCGCGGCCAGGCCGACGCCGCCCGCGTGAAAGAGCTGATCCTGGAACGGCTCGGCGTGGAGGGCTGACCCCCGTATTTCCGACCGCCCTTGGGAGGGGCCCCGCACGGCTGCGGGGCCCCTCCGCGCTGTCCGGCTCAGCGGAGCGACGCGACGAACGCGGCCCAGCTTTCGCGGGGGAAGCGGATGACAGGGCCGGTGCCCTGGTGTTTGGTGTCCCGTACGGGGATGTCGGGCTGGTTGGTGGCGAGTTGAACGCAGTCGCCCTGCGCGCCACTGTAGGTGCTGGTGCGCCAGGTGAGGGCGACCTCTATGCACTCGCCTTGGCCGCCACTGTAGGTGCTGGTGCACCACGCTGGCGCAGGTACGTGGCCTCTCTCGTTCATGATCTGTGCTCCTCGGCAATACGGCGGATCAGCTCAAGCGACTCCGTCGCTGGCAGCGCCGTCGTACGTGCATCGTCGAAGAGCGCCTGGTAACGCCTGACACCCGGTTCGCGCTCAATCCAAGTGTTTCCGGTGACGGTCTCTGTCAGGACGAGGTCCAGCGCTGACAACTGCGGAAAGCTCAGCAGCAAGTACGGCCCGAACATACATGAGTGTGCACCGCACGAGAACGGCAGTACCTGGACGGTGATGTTGCTCCGCTCCGCCATGGTCAGCAGCGAGTTGAGTTGAGTCCGCATGAGGTCGGGTCCGCCCACACGTTGGCGCAAGGCTCCCTCAGCGATGACGGCCCAGAACTCCAACGGGTCATCGCCGATTAGCCGTTCCTGCCGCGCGAGGCGCACCTGAACGACCTGTTCGATCTCCTCGGGGGTCTCCCAGGTGCGCGACGCCACGGACATTGCACGCACGTACTCCGGGGTCTGCAGCAGGCCAGGGATCAACTGCACCTGGAACGTCCGGATACTGGAGCAGATCGCTTCCATCTCGATCTGATCCCGGTAGCTGTCGCTGAGCACCTCGCTGTACTGGTGCCACCAGCCGTCGCGGCGACGCCGATTCGCCCGGCGGGTCAGGGTGGCAAGGCGCTCGCGCGCTTCTGGGTCTTCGACGCCGTACGCCTGAACGAGGGCGCTCAGATCCGGCCCCCGCACGGGAACGTGACCGTTCTCGATGCGGCTGATCTTCGCTTTGGTGCAGTCGAGCGCTTCGGCGGCGTCGGCCATGGAGACCCCTGCCGCTTCGCGGAACCTACGTAGCTCGTCGCCCAGTTGGCGGCCCAGCACGGTCGAAGGTTTGACGGATGGCATGGCTACTGCCTAGCAGAGGGGCCCATGCGTGGACACGCGACTACTCGAAAGAGTGAATATTATCCCGTGAACTCCATGCAACGTTACTCGGAGTGCTTTCGTGGGTGGCCCGACATCAGGGAGCTGCCATGCCCGAAGCGATCAATTCGACCCCGTACGAGCTGTACTGTCGCCTCCCGCGGACGCGGAAAACGGTGCCGAGGGCGCGGGCTCTTCTCCGGGCTGCGACGGACGCGTGGGCGCTGGACGCCGACACCGCGTACTCCGCGCAGCTCATCCTCTCCGAGCTGGTCACCAACGCGATCCGGGTGCCCGCGCCCGTCGGCCGCCAGGTCGCCGTACGGGCCGTCCGCCAGGACGAGGCGACCCTCCGGCTCTCCGTCGGCGACGCGGGCGACGGCGCACCCGAACCCCGGGACCCGGCGCCCGGCGAGAACGAGTCGGGGTACGGCCTCTTCCTCGTCGCGGCCCTCGCCCACCGCTGGGGCACGGAGCCCCGCCCGTGCGGCATCGGCAAGGACGTGTGGGCCGAGCTGCGCGCCCCGGCGTCCGAGGGGGAGGTGACGGCGTCGGCCCTCACCGTCCGCGCCGGACAGCGGGTACGGGCGCACGGCGCGTGGCGCACGGTCCGCTCCGTGCGGAGCGAGCGGTTCGCGACGGGCGGCCTCGCCATCGTCCTCGGCCTGGATGACGGCCCAGCTCTCCGCGTACCGGCGACGCACCCGCTCACGGTGCGGCCGGGGCGTGCCGGCCACGCACGCTGACCCGACCCCTTGGGCGCAGGCTCCTCCCTTCGGGGAGGGGTTAGCCCGTCCTCGTGCCGGAGCCGCGCAGCGGCGGAGTTCGCTGCGTTGTCAGTGGCGTGCACTATGTTGATCACGCTAGTTGGAGGGGGGTGTTCCTGTTGTTGTCCGGCCGCCGGTACCGTCTCGCGCTCACGCCTGAACAGGCAGAGATGTGCGAGGAGTTCGGGAACATCTGTCGGTCTGTGTGGAACACCGCCCTCCACCAGC
>NZ_JAAKZZ010000980.1 GCF_011045075.1 Streptomyces boncukensis
GTGCGTAGCCGTAGACGCCGGGGCGGGGGAGGGAGTTGTAGGCGAACGGGGTGGAGAAATAGTAGGCGCCCGTGTCCAGCAGCGCCGCGTAGTCGCCCTCGTCCAGGGGAGGGAGCCGGCGCGAACGTGCGACCAGGTCGCCCGCGAAGCAGCAGGGCCCCGCCACGTCCTGGACCACCGGAGCCTCCGTCCGCGGGCGGCCCTTCGCGTCGTACGCCGCGACCCGCAGCGGCCAGGCGTCCGGCGCGAAGACCGTGCGCACGGCGAGCTGGGCGCCCGCGTGGGTGACCGCGATCCGGCGGCCGCCCGCGCTCTTGGCGTACTCCACGCGCGCCAGCACCGTGCCCGCCTTGGCGGTGAGCGACCGGCCGAACTCGGTGACCAGGCCGTAGGACCCGTCGAAGAGGCCGGGGACGGTGCGGGCCAGCAGGCGCGCGTAGTCCGCGTAGGAGGGGTCCGTCGCGTCGGAGGCGAAGTCGACCGGGAGGCCGCCGCCCAGGTCGAGGGTGTCGATACGGCGGTGGCCCAGCTCGCGCTCCGCCGCCGCGTTGATCTCCTCGGCCAGCTCGTACAGCGCCCGCACGCCCTCGGCCATCAGCTCCAGCGGGATGCCCTGCGAGCCGACGTGCGCGTGCAGCCGCGTCAGCCACGGGCGGTCCAGGACGGCGCGGACCAGCCACGGGCGCGCCCCCTCGTCCCGCAGCGGGAAGCCGAACTTCGAGGTCGCCGTCGCCGTCGACATCGCGCCGATCGCGCCGCCGCCCACCTGGGGGTTGACCCGCAGGCCCACCCGGGCCTGCGGAGCGGGCGAGAGCGCGTCGAGCCGCGCCAGCTCCCCCGGGTTGTCGGCGTTGAGCGCGATGCCGGCCCCGAGCGCCTCGCGCAGTTCGGTGCGGGTCTTGGCCGGCGAGTCCAGCACGGTGCGCTCCGGCGGTACGCCCGCCGCGCGGGCCAGCGCCAGCTCGCCGGGGCTGGCCACCTCGCAGCCGATCCCCTCGCCGTCCAGCAGCCGCAGCACCGGCACCAGCGAGGCGGCCTTCACCGCGAAGGTGTGCAGCACCGGCTGGCCGGGCGCCGCCACGGCGCGGAACGCGGCGTGCAGCGACCGCGCCGCCTCCCGCACGGCCGCCACGTCCAGCAGCGCGGCGACGGGCGTGTGGTCCCCGGTGACCAGCCCCTGCTCGACGGCGGCGCGGACGGCGAGGTCGCGG
>NZ_JAAKZZ010000981.1 GCF_011045075.1 Streptomyces boncukensis
CCCCGGACCCGGCCCCGGCTCCGGCCCCGGACAGCGTGACCACGGCCCCCACGGGCCCGATCCGTACATGCGCCGCCCACGCGCGCGACGGCTCCCGGTCCCGGTCCACCCGGACCCGGATCGTCACGCTCTGGCCGGGGCGCAGCACTCCGCCCGTACGGCTCAGCTCCAGCCACGGCGCGTCCGCCGCCGCCGACCAGCGGACCGGCTTGTCGCCCTGCGCGCTGACGGTGATCAGCGAGCCGTGTCCGAGCGTCTCGGCCGTCACGGCCAGCTGCCGGGCCCCCTTGCCGTGCTTGCCGCCCGGCATGTCGACCGCGACCGAGATACCGGACTCCGCCGCGCGGTTCCCGCGCTTGCCGGACTTCGCGTCGTCGGCCCGCCCGGCCTTCTCGTACGGCAGCCCGTCGAGGCGGTCGGCCTCCTGGCCTTCGGGGGCTGATACGGCGCTGTCGGCCTGCCGCTCGCCGGTGCTCGGCGCGCCGCGGTACGCGGCCCAGAGGGCGAGGACCGGCGCGGCGACGACGGTGGCGACGACGGTGGTGGTCACCGCCCGGCTGCGCAGCCGCTCCCGCCGCGCCGCGCGGTCCTTGAGGTCGACGGGGAAGCCCGCCTTGTCGAACCGAGGCGAGCGCTGCGCCCGCGCCCTGCGGACGGCCTCCAGTGCCGCGTGCACGGCCGGGCGCGGGGCCTCCAGCAAGGCCAGCGTGGCGGAGGCGGGTGCCGTGCCCGGCCAGGACACCCCGGCCATGGCGCGCTCGGCGCCCCGCCGGCACTCGGCGCACTCGTCCACGTGCCGCACCAGCTCGCGGCGCAGCGCGGTGCCCATCAGCAGCCGGTCGTCCCCGGCGAGGCGCGCAACGGCGGGGCAGCCGCCGGACTCGACGACCGCGAGCGCGGCGCGGGTGCGCTCGACCTCGCAGGCGGCGTGCGAGAGCAGCGTGCTGGCCGCCTCGGCGCTGAGCGACAGCACGGCGGCGACCTCGTGCGCGGCCAGCTGGTGGCGGACGGACAGCTCCAGCGCCTCGCGCTGCTCGGGGGCGATGCCCGCGGCCTCCGGCCAGGCGAGCGCGGCCAGTTCGCGGCGCCGCTGGGCGCGGACGGCCTCGGCGAGCGGGGCCGCGAACGGGTGCTCGGGAGAGGCCGGGGGCGAGGACGGCGCGGGCGAGGACGGCGCGGGCGACGACGGGGCGGGCGACGACGGGAC
>NZ_JAAKZZ010000982.1 GCF_011045075.1 Streptomyces boncukensis
CGGCCCGTCCGTACGGGCCATCCCGTCCGCCCCGCCCGTACGGGCCAGCCGCCGCTCCGCCGTCGCCTGGATCGCAGCGGCCATCCGGCCCAGGGCCTGCCCGTCCTGGTGCCGGTGCCGGCGGACGCCCACGTCGACCTGGGCCAGCGCGTCCAGGCCCACCGCCTCCAGCGCGTCGATCAGCAGCGCCAGCTCGACCCCGTAGCCCACCGGGAAGGGCAGGGACTCCAGGAGGGTGCGGCGGGCCGCGTACTCGCCGCCGAGCGGCTGGACGAAGCCCGCCAGCCGCGGCCAGTGCAGGTTGAGCAGCGGGCGGGCCACCAGCTCCGTCACCCGGCCGCCGCCCGCCGGGGCCTCGCCCAGCGCGCGGTCGTACATCGCCTTGACGAACGCGATGTCCGGGTCCGTCAGCAGCGGGCCGACCGTGCCGGAGACGAAGTCCGCCGAGAAGTCCCGCAGATCCGCGTCCACGAAGCAGACGATGTCGCCGTGGGTCACCAGCAGGGAGCGCCACAGCACCTCGCCCTTGCCCGGCTCGGGCGGCAGCTGGGGCAGCACCTCGTCGCGGTGGATCACCTTGGCGCCCGCCGCCGCGGCGCGGTCGGCGGTGCGGTCGGCCGAGCCGGAGTCCATCACCACCAGCTCGTCCACCAGCTCGGGCAGGTCGCGGCGGATGACGGAGACGATCTCGCCGACCGTCTCCTCCTCGTCGAGCGCGGGCAGCACCACGCTGACGAGGCTGCCGGTCCGGCGCTTCGCGGCGAGCACCTGGTCGAGCGGCCGGTCGGCGGCGCTCCACGAACGGCGCCGCAGCCACTGGCCCACTTCTTCGAGCACGTCAGGGCCTTCCTGTCATCCCCTGTGATCCATCTCGCGGTTCGGACGGCTCCCGCACATGTCAGGGCCGTCGGCTACAGTCTTGAACAACGCGCGCGAGCTCCGCATGCCGGGGTTCGCCGTGACAAACGCCCGGCTGCGCCGGTGCCACAGAGCAGCTCATCCAGAGGGGCAGAGGGAACGGCCCGTAGAAGCCCCGGCAACCATCCCGCGAGCCGCGTTCGTGCCAAGCGAGGCCCCCGTGGGGACGGTGCCAATTCCGGCCCGGACGAGATACGTCGCGGGGAAGATGAGGAGAAAGGGCCTCGCTGTTATGGCTGTGCAGACAGCACAGAGCACCCTGTGCTGTCTGCACAGCCATAACAG
>NZ_JAAKZZ010000983.1 GCF_011045075.1 Streptomyces boncukensis
GACGGGGGCTGCGGAGGGGGGATTGGGGGCGCACAGCAGGTTTATCGACACATCGTCATGCTTGCGAGCGAATCATGCCTGCTGGTGTGGTTCGGCAGGGATTCGGTGGGCAACTCTGGGGTCGCGACGTCGTAGCGACATCGAGGCAGCACGGCCAACTGCCTTAGGCATCACGGCACTTACGTTCCTGGAGGAATGAAATGGCACGCATCCGCACCGCCCGCGTCATCGCAGCGGCTGCTTCGGTCCCGCTGGCCTTCGCCGTTCTCGGCGGCGTTGCGCAGGCTGACAACGGCGCTTTCGCGGACGACGGCTCTGCCTCGAATGCGCAGTCCAGCGTCAGCGTTCAGGGGCAGAACGCTGAGGGCGACGGCAACAACACCAACAGCGCGAACAACGCGACCGTCAACGGCAACGGCGCGGTCGTGGACCAGTCGAACGAGACCACCAACACCACCGTCGACTACGTGGTGGTCTTCGGCAACACGTTCGGCTGAGCCGGGGTTCGCCCGACTGAAGGCTCGTAAGAGCCTGGCGTTCATGGGGATGGGCTGAAGCCGCGCGTCCGCACTGTGGTGCGGGCGCGCGGCTGCTTTGTGCTGCTGGTGTGCGGGCGGCACGCCCCGGAGTGTTGACAGCTCCCTGACATCTGACGGACAGTCAGAAAATGTCTCCCGCTGGGACCACGCACGGCACCGATGAGCTGTACGAGCGGCTCCGCGCCCATCAGGGGCGCCCCGCGGCCGTCGCGGGCCGGGGCCGCGACCCGGTCAACACGCCCATGATCCGGCACTGGTGCGAGGCGCTGCGCCACCCCGCGCCACCCGACGGCTCCGCGCCCGCCACCATGCTCCAGGTGTGGACGATGCCCGGCCTCGACGGCATGGGCGGCGCCCGCTCCCCCGCGTACGAGGCGCTGCTGGCCGCTCTCGACGACGCGGGCTACACGGCCGTCGTCGCCACCGACTGCGAGCAGGAGTACGCGCAGCCGCTCCGCCCCGGCGACGCGGTCGCCTTCGACGGCGTGATCGAGTCCGTGTCCCCCCGCAAGACCACCCGGCTGGGGACCGGCTACTTCGTGACCACCCGGACGGACATCCGTACGGCCACCGGCGCGCTCGCCGGAACGCACCGCTTCCGCATCCTCAAGTACCGCCCCGAGCGGCGCGGCCAGGCCCCGCCCCAGGCC
>NZ_JAAKZZ010000984.1 GCF_011045075.1 Streptomyces boncukensis
GGCTGCCGCGCGGCGGGGGCGGTTCGTGATCACGGATGAGTTGTGGGCACGGCTGTCGGACCTCCGGGGGAAACACCAAGCCCTGCACCGCTGGATGAAGAGCACGCCGACGAAGTGGTGCCGTACCGGCGTGCTGCTCTCGCTCACCACTCTGTAGCACGCTGTCCATCGTGAACAGCGCGCCGGTCGTGTCCTGGAGGTCTCCCGCCCGGCTCACGCGCGAGGAGTCCCGGACCGCTACGGCCGTGTGCTGGCCGAGCCGGCGTTGCCGGGCACGGTCGATGAAGCGGGCCGGGCCCTGCCTGCCGGGCAGACCACCGGCACGGCCGCGTCGCCGTACCGGTAGAGCCCGTCTCCGAGCCCGGCTCCGGTCCCACGCTGTCCAGCCCGGCGGATGCGCGGCTGCAAGTGCCGGGTGCGCCCGGTATCTCCACCCGGCAGGCGGGCGAGGTGGCCGAGGCCCTCGTGCACACGGCTGCGGCGCGTGCCGTGCCGTGCCTCTACGGGGACCCGGGGCAGGGCAGGACCGTCGCGCTCCACCAGGCGCTGCGCCTGCTGCCGCGCCGCCTGGTGGCCCGGCCGGCGCTGGTGGCGGTGAAGCCGGCGCTGCCGCAGCTGCGGGCCGCGCTGCTGGAGGCGTTCGGCCACTCCGCCCTGTCCCTGCCCCTGGCCCGGCGGGCGGAGGCGGCTGACCGCGCGCTCTTGGATGCCTTGAGCAGCCCCGGGGTGCTGGTCATCGATGACGCGCAGCGCATCGCGCCCGCCGAACTCGATGACCCGTGGCTGCTGGCCGACGCGCCCCCCACCCAGACCTGCCTGGTGCAGTGCGGGGCGGGCGCCGAGCACACCCTGGCCCGTGCTCCCGCGCTGGCCTCCCGGGTGCTGACCTGGCAGCACACCCCCCGCCTGGACGCTGCTCAAGTCCCCGGTGTGCTGCGCTTGTTCCACCCGGTATGGGACCTTGTTCCACCTGGTAGGGGACGCGGCCGAGGACGCCGGCCTGCTGCACGCGGACGCTGCCTGCGCGCGGGGCAACTTCCGCACCTGGGCGAAGATCACCTCACACCTCTACGCCGCCCTGGAGCGCCACCCCCCCCGGGGCCACGGCGGACAGCGCGCTGCTGGAGTGGGCCTGCTCCCGCCTCGGCCCCACCCCCTGACGCCTTCTTCAGCACCACTGGCCCGCTC
>NZ_JAAKZZ010000985.1 GCF_011045075.1 Streptomyces boncukensis
CCGGTGAAGAGCACCGCCAGGCGCCCCTCGGTGGTAACGCCGGAGGTGATCGTCGTGTCCCCGGTCAGGACTGCGCGGTGTTCCAGGGCGGCGCGTGTGGTGGCCAGTGACCAGCCGACGTCCACCGCGTCCAGCTCCGGCCGCTCGGCGACGAAGGAGCGGAGTCGCTTGATCTGTTCCTGCAGGGCGGGCTCGGACTTCGCGGAGACCGGCCACGGGATGATCCCCGGCTGTACTGTGTGTGCCGGTCTTGGCTCGATGGTGTCCGCCGCAGGTGCTTCCTCCAGGATGAGGTGGGCGTTGGTGCCGCTGATGCCGAAGGAGGACACCGCCGCCCGCCGTGGCCGGTCCACCTCGGGCCACTCCCGGGCCTCGGTCAGCAACTCCACGGCGCCCGCTGTCCAGTCCACCTGCGGCGAGGGTTCGTCCACGTGCAGCGTCGCGGGCAGCACACGGTGCTGCAGGGCCATGACCATCTTGATGACACCGGCGACGCCGGCGGCTGCTTGGGCGTGGCCGATGTTGGATTTGATCGAGCCCAGCCACAGCGGCTCGCCGTCCTCGCTGCGGTCCTGGCCGTAGGTGGCCAGCAGCGCCTGCGCCTCGATCGGGTCTCCGAGGCGGGTGCCGGTGCCGTGCGCCTCGACTGCGTCGATGTCGGCGCCGGTGAGGTGGGCGTTGGTGAGGGCCTGGCGGATGACGCGGTGTTGGGAGGGGCCGTTGGGTGCGGTCAGGCCGTTGGAGGCGCCGTCCTGGTTGATCGCGCTGCCGCGGACGACCGCCAGGACTCGGTGGCCGTTGTGCTGGGCGTCGGTGAGGCGTTCGATCAGGAGCAGGCCGACGCCTTCGGCCCAGCCGGTGCCGTCCGCGGCTGCGGCGAAGGATTTGCAGCGGCCGTCGGCGGCCAGGCCGTCCTGCCGGTCGAATTCGGCGAACACGCTCGCCGAGGTCATCACGGTCACTCCGCCGGCCAGTGCCATGGTGCATTCGCCCGAGCGCAGTGCCTGGGCGGCCCAGTGCAGGGCGACCAGGGAGGAGGAGCAGGCGGTGTCGAGGGTGACGGCGGGGCCCTCCAGGCCGAAGGTGTAGGCGATGCGGCCGGAGATGACGCTGTTCGCCGTGCCGGTCATCAGGTGACCCTCGGCTGTCGGGGGCAGGTGCATGCCCGCGCCGTACCCGGAGGAGGA
>NZ_JAAKZZ010000986.1 GCF_011045075.1 Streptomyces boncukensis
TGTATAAGAGACAGGCCCACGCCCACGCCGCGCCAGGCGCCGGATCCGGCCCCGTCGACCGTTCGATCGCCCGCTACCTCGCCCGTACGCTGCCCGCCGGACCCGGCGGGCCCGGCGGCACGGTGGTCGCCGCTCGGGGCGGCGATCTCGTGCACTGCGCCGGCTTCGGCCTGGCCGACCGCGCGGCCGGCACCCCCGCCGACTGCGACACCGTGTACGACGTCATGTCGGTCACCAAGCAGTTCACCGCCGCCGCCGTCCTCAAGCTGGAGACGCAGGGCAGGCTGCGGGTGACCGACCGGATCGGCCGGTTCCTCGGCCCGGTGCCCCGGGACAAGCGCCGCATCACCCTGCACCAGCTCCTGACGCACACCGCCGGGCTGACCGAGGGGCTCGGCGACGACTACGACCCCGTCTCGCGCGGCGAACTGGTGGACGGGGTGCTGAAGTCCAGGCTCCGCTCCGCGCCCGGCACGGAGTTCCACTACTCCAACGCGGGCTACAGCCTGCTCGCCGCGGTCATCGAGAAGGCGTCAGGGCGGAGCTATGAGCGGTATCTGTCCGCGAACCTGTTCGCACCGGCGGGGATGACCAGGACCGGATACGTCCTGCCGGACTTCGACCGGGACCGGGGCCGGGACCGGATCGCGGTCGAGTACGACGGGGACGGCCGCGCCCGGGGACGGCCCCTCGACCACCCCTGGGCGGCCGACGGCCCGTACTGGAACCTGCGCGGCAACGGCGGCATGCTCTCCACCGGACGCGACATGTTCCGCTGGCACCGCGCCCTGTCCGGCGCCCTGGTCCTGCCCCCGAGGGCGAAGCGGAAGCTGTTCCGGCCCTATGTCGGCATCCCGGGCGGGCAGGAGAGATACGGGTACGGCTGGGGGTTCCTGTGTACCGGCGACGGCCGGATCGCCTGGCACAACGGCGGCAACGACTGGTCCTTCGCCAGCTTCGCGCGGACGCTGCGCGACGGCACGATGGTGTACTGGACCACCAACCAGGCGTACCAGCGGGGGAAGTGGAACCTGGAGGAGCGCGAGTTCGAACTGCTCCGCGGCATCGCCGACCGCGCCCGCGACGACGACTGACCGCTGACCGGGGCGCCGCCGCCCCCGCCCTGCGGGATCAGCGGGTGGCGGCGGCCCGATAATCGGCCGTATGCCGTCCACCGTCCCCTCC
>NZ_JAAKZZ010000987.1 GCF_011045075.1 Streptomyces boncukensis
GCACGTGCTCTCGCCGCACCGGCCGAAAGCCCGAGTACGCCCAGTACGAGGGCTTTCACCCGGCACGCCGAGAGCACGCACCGGACGCCCCATGCGCCGCACGGGGCTTTCGAAACACCCCCTAGGCCGTGTGCGGTGGGTCGTGCTGAGCAGGGGCTGCCCCGGCCGGGGCAGCTGCTACTCGGGGACCCGTTCGCCGCGCGAGCGCATGTTCGTGCTAACACCGTTGCGCAGAGGGGGAGTTGCGGGGCGCGAGTCGCGGTAGCGTGGGTCGTGCGAGCGTCTCACGGTCGGGGGAGCGATGAGTCATCCGGGAGCGGCGAGCCGGGCTGCGGCCCGGTGCCACGGCTGCTCGGCGGAACCGGTGCCGGGCGCCGCCTTCTGCGGGGAGTGCGGCACGCGGCTGGCCACCGGCGACGGTCCCGGTGACGGTCCCGGCGCCGGGACGATTCCGGCACCGTCGCCCCCGTCGTCACCGCCCGCGCCGCCGCCGCCGCGGTGGGGCGGCTCCAGGGACCTGACGCGGTACATGTGCGCGGCCGTCTTCCTGAACCGGTCGTACGCCGACACCCTCATCCGGGACGTCGTCTCCGAGCCGCATCTGGGGGTGGCACCGGCCCCCGGCTGCGATGTGTCGGTGGTGGCGCGCCACGCCTACGAGGCCAACGTCCGGCGGCACGCCAGGGACCTGCTCCTGACCGTCGAGCTGCTGGTGCTGCTCGTGGGGCTGGTGTGGCTGGGCAGCGGCGGCGCCGTCGTGCTCATGCTCCTGCTCGCCTGGCTGACGGTGCTGGTCTTCACGCTTTCCACCCGCTACGGCGCACGCTTCCAGAGCTTCCGGCCCGGCCGGTTCGACCCGGCGCAGGCGCCCCCGCCGCCCAACAGGGCCATCGCGCGCCGGCTGCGCGAGATCGACGACTACGCGCTCGGCAACGTCACCGTCTACAGCGGCTTCTCCGCGTTCACCGGCTACGGCAGCGCCGTCGACGCGTGGTCGCTGAACTTCGATGTGACGGTGCCGAGCGAGGAGGGCGGCACCCCGCGGGACTTCGACGTGACCGACCTGTACACGTACGTGCGGGAGCGGGTCGGCGCGCTGTCCCTGCCCTGTCTGGAGATCGAGGAGCGCGTCTTCGTCGACGGCTCCGAGGTCCTGGGCGACGCACGCTTTCTGCCCGACCCC
>NZ_JAAKZZ010000988.1 GCF_011045075.1 Streptomyces boncukensis
GGGGAGGGGTAGAGGACGAGCCCGAAGCCGTGGGCCGAGGCGACCTCGGCGGCTCCGGTGTGCACGCGCGAGAAGAAGTCGTTGGAGAGCGCCGGGATCACCAGGAGCGCGGTGCGGGTGCCGCCGAGGCGGAGGCTGCGGGCCGCGAGGTTGGGGCGGTAGCCGAGGTCGCGGGCGGCCTCGCGTACGGCGTCTGCGGTGCGGGGGGCGACGCGGCCGTGCCACTTGCCGCCCAGGACGAGCGAGACCGTGGCCTGGGAGACGCCGGCGGCGCGGGCCACGTCGTGGCCGGTGGGCCGGTCGGCGGCGGGTTCCCGGCTGTCTCGCGGCACGCTTCCTCGCTCCTCCCGCGGGTGCTCTCTTCTCCGGGGATCCTCTCGCATGATACGTATGACGGCGCACGTTATACGTACAACCACCGAGCGTCCGGCGGACGCCCGGCGGGTTGCTGGAGGGGAGGGGCGGATGGCGAGGGGCTACGTCGAACTGCTGCGGGCCCGGCACGCGGTGCGGCTGCTGGCGGGGACGCTGCTCGGGCGGCTGCCGAACGCCACCGGGCCGCTGGCCATCGCGCTGTTCGTCCGGGCGCAGGGCGGCGGGATCGCGCTGGCCGGAGCGCTGTCGGCGCTGTACGGGCTGGCCACGGCGGTGGGGCAGCCGATGCTGGGGCGGCTGGTGGATCTGCACGGGCAGCCGCGGGTGATGCTGCCGGCCGCGCTGCTGTCCGCGCTCGGCGCGGGGACGCTGGCCCTGGCCGGTACCGGTTCGCTGGTGCTGGCCACCGCCGCGGTGCTGGTGGCGGGGGTGTGCACGCCGCCGCTGGAGGGCGGGCTGCGGGCGCTGTGGCCGGGCGTGCTGAAGCGGCAGGAGCGGGTGCACGCGGCGTACGCGCTGGACGCGGTGGCGCAGGAAGTGATGTTCGCGCTGGGGCCGTTGCTGGTGACGCTGCTGGTGGCGTGGTGGAGCGAGCAGGCGGCGCTGCTGGTGATCAACGCGGTCGGGGTGCTGGGGGCGCTGTCGGTGGTGGTCTCGCCGCCGTCGCGGGCGTGGCGGTCGTCGCCGCGGGTGGCGCACTGGCTGGGGGCACTGCGTTCCCGGGGGCTGCTGGCCCTGCTGTGCGCGTTCTTCTTCGTGGGCGCTGCCCTGGGGGCGACGGCGCTCGCGGCGGTGGCGTACTCC
>NZ_JAAKZZ010000989.1 GCF_011045075.1 Streptomyces boncukensis
CGATGCCCGCCGACGCCGAGGTCATCACCGCCTCCGTGCGCAGCGGATTGATCTCCGAGACCGCGCCGACGAAGGTCGTCTTGCCGACGCCGAAGCCGCCGGCCACCACGATCTTCGCGGAGGTGGTGGATCGGGCCGTACCTCCAACGGTCCCGCCGCTAGAGCTTGCGAAGTCCACTGAGCACCCTTTCGAGCAGTGTCACGTCGGGCTGGCCGTCGGCGCTCTGCTCGCCGCCACCGGGCTGGTGGATGGCGACGAGTCCGGCTTCGGCCAGGTCGGCGACGAGGATCCGGGCGACGCCGAGCGGAATGGTCAGGAGTGCGGAGATCTCGGCCACCGACTTGATCTCGTAGCACAGACGGCAGATCCGCTGGTGCTCGGGCAGTTGGCCCTGGAGCTGGGCGGGTTCGGCCGCGGTGTGCACCAGAGCCTCGATGGCCAGCTGGTACCGGGGACGGGTCCGGCCACCCGTCATCGCGTACGGTCGGACCAGCGGCTGCTGGGGTTGCTGCGAGAGCTGGTCCTCGAACTCCGGCCCGTCCACCTCGCCGTGCCGCGACGGCGGCGGCTGGTGCTGGAAGGGCTCGGGGCGCGGTGGTGGTGCCTGGGGCTGGGGCCGCTGCGGCGGACCCTGCTGCTGGTGCTGCTGGTGCTGGTGCTGCTGGTACTGCGGCTGGCCCTGGGGCTGGGGCTGGGGCTGCTGCGGCTGGGCGTACTCGCTGGGAGCCGAGGGGAAGTTGAAGCGGTTCAGGAACGGGGCGTCGCCGCCACGCTCCTCATCAGCACGGCCCTCATGACCACTGCCGTACGAAGACGGACCTCCTGGGGGCGTTGCCACGTTTCCTCCTCCGACTCACGGACGTTCGGGCCGTTGCGTTCGCGGGGACTCTCCCCGCTACTTCAACGCTCCTGCTCGGCACCGCGTCCCCGCACTTTAGGGTGCGCAGCCGCGATGTGCACCGTCTGGCTCCCGGTCACGTCCTAGTTGAGAAGGCTGCCTTGCAGCTCAGCACGGAGATCCGGGGTGAGGACACTTCCCGCACGATCCACGAGCAGGGCCATCTCGTAGCCGACGAGACCGATGTCGGCCTCGGGATGGGCGAGGACGGCCAGCGAGGAGCCGTCCGAGATGGACATGATGAAGAGGAAGCCCCGCTCCATCTCCACCACCG
>NZ_JAAKZZ010000098.1 GCF_011045075.1 Streptomyces boncukensis
GGAGGGGGAGCGGGGGAGCCTGCCGACGCGCACCCGGTCCGCCGGGCCCGCTCCGGGAGCGCGCACGAGGAGATCGCCGCACGCCGCCGCTGGGAGCGTGCGCTCGGCGGCGCCGGGTGGATCGGCCTCGGCTGGGACCGTACGCACGGCGGCTACGGCAACCGCACCGCCACCCTCACCCAGCAGGTGGTCTGGGCGGAGGAGTACGCCCGCGCGGGCGCACCCGGACGCGTCGGGCACATCGGCGAGAACCTCCTCGCCCCCACCCTGCTCGCACACGGCACCGAGGAGCAGCGCCGGCGCTTCCTCCCCGCCATCGCGCGCGGCGAGGAGCTGTGGTGCCAGGGCTACAGCGAACCGGAGGCGGGCTCAGACCTCGCCGGGGTGCGTACCGCCGCCGAACCCGACCCCGGGAACACCGGCGCATATCGGCTCACCGGGCAGAAGATCTGGACCTCGCTCGCCCAGGACGCCGACTGGTGCTTCGTCCTCGCGCGCACCGAGCGGGGCGCCACGGGCCATCGCGGACTCTCCTTCCTCCTGGTGCCGATGGACCAGCCGGACCGGATCGACGTCCGGCCGATCCGCCAGATGTCGGGCACGGCCGAGTTCAACGAGGTGTTCTTCGACGGCGCCCTCGCCCGCGCCGAACACCGGGTCGGCGCCGAGGGCGACGGGTGGCGCGTCGCCACGGGGCTCCTCGCGCGCGAGCGCGGGGTGTCCACCCTCGTCCAGCAGATCGGCTTCGCCGCCGAACTGGACGAGGTGCTGCGCCTCGCCCTGCGCTCCGGCGCGGCCCGCCGCGACCCCGTGCTGCGCGACCAGCTCATCCGCGCCTGGGCCGAGCTGAAGACCATGCGCTGGAACGCCCTCAGCACCCTGGGCGCCGACCCGCGCGAGGGCCTGCGGTCGCCTCCCGGCGACGGCGCGTGCGCCGACCGGGACGACCCGGGCGCCCCCAGCGTCGCCAAGCTGCTCTGGGCCGGCTGGCACCAGCGCCTCGGCGAGCTCGCCATGCGGGTGCGCGGCGCCGCGGCGGCCCTCGGCCCGGCCGACTGGTCGCCGGAGAGCCCCTACGAACTCGACGCCTGGCAGCGGCTGTTCCTCTTCAGCCGGGCCGACACCCTCTACGGCGGCTCGGACGAGATCCAGCGCGGCATCCTCGCCCAGCGTGTGCTGGGCCTGCCGAGGGAGGCACGCCCGTGACGACGACCACCCGCACGACGACGCCCCGCACGACGCCCCCGCGCGCCTATCAGCACTGGATCGACGGCGCGTGGCGGCAGCCGGAGGACGGCCACTACGAGATCACCAACCCCGCGACCGAGGAGCCGGTCGGCCACGCGCCGGAGGGCGCCGGGGCCGAGATCGACGCCGCCGTGCGGGCCGCCCGAGCGGCCCAGGAGTCCTGGGCCGCCACTCCTCCCCGCGAGCGGGCCGCCGTGCTGGACCGCGTCGCCGACCTGCTCACCGAGCGGGGCCCGGACCTGGTGCCGCTGATCCAGGCCGAGACCGGTGCCACCCTGCGGGTCGCGCGCGGGATGCAGGTGCCCACGGCCGCCGAGCGCTTCCGCCGCTACGCGCGCGGCGCCCTGGAGCCCGACACGGTGCCGCTGGCGCCGCAGCCCGTGCAGGCGAGCGCCCTCGCCCCCGGCGGCCTGATCGGCGCGGCGGCCGTGCGCCGCCCGATCGGGGTCGTCGGCTGCATCACCTCCTACAACTTTCCCGTGGTCAACCTCGCGGGGAAGGCCGCGCCCGCGCTCGCCACGGGCAACGCCGTCGTCTGCAAACCGGCACCGCAGGATCCCCTGGGCTGTCTGGAGCTGGGCCCGCTGCTCCAGGAGGCGGGGCTTCCCGACGGGCTCTACAACGTGGTCACCGGCTCGGGCGCCGGGACCGGGGAGGCCCTGGTCGCACATCCGGACGTAGACATGATCAGCTTCACTGGCTCCACCTCCGTGGGACGGCGGATCGCGGCGGCAGCGGGCCGCACGATGAAACGGACTCTGCTGGAACTGGGCGGAAAGGGCGCCGCACTGGTCCTGGAGGACGCGGACGACAGGATCCGCGCGGCAGCTGTGCACTCGGTCGCCTCGACCTGGGCCTTCCACAGCGGCCAGATCTGCACGGCGCCGACTCGCGTGCTCGTACACCGCTCGCACTACGACGAGTTCGTGACTGCCCTTTCACGCTACGCGGCGTCCCTGACCGTTGGCGATCCCTCGGACGAGCGAACCGTGGTCGGCCCGTTGATCTCGGCGGCCCAGCGCGACCGCGTCGAGGCCGGAGTGCGGGCAGCGCGCGCCGAGGGCGCCGAGGTCCTCGCGGGCGGAGCGCGCCCCGCGCCCCGGACCGGCTTCTATGTGGCCCCGACACTCGTCGTGAACGTCGGCCCCGAGATGGCCATCGCCCGCGAGGAGCTGTTCGGCCCGGTCGTGGTCGCCCTCCCCTTCGAGGACGACGACGAGGCGGTGCGGATCGCGAACGGGACCCGGTACGGGCTCTACGACTACGTGTTCAGCGGCGACGCGGGCCGCGCCTGGCGCCTGGCGGCCCGGCTGCGCAGCGGCAGCGTCGGCATCAACACCGTCCAGCGGCACCCCGAGTCGCCGTTCGGCGGCTGCAAGGACTCCGGAGTCGGCCGGGACGGCGGCTCGTTCGGGCTGCACGCGTACACCGAGCTCCAGTCCGTCGTCTGGCCGTCCTGAGCCGGAGCCGGACCGGAGCCGAGCGGGGAGCCGGACCGGAGCCGGGAGTGCGGCCCTTCTAGCGCGGGAGTGAACAGCCATGAGAGGTGTCATCTGCGAGGGCGAGGGGGCCCGGGTCGTCGACGACCTGGAGGTGCGTGCTCCCGGCCCCGGCGAGGTCCTGGTCGGTCTGCGGGCCGCCGGGATGTGCCACAGCGACCTGTCCGTCCTCGACGGGACGATCCCCTTTCCCCGGCCCGTCGTCCTCGGACACGAGGGCGCCGGAGTGGTCGAGGAGGTGGGCGAGGGCGTCCGGCACGTCGCCCCGGGCGACCATGTGGCGCTGTCCACGATCGCGAACTGCGCGGCCTGTGCCGCGTGCGCCCGGGGGCGGCCCACGATGTGCCGTGCCGCCATCGGCCGGCCCAGGCGGCCGTTCTCCCGCGCGGACGGCACGCTCCACAACTTCGCCGCGGTCTCCGCCTTCGCCGAGCGCACCGTCGTCCAGGCCGTCCAGGTGGTCCGGATCCCGGACGGCATCCCGTTCACCTCCGCCGCGCTCATCGGCTGCGGCGTGCTGACCGGCGTGGGCGCGGTGCTGAACCGGGCCCGGGTGGAGCGGGGCGACTCGGTCGTGGTCATCGGCGCCGGCGGGGTCGGGCTGAACGTCCTCCAGGGCGCCCGGATCGCCGGGGCTGCGCACATCGTGGCGGTGGACGCCAACCCGGACAAGGAGGGCGTGGCCCGGCAGTTCGGCGCCACCCGCTTCGTGGACGCCTCCGCCGTGCCGGACACCGTCGCGGCCGTCCGGGACGCCCTGCCGGACGGCGCCGACCACACCTTCGAGTGCGTCGGCCGCACCGCGCTCGTCCGGCAGGCCATCGACCTGCTCGGACCGCACGGCCAGGCAGTGCTGCTGGGCGTGCCGCCCGCCGCCGCGGAGGCGTCCTTCCAGGTCTCCTCGCTCTACCTGGACAAGGCGGTCCTCGGCTGCCGCTACGGCTCGGCCCGGCCGCAGCGCGACATCGCCCTCTACGCCGACCTCTACACCCGAGGACAGCTCCTGCTGGACGAACTGGTCACCGCGGTCTACCCGGTGGCCGACTTCGACAAGGCGGCCGAGGACACCCGGGGCGGCCGGGTGGCACGCGGAGTGCTCACGTTCTGACGGAGAACGTGCGCCGGTAGGCCGAAGGGGAGACACCGAGCGCCGCCTGGAAGTGCGCCCGCAGGGACGCGGACGAGCCGAAGCCCGCGTCCGCCGCCACCCGGTCCACCGGCAGACCGCTGTCCTCCAGCAACTGCCGCGCCCGCTCGACGCGCTGCTGGGTCAGCCAGCGCTGCGGACTGAGGCCGGTCTCCTCCCGGAAGCGCCGGGTGAAGGTACGGACGCTCATCGCCTCCTGGGCCGCCAGCTCGCGCAGGGTCAGCGGCCGGTCCAGATGGCGCAGCGCCCAGGCGCGCGCGGTGCCGGTGGTGTGGATGTCCGGCTGCGGCACCGGACGCTCGGTGAACTGCGCCTGGCCGCCGCTGCGCTGCGGCGGTACGACGGTGCGCCGCGCCACCGCGTTGGCCACCTGGGACCCGAAGTCGCTACGGACCATGTGCAGGCACAGGTCGATACCGGACGCCACGCCCGCCGAGGTCAGCACGTCGCCTTCGTCGACGTAGAGCACATCGGGCTCCAGGCGGACGCGCGGGAACAGCGAGCGGAAGTGGTCGGCGGACACCCAGTGCGTGGTCGCCCTGCGGCCGTCCAGCAGCCCGGCCGCCGCCAGGACGAACGCGCCCGTGCAGATGGAGGCGATCCGGGCCGTCGGCCGGATCCGGGCGAGCGCGTCGGCGAGGTTCCTGCCCAGCGCGCCTGTGGAGTGCGGCTCGTCGCTCCCGTGCGCCGCCGGAACGATCACGGTGTCGGCCTCCTCCAGCGCCTCGGGGCCGTACGCGACATTGACCGTGAAATCGGCGTCCGTACGGACCGCGCCCGGCGCCGGAACGTCCGCCGTGCAGGTCACCACCTCGTACAGCGGCTCGCCTTCCGCCGTCTTCGCCCGGCCCATCAGCCGGTGCGGGATGCCGAGCTCGATGGGCAGGAGGCCGTGGCGGACGAGCACGGCCACGCGGTGGCGGCCCGGGTGCCGGAAGACGCTCATGGCCCGATCCTCGCACATCATGGCCTCCCGGCCACTCGTCCGCGGTGACCGGCCTCCGGAGACTCGTTGCGTGACGAACACGACCGATTCCCACGTCAGAGACGGCCGTCCCGCGGCTGCCCGGCAGCGCGGGCCGCGGGGACGCCGGCCGCGCCCGCACCGCGCCTGGGGCGTCGCGGCCGTGACCTTCGTGACGATCATCGGAGCCGCGGGTTTCGCGTCCATGCCGGGCCTGCTCGTCGACCCGCTGCACGAGGAGTTCGGATGGTCGCGCGGCACCATCGGGCTCGCCGTCTCGGTGAACCTCGCGCTGTACGGGCTGACCGCACCGTTCGCGGCCGCCCTGATGGACCGCTTCGGCATCCGCCGGGTGGTCGCCTGCGCGCTCGCCACCATCGCCGCCGGAGCGGCGCTCACGACCGTGATGACGACCAGCTGGCAGCTCGTGCTCTTCTGGGGCGTCCTGGTGGGCCTGGGCAGCGGCTGCATGGCGCTCGCCTTCTCGGCGACCGTCACCAACCGCTGGTTCGTGCGCCGCAAGGGGCTGGTGACCGGGATCCTGACCGCGGCCGGGGCCTCGGGGCAGCTGGTCTTCCTGCCGCTGCTGTCCTGGCTGATCGAGGAGTACGCCTGGCGCCCCGCGGCCGTGACCGTCGCGCTCACCGCACTGGCCGTGGTGCCGTTCGTCTGGCTGCTGCTGCGCGACCACCCGGCGGACGTCGGGCTCGCGCCGTACGGCGCGAAGGAGTTCGTCCCCAAACCGCCGCCCCGTCGGGGCGCGGGCAGACGCGCGCTGGACGTGCTCTTTCAAGCGGCCCGCACGGGGCCCTTCTGGCTGCTCGCCGGGACCTTCGCGATCTGCGGTGCGACCACCAACGGACTGGTCAAGGTCCACTTCGTACCGTCCGCGCACGATCACGGGATGCCGGTGACGGCCGCGGCCGGGCTGCTGGCGGTGATCGGGGTCTTCGACATCGTGGGCACCGTCGCGTCCGGCTGGCTCACCGACCGCTTCGAGGCGCGCCGGCTGCTCGCGGTGTACTACGGGCTGCGCGGTGTCTCGCTCATGTTCCTGCCGATGCTGCTGGCGCCCAGCGTGCACCCGCCGATGCTCTTCTTCATCGTCTTCTACGGCCTCGACTGGGTCGCCACCGTGCCGCCGACGCTGGCGCTGTGCCGGGAGCACTTCGGCGACGACAGCGCGATCGTCTTCGGCTGGGTGCTCGGATCGCACCAGATCGGCGCGGGGCTGGTCGCCGTCCTGGGCGGGATGGCGCGGGACGTGTTCGGCTCCTACGACGTCGTCTGGTACGCCTGCGGCGCGCTGTGCGCCGTCGCGGCGCTGATGTCCATGGTGATCCGGAGCGAGGGCCGGGCGGAGCCGGCGCCGGCCCGGTAGGCCGCGCCCGTGCCGGTCCCGCTCAGTCGTACGCGGGCTCGTCCCGCCCCCGGAAGGTGCGGCGGTAGGCGCGGGGCGAGACGCCGATCAGGGCCCGCATGTGCTGCCGCAGCGACGCTCCCGTACCGAACCCCGCGTCCGCCGCCACCCGGTCGACGCTCAGCTCCGTCTCCTCCAGGAGCTGCCGCGCGTGGTCGATGCGCTGCCGGGTGAGCCACTGCACCGGGGTCTGCCCGGTCTCCTCGCGGAACCGTCTGCTGAAGGTCCGCACGCTCATCGCCTCCTGCTCCGCCAGCTCGCTCAGGGTGATCGGGCGGTCCAGACGGCGCAGCGCCCAGGCGCGCGCCCGGCCGGTGGAGGAGCTCTGCTCGGGCGGCACCGGCCGGGGGATGTACTGGGCCTGCCCGCCGTCCCGGTGCGGGGGCACCACCGTGCGGCGGGCCACGCGGTTGGCCGTCGCCGTGCCGTGGTCGCGCCGGATGAGGTGGAGGCACAGGTCGATGCCGGACGCCTCGCCCGCCGAGGTCAGCACGTCGCCCTCGTCCACGTAGAGCACGTCGGGGTCCAGCGTGATGTGCGGGAAGTGCGCCCGGAACTCGGGCACCGACCGCCAGTGCGTGGTCGCCCTGCGGCCGTCCAGCAGCCCGGCGGCCGCCAGGACGAAGGCGCCGGTGCAGATGGAGGCGACCCGGGCGCCGGGCCGGATGTGCGACAGCGCGCGGGCGACCGGCCCGGACAGCCGTCCGTCCGTCTCGTCCGGCTCGTGGGTCGCCGGGACGAGCACCGTGCCGGCCTCCTCCAGGGCCCGAGGGCCGTGCGCGACCTGGATCGGGAAGTCGGCGTCCGTGCGGATGGTGCCCGGTTCCGGGGCGCAGGTCACCACCTCGTACAGCGGCTCGTCCGCCGGGGTTCTGGCGTAGCCGAACAGCTGGTGCACCAGCCCGAGCTCCATCGGCATCACGCCGGGGCGCACCAGGACGGCCACCCGGTGCCGGTCGCGGCCGGGCCGCTGACTGCCTGTCCTCATGACCAGATTATGGCCAGATTCTTTCATACGCTGTCAATACGGCCACTCGTTCCGGGTGGCCCGTACCCGCAGGATCGTGGTCATGAAGGTGCTCTGGATATTCGCCCACCCGGAACCCCACTCCCTCGGCAGCGCGCTGCGCACCGAGGGAATCGGCGCACTGCGGGAGCACGGGCACGAGGTCGTGGAGTCGGACCTGTACTCCATGGAGTGGAAGCCGACGGTGGACCGCGCGGACTTCCCGTCCGCCGGGGACGGCCGGCTGCTGATCGGGGACGCGCAGGAGGACGCGTACACCGGCGGGCGGCTCAGCCCGGACATCCGCGCCGAGCATGACAAGATCGCCTGGGCGGACACCCTGGTCCTGCACTTCCCCCTGTGGTGGTTCGGCCCGCCCGCCATCCTCAAGGGCTGGTTCGACAGGGTGCTGGTCCAGGGCTTCGCGTTCGGCGTCAAGGACGAGCACGGGCGGACCCGGCGCTACGGGGACGGCGGGCTCGCCGGGAAGCGCGCCATGGTCCTCACCTCGGTCGGCGCCCGCGCGTCGGGCTTCGGCCCGCGCGGTATCCACGGCCATGTGCACGACATGCTCTTCCCGCTGCACCACGGCACGTTCTGGTACACCGGCATGGACACGCTGCCCCCCTTCGTCGTCTACGGCGCCGACCGGTACACGCAGGCGGACTTCACGGAGTGCGCTTCGGCGCTGCGGGAACGGATGCGCGGACTGGACACGGACACACCGCTCCCCTTCCGGCACGAGCGGAGCGGCGACTACGACGACGACCTGGTGCTCCGTGCGGACCTCGCGCCCGGCGTGACGGGCTTCCCGGCGCACTACACCGAGAACGTCCCCAGGACTCCCCGGTGAAACAGCAGCGGCGCGCGGCCCCCGCCCTCCGCGTCGCCCCCGTCCTTCGCGTCCAGCGCGCGCACGCGCCCGACGACGATGAGGTGGTCGCCGCCGGTGTGCACCGCGTGGATCGCGCAGTCGATCCACGCGGGCACGCCGTCCAGCAGCGGCGATCCCGTGGCGGGGGACGGCGCGTGCGCGACGCCGTCGAACTTGTCCCCGCCGCGCGCCGCGAACGCGTCGCACAGCGCCCGCTGTCCGGCCGCCAGGATGTTCACGCAGAAGACGCCCGCGCGGGCGATACGGGGCCACGTCGTGGACGTCCGCGCGACCATGAAGGAGACGAGCGGAGGGTCGAGCGACAGGGAGGCGAACGACTGGCAGGCGAACCCGGCCGGGCCCGCCTCACCCTCGGCGGCGGGGGCGGTGACCACCGTGACGCCGGAGGCGAAGTTCCCCAGCACGCGCCGGAACTCGGCCGGGCTCACGGGGGCGCGCTCGTCCTCGTGGACGGCGCGCAGGGGCGGACGGGGGAGCGGGGCGTCGCCGTCGGCATGCGCGGAGGGCGCCCCGGCCGTCCGTAGGAGCCGCACCGCGGTGGCCGCCATTCCGGCGTGTCCCATCATGCCCCCATTGAAGCCGTTGTTTCCTCGGAGAGGAAGGGCCGAAGCCCGCTCCTTGCCGGCCCTGCGCCCCGCCCGCCGGGCACGCCCTACCGCCCTTCGAAGACGGCCGGGCGGCGTTCCGCGAACGCGGTCAGGCCCTCCTGGGCGTCCCGGGTCGCCATGTTGAGCTCCTGCGCCTGCGCCTCCGCGGCGAAGGAGGCCGAACGTCCGGCCTCCAGCGAGTCGTTGACCAGTCGCTTCGTCAGCGCCAGCGCCCGTGTGGGGCCCTGCGCCAGCCGCTCGGCCCAGGCGCGCGCCGTCTGCGTCAGCTCACCGCCCGCGACCACGCGGTTGACCAGCCCCAGCCGCTCCGCGTCCGCGGCGGACAGCGCGTCGCCGAAGAACATCAGCTCCTTCGCCCGCTGCGGCCCCACCAGCCGCGGCAGCAGATAGCAGCCTCCGCCGTCCGGCACCAGGCCGCGGCGCGCGAACACCTCGGTGAACGCGGCCTCCTCGGCCGCCAGCACCAGGTCGCAGGCGAGCGCGAGATGGGCGCCGAGCCCGGCCGCGGTGCCGTTGACGGCGGCCAGCACCGGCTTCTCGCAGTCCAGCACGGCCGCGATGAGCCGCTGTGCGCCCCGCTCGACGGTCCGGGCCACGTCCCCTGGCGCCCGCGCGCGCCCGGCGCCGGGGGCGCCTCGGAGATCGGCGCCTGCGCAGAAGCCCCGGCCACGCCCGGTGAGCACGACGGCACGTACGGCCGGGTCCGCCGAGGCGTCGGCGAGCAGTGCGATCAGGCGCTCCCGCTGGTCCCAGGTGAGGGCGTTGAGAGCCTCGGGGCGGTCGAGAGCGAGCCAGCGGACGGCGTTGTCAGTGGCCTGGGTTACAACGGAGTCCACGGGCCGCTCCCGGGACTCCCGCCCGGGACCCGCGGCTTCGGGGGAGGAGGTCGAGGTCATCGTGTGCAGATTCCCTTCGCAGTTCCCTGCACGGCCGCCGGCCGTGCGGTCAGCCGCAGACGGCGAGCGCGTCCAGTGCCACCGCGCCCTGCCCGCGCTCCAGCACCACCAGCGGGTTGATGTCCAGCTCGGCCAGCAGGCCGGGCGCCGTGCCGCTCAGCTCCAGTGCCATCCGCTGGACCCGCAGGACGACCTCGACCAGCGCGTCCACGTCCGCCGGCGGCCTGCCGCGCACCCCGTCGAGGAGCGCCCTGCCGCGCAGTTCGCCGATCAGGTCCCGCGCGGCCTCCTCGCCGAACGGCGGGATCCGCACGGCGGTGTCGCGCAGCACCTCCACCAGCACCCCGCCGAGCCCTGCCGTGACCGTCGGCCCGAACACCGCGTCCTGCGAGACGCCCACGACCATCTCCACGCCGGGGTCGACCATCTGGCAGACCAGGACCCCGTCCAGCTCGATGCCCTCGCAGCGGGCGACCTCGGTCAGCTCCCGGTATGTCTCGCGGACCTGGCTGGCCGAGGTCAGCGCGACCTTCACCAGCCCGTAGTCGCTCTTGTGGGCGAGCTGCGGGGCGGACGCCTTCATGACCACCGGGTAGCCGACCTGCGCGGCGGACCGGACGGCACCGGCCGCGCTCGTGACGAGCTGCTCCCGCGGCACGCGGATCCCGTACGCGCGCAGCAGCTGCTTGGCGGCGTGCTCGCTGAGCCGCTCGCCCGGCCGGAGCAGTTCCCGCGCCTTGCGGAAGGACGGAGAGGGTGTGCGCGGCGCGCTGTCGAAGGGCGAGCGGTAGTCGCGGATGAAGCGGTGGTGCCCGAGGTAGGCCCGGACGGCGTTCACGCAGTTGGCGAAGGTGCGGAAGGTGGCCACCCGCGAGGAGCCCAGGAGCGTGTGCCGGTAGGCGTCCTCGGTGCCGACGGGCGAGCCCCACACGACGCAGACCAGCTTGTCCGTCTCCTCCGCCGCGTCGGCCAGGTCCTGCGCGAGCCTGTCGCTCATCGGGGGGAACGGACCCGTGATGGGGCAGATGAGGACGCCGATGTCCGGGTCGGCCAGGAGCGCGTCGATGATCTTCCGGCCCCGCCAGTCGCCCACGGGGTGTCCCCCGCAGTCGACCGGGTTGGCCACGGAGAGATAGCCGGGGATCCACTGGTGGAGCTCCGCCTGCTTCGCGGCCGACAGCGTGGGGAGCGTCAGCCCCGCGCCGGCGGCGAGGTCCGAGAGGTGCGCGCCGGTGCCGCCGGATATCGCGTAGACGGCCACGCCCTCCGCGCGCGGAGGGCGGGCGCGGGCCAGCAGGGCCGCGGTGTCCTGGAGCTCGTCCAGGCCGGCCACGCGGATCACGCCGCTCTGCCGCATCGCCGCGTCGGCCGTGGCGTCGGCGCCGGTCAGCTTGCCGGTGTGGGAGGCGGCGGTCCGCGCGCCGGTCTCGGTGCGGCCGACCTTCACGGCGACGACGGGCACGCCGCTCCGCGCCGCCCGGTCGGCGGCGAGCAGGAACGCGCGGCCGTCCCTGAGCCCTTCCACATATGCGGCGACGGCGCCGACCTCGGGCCGCGAGGCGAAGTACGAGACGAAGTCGGCTGTCTCCAGATCGGCCTCGTTCCCCGTCGGCGCCCAGTGGGACAGCCGGATGCCCAGCTCCTGCAGGGCGAAGACGGGGCGGCCCTGGTGGCCTGACTGGGTGATCAGCGCGATGGCCGGGCCATCGAGATCGTCGCGGAAGTGCTCGAAGGCGTTGAGGTTGGTGTTCGGGCCCAGCAGCCGCAGTCCGGCCCGCGCGGCGGCCTCGGCCAGCTTCCGCTGGGCCTCGGCACCCTCCGCACCGGTCTCGGCGAACCCCGAGGCGAAGACGACGGCGAACCCGGCCTTGGCCTCCGCAAGCTGCTCCAGCACGGGCAGCGGGTCGGCGACCAGCAGCACGGCCAGGTCGACCGGTCCGGGAAGCTCGGCGACGGAGCGGACGCAGGGCCGTCCGAAGACGGTGCTCCGCTGCGGGTGCACGGGGTGGAGCCGGGCGCCCACGCGCTCCGCCCAGTCGAACAGCTGTCGGGTGATTCCGGTGTTCGGCCGCCCCTCGGCATCGGAGGCGCCGACCACGGCCACGCTCTCCGGCCGGAAGAAGCGGTCCAGGTCGGGGACGGCGGCGTGCAGCGGGCGCCCGCTGACGTCGGGGTCCTGGGTGCGGGCGGCATCCGCTGCCGCGGCGCCGGCCCCGTCCGCCGACTCTCCCGCCCGCGCATGCACGGGACGGGTGTTCGGCGACTGCTCCGGGCAGGCCAGCACACGGGCGGAACGGGGGCCGGTGGTGAGGGTGCCGCGCGTCGATCCGAGCATCGTTCTCGCCACTCCTGTCACTGGCAACGTAACTGACGCTCTGTCAGATTACTGAACTGATGGGTCGTCAGGAAGTGTCCGGCGGCGATTGCCGGGCCGGCGTACCGCAGGAGAGCGGGAGGTGGCTGTTTCCATGGTCCGCAGTCAGGCGCGGTTCGATGTGCCGGAGCGAGACGAGTTCACCCGGCCGTACTGGGAGGCGGCGGCCCGGGGGCGGCTGCTCCTGCGCCGCTGCCGCGCGGCCGGGTGCGGCGCGGCGCACCACTATCCGCGCGAGTTCTGCCCGCGCTGCTGGAGCGAGGACGTCGTCTGGGAGGAGGCGAGCGGCCGGGCCACGCTCTACACCTGGTCCGTGGTGCACCGCAACGACCTGCCGCCGTTCGGGCAGCGGGTCCCGTATGTCGCGGCGGTGGTGCGGCTCGCCGAGGGGCCCCGCATGATGACGGAGGTCACCCACTGCCCGGACGCCCGGCTGCGGGTGGGAATGGAGCTGCGGGTGCACTTCCGCGCCGAGCCCCCCGGCGGCCCGGACAGCCCGGACAGCCCGGATGGTCCGGAGTTCGCGGTGCCGGTGTTCCGGCCCGCGGGGAGCGGCTGAGCCGGAGGTGGCGTACGTCACCCGCTCCCTCGCCGGAAGCCGTGGCAGGGTGCTGTCGTGGACATCGACGTTCGGGACGCGGCAGCCGGGGACTGGCCCGCCATCTGGCCCTTCCTCCAGGAGATCTGCGCCGCCGGGGAGGCCCTCCCCTACCCCCGCGACATCGGCGAGGAGGCGGCCCGCGCCCTGTGGATGGTCGGCCCGCCCGGCCGTACGACCGTCGCCGTGGACGACCGGGGCACCGTCCTGGGCACGGCCAATATGTACGCCAACCGCGCGGGCGGCGGGGCGCATATCTCCAGCGGCAGCTTCCTGGTGGACTCCCGGGCCCGCGGGCGCGGAGCCGGGCGGGCGCTGGGCGTGGACATGCTGGACTGGTCCCGGCGGCAGGGGTTCCGCGGGGTGCAGTTCAACGCCGTGGTGGAGCGCAACACCCCTGCCGTCGCGCTGTGGACCTCACTCGGCTTCGAGATCGTCGGCACCGTTCCCGGCGCTTTCCACCACCCGGTGGAGGGCTTCGTCGGGCTGCATGTGATGTTCCAGCGCCTGGAGCGCGGGGCGCCGCCGGAGACGGCCTACGGGCGGTAGACCTTACCCGGTTCCGGCGCGCCCGGTGCCAGCAGCTCGGGCACGGTGACGAACGTGTAGCCCTTCTTCTTCAGCGCCTTGATGATCCCGGGGACGGCGGGCACCGTGCCCTTGTAGATGTCGTGCAGCAGGATGATGCCGTCGCGGTCGGTCTGGTCGAGGACCCGCTTCCTGATCAGCGCGGAGTCGGTGGTCTTGTAGTCCTTCGCCGTCACGCTCCACAGCACCTGGGCGACGCCCAGCTCCCGGCACAGCTTGCTGACGTGCTCGTCCGTACGTCCCTGGGGCGGGCGCATCAGCCGGGGCGTGGTGCCGGTGAGCTGGCGCACCCGGCGCTGCACGCGGGATATCTCGTCGCGTACGTCGTCGTCCCCCAGGTCGGTGAGGATGCCGTGGGACCAGGTGTGGTTGGCGACCTCGTGCCCCTGGTCGGCGATCCGGCGCACCAGGTCCGGATGGCGTGTGATGTGCTTCTTGCCGAGCAGGAAGAATGTCGCGTGCACGTCCTCCCGCTTCAGGATGCGCAGCAGCCGCGGCGTGTTCTCGCTGGGCCCCGCGTCGAAGGTGAGGGCCACGCACTTGGCCTTGCGGCAGTCGGGGCGCCCGGCGCCCGGCGCGGGCTTGCTCTGGCTCTTGCCGTCGCTCTTCTCGGCGGCCGGATGCTGCCGGGCCTCGGCAGGAGAGGTGGTGTCCACCCGCGCGCAGCCGCTCAGCAGGAGCGAGGCCGCCGCGGTGGACAGCAGGGCCGTGGTCAGGGGCCCGGCGGTCTTCGACCGTATGGATGTGATCAGCACCCGGTGCACTATACATATGGTGTATACAGGCGGTTTGTACGAGTACCGGAAGCGGGCCCGCCGGGCGTCCCCCGGCCGCGGCGCGCCCGCCGTGTGCCCGCCGCCCGCCCGCTGCTCAGTCCCGGCCGAGGACGACCGTCCCCGAGGAGCAGAACCAGCCGCCCGTGCCCGAGGCGACCGCGAGCGCGGGCGGTGAACCGTCCCGCACGCGGACCTGGCGCCCGTCGCCCGCCTCGCCCCGCAGCTGCCGGACCGCCTCCACGAGCAGGAACAGGCCGCGCATGCCCGGATGGCAGGCCGACAGCCCGCCGCCGTCCGTGTTCACCGGCAGCGCGCCGTCCCGCAGCAGCCGCCCCCGCTCCACGAACGCGCCGCCCTCTCCTTTCGCGCAGAAGCCCAGGTCTTCGAGTGTGACGAGGGTCATATAGGTGAAGGCGTCGTAGATCTCGGCGATGTCGATGTCGGCGGGGGCGACCCCGGCGCGGGCGAACGCGGCCCGCCCGGACGCCGCCGCGGGGGAGACCGTGAAGTCGTCCCACTCGGACAGGGCGGTGTGCGAGACGGCGGTGCCGGACCCGAGCACCCAGACCGGCGGTTTGGCCAGCTCCGGCACCAGATGCTCGCCGACCAGCAGCACGGCGCACCCTCCGTCCGACCGTACGCAGCAGTGCAGCTTGGTGAAGGGGTCCGCGATGAGGGGCCCGGACAGCACCTCGTCCACGGTGAGGGGGTCGCGGTACAGGGCGTCCGGATTGGAGGCGGCGTTCGCGCGCGCCTGGACGGCGACCTCGGCCAGCTGCTCCAGCGTGGTGCCGTACTGGTGCATATGGCGGCGCGCCGCCATGGCGTACTTGGCGACGAGGGTGTGTCCGTACGGTGCCTCGAACTGGAGCGGCCCGCGCGTGCCGAAGGAGAGCTCGGCGGTACGGCGGCGGGCCTTCAGGTCGGCGCGGGCCGTGGAGCCGTAGACGAGCAGCACGGCGCCCGCCTGTCCGCGCGCGACGGCGTCGGCGGCGTGCGCCGCCATGACCTCCCAGGTGGAGCCGCCCACGTGGGTGGAGTCCACCCAGGCGGGGCGCAGTCCCAGATAGTCGGCGATCTCCGCGGGGGCCAGCGTGCCCAGGCCGGCGGAGGCGAGGCCGTCGATGTGGTCGCGGGTGAGGCCGCCGCCCGCGTCCGCGAGCGCCCGGCGGGCGGCCTGGGCGTGGAGCGCGTGCGCGGTGGCGTGGTCGACGCGGCCGGTGTCGGAGAGTGCGACCCCGGCGATGGCTACCCGGCGTTCGGACATGGATCTGACGGTACATCAGATTCGTGCGGAACGACCCTGGGCATCCGCGGGCCGGGTTCCTACCATCGGTGGCCTGATGTGACGTCACGTCAGCTACCCGGAGGGAGCGGGCGATGGATGCCTCGTCCAGCGAGGAGCAGCGGGCGATCCGTACGGCGCTGCGCGACGTGCTGGCCAAGCGGTCAGGGCCGGGTGACGTCAGGGCCGCCGTGTGCACCGCGGCCGGGTACGACGAGGAGCTCTGGAGCGCCCTCGCGGGCCGGCTGGGGCTCCCCGGACTCGCGGTGCCCTGCGCCTACGGCGGGGCGGGCTGCGGCAGCGTGGAGCTCGCCCTCGCCTTCGAGGAGGCGGGACGCGTGCTGCTGCCCTCGCCGCTGTTCGCCACCTCGGCGCTCGCCGCGCCGCTGATCGCCCTGTGCGGCACCGAGGAGCAGCGCGGAGCGCTGCTGCCGCCCCTCGCGGCCGGGGAGGCCACCGCCACCCTCGCCGTCCCCGGGGGTGCGCTCGCGCGCGCCCTCGGCCTCGCGCCCGCCGGGGACGAGGCGGCGCGCACGGCGAACGGCTGCTGGTCGGGCGGCGGCCGTGCGGGCGGCATGCAGGCCCGCAGGACGGACGGCGGGTGGCGGCTGTTCGGGGAGGCCGGCCAGGTGCCGCACGGGCACACCGCCGGGCTGCTGCTCGTCGCCGCCCACACGGGCGGCTTCGCGCGCAGCCGGACCCTGCTCTTCCTGGTGCGCGGCAGCGCCCCTGGAACGGCACGCGCCCGGCAGACCGCGCTGGACGAGACCCGTGCGGTCGCCCGTGTCGAACTGCGGAACACACCCGCCGAGTTGCTCGGAGCGAACGACGAGAGCGACGCGGGGGAGGCGCTCGCCCGGCTGGGCCCCCGGGCCGCCGCCGTCCTGGCCGCCGAGGCGGTCGGCGCGGCGGACAGCGCGCTGGCGCGCACGGTGGACCATGTGAAGGCACGCCACCAGTTCGGCCGCCCGATCGGCTCCTTCCAGGCGGTGCAGCACCGGCTCGCGGATGTCCACGTCCAGGTGCGCGCCGCGCGGTCGGCCGCGTACTACGCCGCCTGGGCGGCCGACCACGCGCAGGCCGAAGCCGGTACGGCGGGCGGGCTCGCCCTCGCGCAGGGCCTGACGGCGCTCCGGCTGGCGGCGGGCGAGGCGGTGCAGCTGCACGGCGGCATCGGCTTCACCTGGGAGCACGAGGCGCACCTCTACTTCAAGCGCGCCGCCGGGGACGAGCTGCTCTTCGGACCGGTGCACAGACTGCGCACCGCGGCGGCCGAGCGGGCGGGCCTGAGCGGAGGCCGAACGGCGGCCGACAGCGCGGTGGCGGCACTCGCCGCCGTACCGCCCGCCTGACGCACGCCCGCCTGACGCACGCCCGCCTGACGCACGCCCGCCTGACGCACGCCCGTCCGGGGTGCGGACGGTGTGCCCGTCCGGCGCGTGCGGGAAGTGTCCGTCCGAGCGGAGTGGAGGAGCCATGGCACACAGGACGAAGACCATCCAGCGGGTCTCCGCCACACGGACCTTCGCCAGGGTCGCGCCGTACGTCGTGCCGGCGCTGGACCGCGCGGTGCACCGGCTGACCGGTGGCAGGGCCATGCTCAGCACGCGGATGCTGCCCGGCCTCGTGCTCATGTCGACCGGCGCCAGGAGCGGGCGGCCGCGCCGCACGCCGCTCGCGTGCATGCCGGAGCGGGAGGGCGGAAGCTGGCTGGTGATCGGCAGCAACTTCGGCAGGCAGGGGCACCCGGCCTGGACCGCGAACCTGCGGCACTGTCCGGACGCCGTCATCAGCTGGAACGGTACGGACATCCCCGTACGGGCATGCCAGTTGGAGGGGGCGGAACGGCAGGAGGCGTGGGAGAGGCTGCGGGAGTTCTGGCCGCCCTACGCGGCGTACCAGGCGCGCGTGGAACGGCAGCTGAGGATCTTCCGGCTGGAGCGCAGGGACGCGCCGGCCGGGCGCGCTACTTGACGGGCTTCTTCTGCGTGACGCCCAGGTGGACCAGCAGGGCCAGGCTGGGCTTCAGTTCGGCCTGTTTGACGCCCCAGCTCTGGAACCCCTTCTGGTGTCCCGCGACCGACGCGAGCATGGCGACCAGGGAGCCGGCGACCGCGTTGGCGTTGACGTCCTTGTCGACCTTGCCCTTGGACTGCAGGTCCTTGATGGCGTCGGCCAGGGAGTTGTTCACGGAGTTGAGGATCTTCATGCGGATCTTGTAGAACCGCTTGTCGCCCTCCGCCGCGCCCAGGTCGACCACCCGCAGGATGGCGTCGTTCTTCCGCCAGAACGTCAGGAAGCCCTCGACCAGGTCCTGCGCGGTCTGCCAGCCCGCCTTGCCCACCCAGGAGCGCCCGGCGGCGAGCTCGGTCAGCGACGCGCCCTCCTTCGCCATGGACTCGGCGATCTCCAGGACCGCGCCCTCGACGTCCGGGAAGTACTGGTAGAAGGTCGCTGGGGACGTGCCCGCTTTCCGTGCGACGTCGATGACCTTGACGTCGCGGTACGGCGAGGAGCTGAGCATCTCGCTGAGGCAGTCGAGCAGCTTCTGCCGCGTCGCCTGACCGCGGCGCCCGGCCACCCGGCCGTCGACGGTTCGAACTTGTCCTGTCATGCCGTCAGCTTACCGAGGGGTGATCTCCCCGCGATTCCTCCGCGTGCAAACGGGTGCGGCCCGGCTGTCAGTGGCGTCGGCGACACTCTCAGGCAGGGCACACGCCCGGCACCGGGGCCCCGCGCGGGCGGTGGGACGGAGGAGCGGCGAGGTATGGACGCGAGCGCACGGCACTTCGCGGAGGGGGAGCCCTGCTGGGCGGATGTCGGGCTGCCCGACGTCGAGCGGGGGAAGCGGTTCTACGGCGCGTTGCTCGGCTGGACGTTCGGCGGCCCGGAGCGCGGCCCGGAGCGCGCCCCCGGCGTCCGGGCCCTGCTCGACGGGGCGGAGGCGGCCGGTCTGGAGCAGGCCGGTCTGGAGCGGGCCGGGCAGGCGGCGGCCGGGCCGGAGC
>NZ_JAAKZZ010000990.1 GCF_011045075.1 Streptomyces boncukensis
ACCCGCCCCGTACGCTCCTTCCGTGATCGGCGAACAGGTGAACGGGGTGAGGGCATGACCCGGGGAGCGGACGGTGTGGACATCGAGGCGCTGCGCAGCGCCCTGGCGGACGGGGCGCGCGTCGTCGCGGACCCCGCGCTCTCCGACGCGCTGGTGCACGAGATCGCGGCCGTCGCCGGCCGCCCGGTGCACCGTGAGCCGGACGACGGTCCTGCGCCCCTGGTCCATGTCGGCCCCGCCCTTCCCGAGTCGCTGCGCCGCGGGCGGCACGCCGGGCGGCTGCTGTGGACGCACAGCACCAACGCGGGCGTGGACGCCCTCCTCGCCGCCGGGCCCGCGCCCTGGCCCGAGCGCGTCCTGCTCACCCGCACGGTGGGGCGGATGGGCGAGCGCATCGCGCAGTACGTCCTCGGCTGGGTGCTCGCCGACTGCCAGGACGTGCCCGGCTTCCTCGTCCAGCACCGGGACCGCGTCTGGCACCGCCGTCCCGGTGAGCTCGCCGCCGGACAGCGCGCCCTCGTCTTCGGCACCGGCCGCATCGGCTCGGCCGTGGCCGCCGCCCTCCAGCGGGTGGGCGTCCACACCACGGGGGTCGCCCGCACCCCGCGCGCGACGCCGGGCTGCGACCGCGTCCTCTCCCTCGACGAGGCGCGCGGCGCCCTCGCCGGGGCCCGCTGGGTCGTCAACGCCCTCCCCCTGACCCCGCACACGGCGGGCCTCTTCGACACCGCCCTGTTCACCGCGCTGCGCGGTGCCGCCTTCGTCAATGTGGGCCGCGGCGAGTCCGTCGACCTGCGGGCGCTGGACGCGGCGCTGCGCGCGGGGCACGTGCGCTCCGCGGTGCTCGACGTCCTGCCCGACGAGCCGGCGGGCCCGGACTCCCCGGTCTGGGACCTCCCCCGGACCGTGGTGACCGCCCACTCGGCGGGCGTCACGGCCGACGCGGACGTGGCGGTGGACTTCGGCGCCTGCTGGCGGGAGGTCGCCGGCGGACACCACCCCGAACTCGCCATAGGGCCGGGCGCCGGATACTAGACCGTGACCAGCGGACCGTGCGGGGAAGGGGCTGCGGCGCCCCGCGGGGGCGCTTCAGGGGCGCGGGGAACTGCGCGCCCAGCCACCGGGCACCCGCACCCCGCGACGAGACAGCAAGGGGCAGCCCCTGCCCTGT
>NZ_JAAKZZ010000991.1 GCF_011045075.1 Streptomyces boncukensis
TGCGTGCTCTCGGCGTGCCGGGTGAAAGCCCTCGTACTGGGCGTACTCGGGCTTTCGGCCGGTGCGGCGAGAGCACGTGCCGGGCGTTCCAGGTGGCGTGCGGGGCTTTCGAAACACCCCCTAGGGCACGGCCTTGGCCGTGGGCAGCCGTACCTCGACCAGGCCGTCGTTGAGCCGTACCTGGAAGGCGGGCTGATCAGAGGTGGCCGGGCCCGCCACGCGGGAGCCGTCGGTGACGCGGAACGTGCTGCCGTGCCACGGGCAGGTCACCTGGCCGTCGCAGACCTCACCCCCCGACAGCGGACCGGACAGGTGCGCGCACCTGTCCGCGAGCGCGTGCAGTTCACCGAGGCCCTCCTCGTCCCGTACCAGCATCACCGGCACCTCGCCGACCGTCCGCCGGACGACCTCACCTCGCGGGAACTCCTCCGGCGCGCCGACCGGGTGCCAGCTCGCGTCGATCAGGTGGGGGACCGAATCGCCGTGGTTCACCCCGGCGCCCTGCCGGTGCGCCAGGTGACCGCCGAGGAACCCGCCGACCGTGGCGGCGGTGAGTCCGGCGAAGCCGAGCAGCCGTCCACGGCCGGGCCTGCGGCGGGCGACGAGGGAGGCGGTGTACAGGGCCACGGCTGTGATGTTCGCCGCCGCATGCACGACCCCGACACGCTGATGTTCGGGGAACTGCTCCGCGTAGTCGACCGCCCCGCTCACAGCGGCCGGCGTCCCGGCCGCCAGCCCTGTGGCGATCAGCAGACGTGCGGCGCGGTGGTCACCGCCGCAAAGATCGAGAAGCGCGGCGGAGCTCCAGGCGCCGATGGGCACCTGGACCAGGGCCGGATGCAGCGCGTGCCCCTGCCAGCCTCCGTGCAGCGCCCCGCGCACCGGGCCCAGCGGCAGCGCCTTGACCCCGGACCGCAGCGGCGCGGCGAACCGGTCGAGCGCTGTGGCGCTCTCCAGCTTTTCGATCTTCGCAAGAGGATTCCGCATGGCCGCCGGGTGACCCGATCCGCCCCGGGGAAACGCCGCCGGGGGTGACGGCACCTCCTAGGCGGTGTCTTCAATTGATCTTGGATGGTGGATCATGGTCGGGTGATACGTCGCCATGAACTGTCTGATGCGGAGTGGGAGTTCGTTCGGCCGCTGCTGCCCGCCTCCTTGCGGGGGCGCAA
>NZ_JAAKZZ010000992.1 GCF_011045075.1 Streptomyces boncukensis
TAAGAGACAGGGCGTGAACTGGGTGCTCGTCGTCGCCGGGGCCATGGTCGGGGCGCCGCTGCGGTATGTCACCGACCGCGTCGTCCAGCTGCGGCACGATTCCGTCTTTCCCTGGGGCACGCTCAGCGCGAATATCGCGGGATGCCTGCTGCTGGGGCTGGTCACCGGCGCGGTGGTGGCGGGCGCGGCCTCGTCCGACGTCCAGCTGCTGCTGGGCACGGGGCTGTGCGGGGCGCTGAGCACGTACTCCACCTTCTCGTATGAGACGCTGCGGCTGCGGGAGCAGGGCGCGGCCTTCCTGGCCGGTGTGAACGCGGTGGCCAGCGTGGTGGCGGGGCTGGGCGCGGTGTTCCTCGGCGACGCGTTCGCGGAGGCGTTCTGGGGCTGACGCGGAGCGTATCCGGCGGATCGTGGTTGCCCTCTGCCGTGGTTGCCCGCTGCCGGGCCGGGGCTGCCCCTGCGTGTCCCGTCAGGGGCGCGGCGAACCACCGGCAAGATCCACCGGACACGGCCGAGTGGCCGTCCGCTCGCGTACACGTCAGATTAGGACAGTGCAGGAGAAAGCCAGCAGACCCCCCAGACCGGGTTCCGCCGAGTCCCCGGAGGCCGCCGCCGACGAGCCGCCCGGCGGCTGTCCGGAGCACCGGGTTCCGTACCGCGCGCTGCGGCGGTACGCGCGGCTGCTGCCCGCCCTCTTCATCCTGCTCGGCACGGTGATCGAGCTGCTGATCCCGGGCCTGACGATCTCGGCGCTCTTCGCCGCGGCCTCCGTCTCGGCCGCCGCGCTGCAGACCCTGCGCGCGACGGTGATCACCGGGATCGTCTCCAGCGTCACCGTCAGCGTGCTGGCGTACACCTACACGGACCTCGTGGCCGGGTTCGAGCGGATGCTGCCCGCGTTCGCCGTCGTCCTCGTCTCGGTCCTCGCCGTCGGCATGCACCTGCTGATCCGCCGCAGCGACGAGCAGCTCGCCCGCGCCCGGGTCGTCGCCGAGGCGGCGCAGCTGGCGGTGCTGCCCGAGCCGCCGGACCGGGTGGGCGGCCTGTCGATCGCCGCGCGCTACAAGGCGGCGCAGACCGAGGCGAGCATCGGCGGCGACTTCTACGCCGTACAGCACACGCCGTACGGCGTGCGGATGGTCGTGGGGGACGTACGGGGGAAGGG
>NZ_JAAKZZ010000993.1 GCF_011045075.1 Streptomyces boncukensis
CCGTTTGTGTGGTCGGGTGTGGAGTTGTTCGCGGTCGGGGCGAGCGCGTTGCGGGTGGCGGTGCACGCTCAGGGTGAGGGTGTGCGGGTGCAGGCCGCGGATGGTGCGGGGCGGCCGGTGCTGGCGGTGGAGTCCCTGGTCTCGCGGGAGGTGGCGGCCGATCAGCTCTCCTCGGCCGGGAGGCTGGGCGATGACGCCCTGTTCGCCGTCGAGTGGACCGCACAGCCGGCGGCTGATCCGTCCGGGCCGGGGGATTTCTCCACCCTGGTGGTCGGGGACGGGCCGGTGGAACAGGTGACGGGTGAGGTCCTGCGCCGCACACAGGAGTGGCTGGAGGAGGACTCCCCCGGCGCGCGTCTGGTGGTGGTGACGCGGGGTGCGGTGCCCGCGGGGCCTGGCGAGAGTGTGGATGTGGTGGGTGCGGCGGTGTGGGGGTTGGTGCGTTCGGCGCAGTCCGAGCATCCCGACCGGATTGTGCTGGTGGATGCCGATCCCGCTCTCGCGGTGGGCGATGAGGTGGATCTGGGGCTGTTGGCGGGTGTGGATGAGCCGCAGGTGGCTGTCCGGGAGGGGCAGGTTCTGGTGCCCCGGCTGGAGCGGGTTGCGGGTGCGGGGCAGTCCGTGCCGGTGGATCGGGATGGCACGGTGTTGATCACTGGTGGTACGGGGACGCTGGGTGGTCTGCTGGCCCGGCATCTGGTGGCCGGGCACGGCATCCGGCAGCTGCTGCTGCTCTCCCGGCAGGGCCCGGACGCGCCCGGCGCCGCGGACCTGGCCGCCGAACTCACCGCGCTGGGCGCCGCCGATGTGCGGATCGTGGCCTGTGACGCGGCCGACCGCGACGCTCTGGCCGCCGTTCTCGCGGACATCCCCGGCCACGCGCCGTTGACGGGTGTGGTGCATGCCGCCGGGGTGCTGGACGACGGGGTGTTCACCGCCTTGACTCAGGAGCGTCTCAACACCGTGCTGCGGGCGAAGGCCACCGCCGCGGCGAACCTGGATGAGCTGACCCGGAGCGCGGATGTGGGCCTGTTCGTGCTCTACTCCTCGGCCTCGGCGACGTTCGGCACCCCGGGGCAGGCCAACTACGCGGCGGCGAACGCCTTCCTGGACGGCCTGGCCGCCCGGCGCCGCGCGGAGGGACTGGCGGGGGTGTCGCTGGGC
>NZ_JAAKZZ010000994.1 GCF_011045075.1 Streptomyces boncukensis
GGTCTGATCCGCGGGCGGGGTACGGGCCGCCCCGCGGATCAGACCGGGGCCGCGGCCAGCAGCGGCATCAGGGCCCGCTGCTGCTCCCGGGCACCGGCGAGGTCCTCGGCGACGGCGCAGTACATGACGCCGCGGGCCGCCGGACCGAGGTCGTTCACGAGCACCACGCCGGTGGCGGCCGCCGGGTCGAAGGCGAGCCCGGCGTCGGCCAGCGCGGCCGCGGCGGCGGGGAAGGACGGGGCGGAGCACTCGCCGCCGAGGTAGACGCGCCGCGACCGCAGCGCGGGGCCCACCAGGCGGGCGCCCATGACGGTGTGCAGATGCGTCGAACCGGTGATGCGGCCGTTGGCCTCGCTGAAGCGGATCTCGCCCTCCGCGGTGCGGTACGCGTCGGCGCTGATCGTGCCCCGGTAGCCCAGTGCCCGGTACGCCTCGCACAGCCGTCGGCCGGCCGCGATCAGCTCGGCCACGGCGGGTGCGGGCAGCGTGGCGAGTGCGGGCACGATCTCGCCCACGGCCACCGGGTCCATCAGGATCTCGCCGGTGCCGACGAGTTCGACGGCCCGGTCGGTGACCTCGAACTCCGCGTACGCCGGTACGGCGCCGGGGTGGAAGCGCTCCACCACCAGCCGGTGCCGGCCGTCGTCGGACAGCCACGGCCAGCGTTCCGCCGCGTACGCGTCGATGGCCGCGCCGTCGGGCAGCACCAGGGCGCGGGAAGCGCCCACGGGGTCGACCCCGGGCGCGGGCGCCAGGATCTCGTTGCCCAGGCCCCCGCCGTTGAACTCCTGCTTGGCGATGGCGCAGTGGCCCTCGCCGAGCAGGGCGCCGATGGCGCGGGCCGCCTCGTGCGGATCGCCGACCACCGTGCCGGTCGCGGTCGCCACCCCCGCCCCGGCGGCCACCGCGCGGAACGCCGCCTTGCTGTTGACCAGGGCGCTGCCGCCCTGCGTGTGGAAGGCGTGGCCGGGCAGGGCCGCCTCGGCGCCGAGGCAGCGGGCGAGGTCGGCCACCGCGGTGTCGGCGCAGATCGGCAGGATCCGCAGTCCGTCCCGCCCGGGGCCCAGCGCCTCGCGCAGCGCGGCGTGCAGCGCCGGGGCCAGCAGCCGGTCCGGTGTCAGCACGCCCTCGCCGAGGCGGCCGGGGGCGGGGGCCAGGAGGG
>NZ_JAAKZZ010000995.1 GCF_011045075.1 Streptomyces boncukensis
CCCGCCCCCGCCCATCCGGGAGGTCAGCGCCGGGGAGCGGGAACCGTGGCTGCCGGGGCGCGGCACCGGTCCTGTGAATCGGTCGTCCCGCATGCCCCCATCCTGCACCCGCCGGCGCGACAGCAACGGGTGTGTGCGCCCCCGGTACCGGGGCCGGTACCGGGGCCGGGGCCCGTGGCTGTCGCCGTCAGCTGATCTGGCTGGTGATCCAGTCGTGGTGGGCGCCCACGCTGGTGTTGATGTCGGCGCCGACGCCGCACGGGCCGGTGCCCCGGCTGTTGAGGCCGGTCAGCTGCCAGCGGCCGCCCGCCTTCTGGACGGCGGGCGTACCGGAGTCGCCGCCGCAGGTGCCGCCGGTGCTGTTGTCGTCGGCGCAGAAGTCGCCCTCGCGGACGCCGAAGGCGCCGTCCGCGCAGCGCTTGAGCGTGGGATCGAGGACGGTGAGGTCGATCTCGCGGAGCTTCCTGGGGAGCTTGGCCGGGTCGCTGTCGGCGGCGTCGGTGTACCCCCAGCCCATCATCTTCACGGTGCTGCCGACGGAGGGAAGGCCGGTGGCCAGCGGCGCGGGCTGCTGGGAGACCTTCCGGGAGAGCTGGACGAGGGCGATGTCGTACCCGTCGTTGCGGTCCCAGGTCTCGAACGTCCACTTGGGGTGGACCTTGAACTGCTTGACGTCGGTGAGGGCGCCGCCCGTGGCGCGGTCGTTGGATCCGACCCGGGCGCGTACCCAGGAGGGGTCCTTGAGCTTGTACGGCGCCCCGTTCTCGTCCGGGTCGCTGACGCAGTGCGCGGCCGTCACCACCCAGTCGGGCGCGACGAGGGTGCCGCCGCACATGTGGTTGCCGTTCGCCTGCCACTGGAGCGAGACGATGAAGGGGTAGCTCTCGGTGGACTCGTCGCCGCCGATGATGGTGGGGCCGGGCGGCGGAGTCGGCGACGCGGCGGACGCGGCGGGGGCGGTGGCCGCGGCGCCGAGGATGACACCCAGTGAGAGGGCCGCCGCGGCGGCTCCGCGTATCGTCTTCCGTCTCAACGTGTTAATGGCGCGCTCCCTTGTCTGTCTCCCCATGCCTGGCCGGAATTCGGCCGGGCGATCCGGACACTAGCCGCCTTACCGGGGTGCATCAATGGCGCGTTTCCGGCGGTCACCGGGTCGTGGGC
>NZ_JAAKZZ010000996.1 GCF_011045075.1 Streptomyces boncukensis
GACGTGGCTTCCTGCGAAGTACCGGGACCGGGGGCCGAAGCCGCTCACGATGGGCATCGGCGAGCTGGAGTACGTGGGCGGGAGGTACCGGATCACCACCGACCCGGAGGGGCCGCCGACCGACTGGTGGGAGTACGAGGGCGGCCTCTTCCCCTACAAGCGCAACATCGCCGCCGTGGGCTTCAGCCGGGACGAGATGACCCTGGAGGGCATCACCCGGGAGCAGATGCGGCGCGGCTGCTGGGACCCGAAGGCCCGGATCGCCGACATGGAGGCGAACCACGTCGAGGGCTCGCTGTGCTTTCCCACCTTTCCGCGCTTTTGCGGGCAGACGTTCGCCGAGGCGCAGGACAAGGAGGTGGGGCTGGCGTGTGTGCGGGCGTACAACGACTGGATGGTGGAGGAGTGGTGCGGCGACAGCGGCGGCCGGCTGATCCCGCTGTGCCTCATCCCGCTGTGGGACGTGGGCCTGGCCGTCGCCGAGGTGCGCAGGAACGCCGAGCGCGGGGTGCGCGCGGTGACCTTCAGCGAGATCCCCACATACCTCGGTCTCCCGAGTATCCACTCCGGCTACTGGGATCCGTTCTTCGCCGTCTGCGAGGAGACCGGAACGGTCGTGTGCATGCACATCGGCTCGTCCTCGCAGATGCCGGCCGCCTCCCCGGACGCGCCGCCGGCCGTACAGGCCACCCTGTCGTTCAACAACGCCATGGCGTCGATGACCGACTTCCTCTTCAGCGGGGTGCTGGTGCGCTTCCCGGGGCTGAAGCTGGCGTACGCGGAGGGCCAGATGGGCTGGATCCCCTACGCCCTGGAGCGCGCCGACGACGTGTGGGAGGAGCACCGTGCCTGGGGCGGCGTGCGCGACCTGGTCCCCGAGCCGCCCTCCGCCTACTACCGCCGGCAGGTCTTCTGCTGCTTCTTCCGCGACAAGCACGGCGTGGCCTCCCTCGACGCGGTGGGCCGGGACAACGCCACCTTCGAGACCGACTACCCGCACGTCGACTCCACCTTCCCGCACACCCGGCAGATCGCCCTCGACCACGTCGAAGGACTCGACGACGAGACGGTGTGGAAGCTGATGCGGGGCAACGCCATCCGCATGCTCGACCTCGACCTGGACCGCACCCCGGAGCAGTACCGGGCGCGCACCCGC
>NZ_JAAKZZ010000997.1 GCF_011045075.1 Streptomyces boncukensis
CAGCCCCCGCAGCCCCCGCGGCCCCGGAGCTGAACGGGAAGGCCGGGGTGGCGCCGGAGGGCCGGCCGCTGGCCAAGCCCCCGGTCCGCAAGCTCGCCCGGGACCTGGGCGTCGACCTCGCCGCCGTCACCCCGACCGGGCCGGACGGGGTCGTCACCCGCGAGGACGTCCACGCCGCCGCGACGGCGACCGCGCCGGTGGCTCCGGAGGCCCCGCTGGCCCCGACCCCGGCTCCGGAGCCGGAGCCGGCGGCGGAGGCCGTACCGGGCCGGGAGACCCGGATCCCGGTCAAGGGCGTCCGCAAGGCGACCGCGCAGGCGATGGTCACCAGCGCCTTCACCGCGCCGCACGTCACGGAGTTCGTGACCGTCGACGTCACGCGCACCATGAAGCTGGTCCGCGAGCTGAAGCAGGACCCGGACATGGCGGGCGTGCGGATCAACCCGCTGGTGATCGTGGCGAAGGCGTTCCTGATCGCCATCCGGCGCCACCCGGAGGTCAACTCCGCGTGGGACGAGGAGCGCCAGGAGATCGTCCGCAAGCACTATGTGAACCTCGGCATCGCCGCCGCCACCCCGCGCGGACTGATCGTGCCGAACATCAAGGACGCCCAGGACAAGGCCCTGCCCGAACTGGCGTCCGCACTCAGTGAGCTGGTCGCCACGGCCCGTGAGGGCCGGACCAGCCCGGCGGAGATGAACGGCGGTACGGCGACGATCACCAATGTCGGCGTCTTCGGAGTGGACTCCGGCACGCCGATCCTGCCCCCGGGCGAGTCCGCGATCCTCGCCTTCGGGCAGATCCGCGAGCAGCCCTGGGTGCACAAGGGCAAGGTCAAGCCGCGCCACGTCACCACCCTCGCGCTCTCCTTCGACCACCGGCTGGTCGACGGCGAGCTGGGCTCGAAGGTGCTCGCGGACGTCGCCGCGGTGCTGGAGCGGCCCAAGCGGCTGATGACCTGGGGCTGACGACGTGAGGTTGACGACCTGGGGCTGATCAGCTGAGGCCGGTGCGGCCCGTGCTCGGCGATGTGGGCTGGGCACGGGCCGCCCCGCGCCGTCCGTATCCCGGACGGTGGTGTTGTTTGCATGCCTGTTGTATCTATGGTGTGCACATGACCCCCGCCGCCTCCCTCCCCGTCAAGC
>NZ_JAAKZZ010000998.1 GCF_011045075.1 Streptomyces boncukensis
GCCCCCGTCCCCGGCCGGCCCCCGCGCGAGGAGATCCTCGAACGGCCCGGATTCGGCCGGTTCTTCACCGACCATATGGTGCTCATCTCCTGGGACACCGCGCACGGCTGGCATGACGTGCGGATGGCCCGCCACGGACCGCTGCCCGTCGACCCCGCCGCCATGGCGCTGCACTACGGGCAGAGCGTCTTCGAGGGGCTGAAGGCCCACCGGCGTCCCGGCGGGAAGGCAGCCGCCCTCCGCCCGGAGGAGAACGCCCGCCGCTTCCGGGCCTCCGCGCGACGGCTGGCCATGCCCGAGCTGCCCGAGAAGACGTTCCTCGCCTCCCTGGACGCGCTGGTGCGCATGGACCGCGACTGGATCCCGCAACGGCCGGGGCAGTCGCTGTATCTGCGGCCGTTCATGGTCGCCACGGAGGCCGCGCTCAGCGTCCGCGCCGCCGACAGCTACCTCTTCGCCGTGATCGCCTCGCCGGTCGACGGCTACTTCTCCTCGGGCCCGGAGCCGGTCTCCGTGTGGGTGTCCGAGGAGTACGTCCGTGCCGCGCCCGGCGGCACCGGCGCCGCCAAGACCGGCGCCAACTACGCCGCCTCCCTCGCCGGCCAGGCCGAGGCCACCGCCCACGGCTGCGACCAGGTGGTCTGGCTGGACGCGCGGGAGCGCCGGTGGGTGGAGGAGATGGGCGCCATGAACATCTTCTTCGTCTACGGCGACCTCCTCGTCACGCCCGGACTGACCGGCTCCCTGCTGCCCGGCATCACCCGCTCCTCCCTCCTCACCCTCGCCCGGGACCTCGGCTACCGGGTCAGGGAGCGCGGGGTCTCCCTGGAGGACTGGCGCCGGGACGCCGCCGACGGCTCCCTGACCGAGGTCTTCGCCTGCGGCACCGCGGCGGGCGTCACCCCGGTCGGAGCGGTGCGCTCGGCGCGCGCCGACTGGACGGTCGGCGACGGCCGCGCGGGCCCGGTCACCACCCGGCTGCGCACCGAACTGCTGGCCCTGCAGGAGGGCACGGCGCCCGATCCGCACGGCTGGATGCACGAACTGGGCGGGCCGGGCCCGGTGGCCCTCAGCTGGCCCGCCGCCGATTTGCGCGGACTGCTGAGCGACCCGAGGCCGTGAGCCGCCCGCCGCTCCCTCC
>NZ_JAAKZZ010000999.1 GCF_011045075.1 Streptomyces boncukensis
CGCAGCCGCGTCCACGGGGTGGCGGACAGCTGTTCGGCGTGGCGCAGCCAGGCGCGCTCGGCCGCCTGGCCCACCGCCCGCGCGCCCACGGCCTCGGCGAGCCGGTCGTCGAAGTCCTCCCGTACCCGCTCCGTCAGCCCTCCGGGGGCGCCCGCGTACGGGTCCGGCTCGGCGTACACCGGACGCAGCCGGCCCATCGCACCGTCCAGGTCGGCGCGCAGCCGCAGCAGCGCGGCGCGCCGTGTGGCGGCGAAGCCGGTCAGCTCCTCGCGGAGCTCGTCGACGCCCTCCCCGGTGAGCGCCGAGACCGACAGTACGCACGCCCCCGGCTCTCCGTGCTCCCCGAGCGCCATACCGTCGTCGTCCAGCAGCCGCCGCAGATCGTCCAGCACGGCGTCCACGGCATCCCCGGTGAGCCTGTCCCGCTGGTTCAGCACGACAAAGGTGACCTCGGCGTGTCCGGCCAGCTGCCGCAGATAGCGCTCGTGCAGCACGGCGTCCGCGTACTTCTCCGGGTCGACGACCCACACCACCGCGTCCACCCGCTCCAGCAGCCGGTCCACCCGCTCGCGGTGCCCCGGGGCGACGGAGTCGTGGTCGGGGAGGTCGATGAGCACGAGCCCGCTCAGCTCGGAGGGCGGGCGACGGTGCCGCGCGTCCGCCGCGATGCCGAGCCGGTCGAGCAGCCGTTCCGCCCCGTCGGTGACTCCGTTCGCCTCCCCTCCCCAGGTGCAGGCGACAGGCGCGGCAGTGGTGGGACGGCGTACGCCCGTCTCCGCGAGACGGGCCTCTGTGAGTGCGTTGAAGAGGGACGACTTCCCGCTGCCCGTCGCGCCCGCGAGAGCGACCGTCGTACAGCCGCGCGGCAGCTCCCGCCGGGACGCCGCCTCGTCCAGGACCCGCCCCGCCTCCGCGAGCACCGCTCGGCCGACGCGGGGCAGCGAGAGTCCGATCAGCGTGCGCAGTGCGCCAAGTCGCTGCCGCAAACCGTCCTCCACCGCGCCCTCACCGTCCCCACACCCCCGGTCCGAACCCGGGCCCGGCCGACCGGCGCGTTCCCGAACGGCTGACCCGCCCTCGTCCGCGTCCGGTACCGAGGCCGCCGCCGGCGCCAATGGCTCGGACGGCGCGGACGGCGGG
>NZ_JAAKZZ010000099.1 GCF_011045075.1 Streptomyces boncukensis
ACAGCCCCGGCAGCCCCGTCCTCTGCGCCCTCCGCTGCGCAGGCCCGCAGCCCCGCCAGCCCGGCCGCCGCCGACAGCTCCGCCCACAGCCCGGCGCGGGCCAGCTCCGCCTGCGCCGCGCGCAGCTGCCCGTCCGTGACCGGCACCGCGCGGCCCTCGGAGGCCCGCACCGCGAGTACACCGCGGTAGCTGTTCACCGGGCAGTCGATGCCGTACGCGTCGGTGGAGCCCACCTCCACGTGCGCCGCCGGAACGCCCCGGCGCAGGGCGGCGGCCAGCGGCCCGCCGGCGGCGGGTTCGCAGGCGAGCAGCCGGGGGACCCGGTCCGTCACCCCGAGCCGGCGCAGCTCGGCGAAGCCCTTCCCGATGCCGAACAGCAGCTCGCCGTAGCCGGTGGGGACGGAGACGGCCGCGGGCACGCCCAGCTCGGCGTGGATCTCGTACGCGACCGTCTTGTAGCCCTCGGGCCCGAAGGCGTGGCCGGTGTGGGTGCGGGTCAGGTTGCTGACGGGCTGCAGCCCGAAGTGCTCGGCGATCCGCCGGGTGAGCGGCCAGCGGGCCGCCGCCGGCACGTGCAGCACGGTGGCGCCGTACGCGTGCAGGAAGGCGTCCATCGCGGGCGGCAGGCCGGGGGTCGTCAGCACGACGCAGCGCAGCCCGGCCCGCGCCGCGAACGCGGCGGCGGACGCGCCGTGGTTGCCGGACGAGGCGACGACGATGCCGGGTGCGCCGCAGGCCAGCGCGGCGCTGACGGTGCAGCGGTTGAGCCGGTCCTTGTGGCTCCAGGTGGGGTTGCGGGACTCGTCCTTGACGAACACCCCGGGCCCGAGCTCCACCAGCGGGGTGCCGCCCTCGCCGAGGCCGGGGGCCGCGAGCGGCGGGAGGAGCGGGGCCCAGGGGTCGAGGCCGCCGCGCGCCGGGCGCGGGCCGGCCCCGTCGAAGAGGCCGGCGGGCACCCGCTCGTAGGCGTAGTCCACCTCGACCGGGTAGGCGACCTCGTCCGTGCTGGTCTCCGGGCAGCCGCCGGTCAGCGGCGGCCACAGCGGATAGCGGATGCCGGGGTCGCCCAGCGAGCGCTGCGCGGTGGCCAGACTGGCGGCGGACTCGGTCGTCGTGGCGGTCGTCATGGGCTGATCGTAGGCGGCGCGGGGGTCTCACTCCTTCGCCGAGCCGGTGAGCATGCCCTGGATGAACCGGCGCTGCAGCAGCAGGTAGACCAGCACGACGGGCAGGGCGATCAGCGTCGCGGCGGCGGCCAGCAGCGCGGTGTCCGAGGAGTGCTGCCCCTGGAAGAAGGCCAGCCCGAGCGGGACCGTACGGTGGGCTTCGTCGCTGACCATCACCAGCGCCAGCAGGAACTCGTTCCAGGTCCACATGAAGACGATGACGGTCAGGGTGGCGAAGGCCGGCCGCCCCATCGGCACCAGGACGCGGGTGAGGGTCGAGAAGTGGGTGGCGCCGTCGAGGCGTGCCGCCTCCAGCAGCGAGCGCGGAGTGCTGCGGAAGTAGGTGCGCATCCAGAAGACGCCGAAGGCGAGGGACTGCGCGGTCTGCGGCAGGATCAGCCCCCAGTAGGTGTCGGTGAGGCCCCAGTGCCGCAGGTCGAAGTAGAGCGGGATGATCACCGCCTCCTGGGGCACGGTGAGCCCGGCGACGAAGAGGTAGAACAGCACGGTGGAGCCGGGGAAGCGCATGGTGCCGAAGGCGTACGCGGCGAGCGTGGCCAGCACCGTGGTCGCGGCCACCACGGCGACGGCCACGATGACCGAGCTGAGCAGATAGCGGCCGAAGTGCCCGCGGGTCCAGGCGTCGGCGAAGTTGCTCCAGTTGAGGCCGTCCGGCAGGGCGAAGCCGGTGTCCAGCGAGGACTGGTCGGCCAGCGCGGTGGAGAGGATCCCGGCGACCGGGGTCAGGGCGATCACCGCGAAGAGGCCGAGGATCCCGTAGGTGGCGGCGCGTTCGGCGCGCGAGGTCGTCATCGTCCGCGGCCCTCCACCAGCCTGGTGACCAGCACGGTCAACGCGAAGATCACGACGGTGAGGGCGATGCCCATGGCGGAGGCCGCGCCGACCTCGCCCGTCTCGAACGCGCGGCGGTAGACCTCGTAGGAGGGCACGGAGGTGGCGTCGCCGGGACCGCCGCCGGTGGTGATGTAGATCAGGTCGAAGTTGCGCAGCGCCGCCACCAGGGTGAGCGTCAGCGCCACGGCGACCTCCGCGCGCAGCCCCGGCAGGGTGACGGTGAAGAACTCCCGCACCGGGCCCGCGCCGTCGATGCGGGCCGCCTCGTACAGCTCGCGCGGCAGGCGCTGCGCTCCGGCGAGGAACAGCACCAGGCACAGCCCGGTCTCCACCCAGGTGCCGATGGCGCCCACGGCGGGCAGCGCCCAGGTGTCGTCGCCCAGCCAGGACCGGGTCAGGCCGTCCAAGCCCAGGGCGCCCAGGGTGTCGTTCAGCAGCCCGTCGGGGGCCAGCACCGCGCGCCAGGCGACGCCGACGACCACCATGGCCAGCACCTGCGGCAGGAACAGCACGGTGCGGAAGAAGGCCATGCCGCGGATCCGGAACCGGGTGAGCGCCGCGGTGAGCAGCAGCCCGACGGCCACCGGCAGCACGGAGTAGAAGAGCAGCAGCACCGCGGCGTGCGCGAAGGGCGCCCGCAGCCCGGGATCGGTGAGCAGGTCCCGGTAGTTGCCCAGGCCGGCCCAGCTCGCGCGGGTCAGCCCGTCCCAGTGCAGCAGCGACAGCCAGCCGGTCTGGCCCAGCGGCCACAGCAGGAACACGCTGAAGACGGCGAGCGCGGGCAGCACGTACAGATAGCCCACGGCCCGCGGCTCGCCGGGCGCCCGCCGCCGGTAGCGGTCCCTGAGCCGGTGCGCCGCGGCGGTCCGCCGTCCTGCGCCCGCAGGGCCGCTCACTCCCCGCCCCCGCCGCCGGTGCGCTGCCCGGCGCGGAACTCCGCGTACTCCTTCTGCATCCGCGCCGCGAGTCCGCCGGGGCTGAGTTTGCCGCTCAGGACCTCCTGGAGGTCGGCGGACAGGGTGTCGTAGAAGCCCGGGGTGGCGTAGTCGAGGTACGGCACCAGGCCGTCGGCCGCGTTCAGCTGCTCCCAGCCGGCGAACATCCGGCCGCGCGCGGTGCGCGGGTCGAGGTGCTCGGCGGCCTTGCCGGGCACGAGGGGCAGCACGCCCTCCTCGGTCATCACCGTCGCGGCGCGGGCCCCGGTGAGGAAGTCCAGATAGGCGGCGGCGACCCCGGGGTGGCGGGACTTGGCGGTGATGGACCAGGCCAGTCCCTCGCCGCCGGTGGTGACCGGCTGCCGCCCCGCCGCCGGGGGCGGGGGCATGAAGCCCAGGTCGTCGCCCATGGGTTTGCGCAGGTCGGCGAGTTGCCAGGTGCCGGTGATCAGGAAGGCTCCGTTGCCGTCGGCGAACTGCTTGGCGGCGTCGTCGTATCCCTTGCCGTTGGCGCCCCGGGGGAGGTAGCCCCGCTCGGCCCAGTCGGCGAGGGTGCGGGCCGCGGTGCGGGTGGCGTCGGTGTCGAAGCCCCCGCCGCGGCCGAAGACGGTCTCGCGGACCGGTTCCGCGCTCCCCGCCGCCTGGCCCTGGAGCACGCCGAAGGTGTGGATGGCGGGGTACTTGTCGAGGTTGCCGAACTGGACGGGCAGCTGCCCGGCCCGCTTGAGCGCCGGCAGCGCGCGGGTGAGGTCCCGCCAGGTCCTCGGCGGGGCGACGCCCGCCTTCCGCAGCACCTTCTTGTTGTAGTAGACGCCGATGTACTCGCCCTCCTGGGATATCCCGTACAGCTGGCCGGTGCCGAACCGCTTGCCGTCGGGCGAGACCCGGTTGAGGTCGAGCAGGGTCCGCGGGAAGCGGGTGTTCCAGCTGTAGAGGCCCGCGTAGGAATCGAGCGGGACGAGCATCCCGGCGCGGGCGAAGGCCACCATGTCGGAGTAGCCCTGGTTGGCCTGGACGACGTCGGGCGGACGGTCGCCGCTCAGCGCGAGCTTGAGGGTCTTCCGCAGATCGTTGAAGCCGCGCGACACGCGTTTGATGGTGACGTTGGGGTACTTCCGCTGGAACTCCCCGTTGAGGCGCTCGACTTCCGCGTTCGGGCCGCCGCGGGTCTGCTGGTCCCACACCGTGAGCGTGACCTTGCCCGCCCGGCCCGGGTCCGGCGTCGCCGTCGCCGCGCCGCCACCGGGGCCCGCCGCGCCCGAGCCGTCCGTGCCGGGCACGCAGGCGGCGGCCAGCAGCAGGGCGCCCAGCGCGCCGAGGGCGGCGGCGCGGCGGCGCGGCCGCCCTCTCCCGTGGTGCCGGTGGTGCGCGTTCATCGTCGTCCCCTCCTCGGTGCGGCGCGCGGATCGGTCGCGGGAGCCGGTGGCGCGCCCGGTCATACGGTGCCCGATCCGGCGGCGCCCACGCCTCCCGGCCGTGTGAGCGGGGGGCCGGAGACATACGACAACTCGCCGGCAGCCCCGCGGGGCTGCCGGCGAGTTGGATCACCTGGCTATGCGGACGAACGGCTTCGGTCAAGACTGCCCGTACAGAATCCAGTCCTCCGGCCCGCTTGTTCTCCCGGATTCAGGCGGACTCTCACGTGCTCGCCTTGCTGGAGCTGGAACGCTCTTTCCTGGTGGTCTGACGCGGCTTCTCCTTCCCCTCCTGGAGGTCGGAGGCGAACGCCTCGGCACTTGCCTCTGCCGCGATATCGCTGAGGTCTTCGTTGATTTCGTGAGCTGTTCGCTTGGCGTCAGCCGCCAGCTTTACGGAAGTCTTGATGGTTCCTCGGACAACCGGCTTGATGGCCTTCTTAATGAGAGGCGCGGAAGCCGCTCCCACCAGAAAGACAGGAATCACAGGGAGCACGTTAGGTACCACCTTTCTCTGAAGCACTGCAAATCTCCGCCGACACTCTCAGATATTCACCTTACCGCCCCGGAAGACGGCCCCACCACGCCACTCGGATGATTTTCACTCTTTCGGGTGTCCTGTGGTTTAGTTGATCTCTTCCGTCTCCGCGTGGCCTACTGTGGCGACTGGTAGATCCATAAACACCAACATCGTTCTCGTCCAGTCCATCCGATGGAGAGTACACATGGGAAAATCCACGACCGAAGATTCCGGCGCCGTCGCTGAATCCGCGACCGCGGAAATCCTGTATTCGGCCGAAGTGCGCCGTGTCGACGGCAATTACACGCTCGTCATTCACGACCACCTCTGCGGCAGCGTCGAGACCTACTCCGTTTCGAGCAAGGCCGTGAAGAAACTCCCCTCCTATCTGGCGATGCTCAGGAGTAAACTCTCCTGACCGGAATCCGAGGGGCGCCCGCCGGTCACGGCCGCCGCTGCGCCACCAGCGGCGCACCCGGATGTGGGCCCACGAGCAGGGAGTGGGCCAGAACGCTGTACAGGGCGTCGTTGGGGCCATCGGCGATGCGGAGCCCGCGGATGTCGCGGAGGCGCTTCTCCATGGGGGTGTGCCGGGTGTATCCGTCGCTGCCGTGCAGCTGGAGCCCGATGTCGACGGCGCGGTAGGAGGCGTCCGTGGCAAGGGCCTTGGCGGCGGAGCAGGCGGCCACGTCGACGCCGTCCCCCTCCCGCTCGATGCGCTCCAGGAGGGAGAAGCACCACGCGGTGGCCGCCTGGACCTCCGCCGCCGCCGTGCCGAGCCGGGACGCGACGGAGGGCACGTTCGCCAGCGACGTCCTGCCGACACTGCGCTGGCGGGCGCGTGCCATGGTCTCCTCGATCGTGGCGGTCGCCGCGCCCAGGCAGACCAGGGCCATCATCAGGCGCCAGCCGGAGAAGTGCGCGTCGAAGATCCTGCGGCCGTCGCCGGGCGCCCCGAGCAGCCGGTCCTTGGCGAGGCGTACGCCGTCGAAGTACAGGTGGCCCAGGCTCCACCCGCGCAGGCCGAGCGGGGCGGCGGTCTCGGTCAGCACGCCGGCGGTGTCCATCGGCACCCAGAGCGCCGAGAGCGGCACCTCGCGCATCTCCGTGCCGTCGACCGCCAGCACGGCGGCCTGCTCCGGCGCGATCACCTTGCAGAAGACGACGAACCCGCTGGCCTCTTCGACCCGGCTGATCAGCCCCTTCCTCCCCGAGAGCAGCAGATGGTCGCCGTGGTCGACTGCCACGGTCCGCAGGCCGCGCAGGTCCGAACCCGAGTGCGGTTCGCTGGATGCGACGCCCGCCAGCTCACCGCGGTCCACGACGCGCTCGCGGACCGCGCGTACGGTGCCCGGGGTGCCGTACCGAAGCGCCATGGCTCCGTGGCCGGTGCTGAAGACCTCCCGCGCGTCGCAGTCCCGCCGCCCGGCCAGATACATCGCCAGCCCCTGGGCCACTCGCCGCAGATCCGGGGGAACGCCCCCGGCCGCCGCCTCCGCCTCCCGTTCCGCCGGCCCGCCGGGGCCGCCGGCCCGCCCGTCCCGGGTGCACGGGAGGTCGAACCCGGTCAGCCCGGCCCGCGCGGCGCGCTTGCGCAGGGCGAGCCAGGGCGGCTGAGCGGCGTCCTCCGTGACCGGCCCGGCCACGTAAGCGTCGAGGAAGTCGGTGACTCGGGACGTGAATCCGCTGAGGGCGGGGTAGCGGGACAGAACGGCGCGGAACTCGGAGGAAATCACGGGGGCGTCCTAGACGGCTCGACGGCTGAGAGAGTCCTTCGGGGCGGAGGGCGCGGGCGGGCCGCCGGTCGCGTACGACACCGGCGCCCCGGGGCGCGATCCGCGGCGTGCGGCGCGTGGGCGGCCCCTGCGGGCCTCTGCTGTCAACCACCCGACCGCCCCTCGCCCATGGCCTCGGCCAGACTGCGGGGCCGCATGTCGCACCACGCCTCCTCGACATACTCCAGGCACGCCTGCCGCGTGTCCTCCGGGTGGGCCACGGTCCAGCCGGAGGGAAGGTCCGCGAAGACCGGCCACAGCGAGTGCTGTCCCTCGTCGTTGACGAGCACCACGAAGCGCGCGTCGTCGTCCTCGAACGGGTGGGTCGCGTCTGTCATGTCAACTCTCCTGAATCTCCTCGGCATCACACGAGCGCCGGCTGTCCGGCCTGCAGCTTCCACAGAGTCGTGTAGGTGCCGCCGCGCGCCACGAGCTCGTCATGCGTGCCGCGTTCGGCCACCAGCCCACCGGGGCCCATGACGTAGATCTGGTCGGCGCTCTGGACGGTGGACAGCCGGTGGGCGATGACGATCATGGTGCGGGCCGTCCCGAACACCTGGAGGGCCTCCTGGATGACGGCCTCGGTCTCGTTGTCGACGGCGGAGGTCGCCTCGTCGAGGATGATGACCGGCGGATCGCGCAGGATGGTGCGGGCCAGCGCGATGCGCTGCTTCTGCCCCCCGGACAGCGCGGCGCCGCATTCACCGACCATCGTGGCGTAGCCGTCCGGCAGCGCCCTGATGAACCCGTCGGCGCCGGCGGTCCGCGCGGCGGCGGCGAGCTGGTCGTCGGTGGTGTGGAAGGAGCCGTAGCGGATGTTCTCCGCGATCGTCGAGTCGAACAGGAACGGCTCCTGGGTGACGTATCCGATCGCGCGGCGCAGCTCGGGCAGCGCGAGGGCGCGCACGTCGGCGCCGTCGAGCAGCACCCGCCCCCGGTCGGGATGGCGGAAGCGCATCAGCAGTTTGGCGATGGTGCTCTTGCCCGCGCCGGAGGCACCGACGATTCCCGTGGTCCGGCCGGGCGGGATGACCAGGGAGGTGTCGCGGAGCGCCGGTGAGCGACCGGGGTAGGAGAAGGTCACCTTCCGCAGTTCGATCTTCCCCCGGACCGGTGCGGCGGGCACGCGGGCGGAGTCCGCGACGGGCTCGACGGGCTCGACGGGGAGGTCGTGCAGCCGTTCCACCCGCTCCAGGGCGGCGACGGTGCGCTGGTACTGGTCGGTGGTACTGGCTACCCGGGACAGCTTCAGCATGGCCATGCCGGGCATCTCGATCAGCGGGCCGAAAGCCGCGGGCCGCAGGGTCCCCCGCAGCACGGACCGGCCGCCGAGCAGGACCGTGCCGACCAGGGCCGAGCCGCCGGCCATACGCAGGATCTGCGGAGGGATCGCCGCTCTGCGTCCGGTGGCGCGACGGGCCTCGCTGGACTCCCGGTTCAGCTCCCCGATGCGAACGGTCTCGTGCTTCTCGGTGACGGCGGACTTGATGGTGGTGTGGGCGTGGAGGTTCTCGGTGACCCGGCTGTTCAGCCGTGCCCGGTACTCGTCGGAGACGGCGTGGCTGGCGATCGCACGTTCGTGGAAGCGGAAGGACAGCCAGGCCACGAGGGGAACCGGCGCGAAGGCGATCCAGGCGAGCTGGGGAGCGAGCAGCAGGAACGCGGGCACCAGCACGCCCAGGGCCACGCACATCTGGACGACGTCGTTCATGTTCGAGCCGACGAATGTGCCGATCTGGCCGACGTCCTCGGACAGGACGCCGCTCACCCTGCTGACGCGCTCGTTCTCCAGATCGGCCGGCGCCACCTGCTGGATGTGCTCGTAGGTGCGGGTGCGCCAGTCGTCCTCGATGTCCTGCGCCAGCCGCTGCCAGGCGACACCGGCACCGTAGCCGAATCCCGCCATCGCGAGACACGCCAGGCCGGCGGCTCCGGCGAGCAGCGACAACTGGCCGGTGACACCGGTGACACCCGCCCGCGCCAGCGTCGAACTCCCGCCCTTGGCCACCAGTAGCACGATCGAAGGGCTCAGCGCGAACAGCGCCATCTCGCCCAGTTGCGAGAGCCCGGACAGCAGCGCCGCCAGGCCGAATCTCCGTTTGTGCGGGCCGATGATGCGCCGCAGCGGACGGCCGCGCGGCGCCGCGTCGTCCGGCCCCTGCCGTGGGCCGCCGGGTCTGCGCCAGGCCCGACGGACGACGGCCGCCGTCGCCGCGGTCGCCAGTCCGAGGGTGACCAGGGGACGGCCGAGCAGCCTCAGGAGGAACGGGCCCCCGGCGACGGCCGCCCCCAACGCACCCGCCGCCCCGAGCACTCGGGGCAGCCAGTGTCCGGCGCCCTCCCGGTGCCGACGGTGCCCGGGGTCCCCGGGAGCGCCGGGCACCGCGCGGCTGTGGCCGTGCCGGTCGGCGTCCCGCTGCCGGGGCACCAGTGCGCCTGGCGTGTCCGCCGCGGGCCCGCCGCCCAGGAGGTGTGCCGCCTCGCCGCGCAGGACGGCCAGCGCCCGGTCGACGACGGACCGCAGCAGCCGCGCCGCGTCCCGCGGACCGATGGTCCGGTCGTGCCGGAGCAGCACCCGGCCGGTGACCGGATTGACCCGCGCCTCCTCGACGCCCGGGGCCTCCAGAAGCGCCGCCTCGGCGCACCGCGCCAGGCCCGGTCTGCCCCGGACGAGGTCCACTTCCCAGCGCTGCCGGCCGGGGACGATCGAGCGTTGCCGCATTCTCGCTCTCGTACGGGCGCGACAGGGCGTCGCGGCGGGGGCGGGGGGACTTTCGAGCAGAGCCATCTCAGCGATTTCTGTTCCCGGTGGGCGTTCGGTGGGCGTTCGATGGGCGTTCGGTCAGCGGAGTACGTCGTCACCGTTCGATGAAGCTCCAGTAGCCCGCGACGGCGGCCTCGTCGGTCTCGGGGATCGCGACTCCCAGGTGCCGCAGCCGGCGGACCGTCTCTCCGCACTCGAAGGTCGGGGCCGCTCGCGGCGCGCCCTGTGACTCGTTGGCGTACTCCTCCAAGTACGCCTGGTACGGCATGATCGGCAGTTCTCTCCCGCGCTCGCCCGCGTCGCGCAGGCGCCGCAGCCATGCGGTGAGGGGGACCTCCTCGGTGCGTGTGCCGTGCCTCTGGTCGTAGCCGGCCATGAAGGTGCCCGGTCCCGTCCGGCTCGGGTGCTGGAGGTGGTGCACGGAGCCCGTTCCGTCGCCGGTCCGCAGCAGCTCCACGACGGCACGGGCGAGGACGTCGACGGGAAGCAGGGCCTCGTGGAGCTCCGGCTCCGCCGGATAGCAGCCGAGGGCCGCACAGCTGGTGAGCAGCCGGGAGAACATGTCGTCCGGGCTGACGGCGCCGGTCGACGTGTGCGCCCAGATGCGGCCCAGCCGGTGGATGGCACCGGTCGCTCCGCGCTCGAAGGCGCGCTCGACGAGCCGGTCCGCCACCCACTTGCTCGCCGCGTATCCCCGTCCGAACGGGTGCTGTTCACCGCCGACCGGCGAGTCCTCCCTGACCAGCCTCGGGGCCCGGCCGGGCCGGAACACCCCCAGGGTCGAGAGGTGGTGCACGGCCTTGGCCCGCCCCTCGCCCGCCAGGTGCAGCAGAGTCCGGGTGCCTTCCACGTTGGCCGGCTTGAGCTGCGCGTACGGCGACAGGTGATGGACGCGGGCGCCGCTGTGGACGATGGTGTCGACCGTCTCGGACAGCAGCTCCCAGACCCCCGGGCCGACGCCGAGGTCGATGGCGGCCAGGTCGCCCCGCACGATGCTCAGCCGGGGGTCGTCGGGCGCCGCGTCGACGCCGTAGAACCGCAGGGTCCCGGCCAGCCGCTCACGGGCCTGGGCATCGGTGCGCGCGCGGACGAGGCAGCGCACCCGCGCTGAGGTGCCGCGCAGCAGCTCGGCCAGGAGGAAGGCTCCGACGAATCCCGTGGCCCCGGTCAGCAGGATCTCGCGCGGCCCCCCGGCCGGGTGCGCGGCGGGAGCGAACCGCAGGGCCGGGTTCAGCTTCGCCTCCGAGTCCGGCACCCGGGACGAGGGGGAGTGCGAGGCGTCCGCGCCGAGCCGCCGGGCGAGCCCCGCCGGCGTCGGCGCCTCAAGCAGCGCGGACAGGCCGAAGGGGGCGTCGAGGGTTTCCCCGATCCTGCTGGCCAGACGGGTGGCGAGCAAGGAGTGCCCGCCCAGCGCGAAGAAGTCGTCGTCGACTCCGACCGCGGGCACCTTCAGCACCTCGGCGAACAGTTCGCACAGTGCGCGCTCCCGCGGTGTGCGCGGGGAGCGGCCGCTCGCGGCGGTCGTGGCGGGCGCCGGCACGGGCAGCGCGCCGCGGTCGAGCTTTCCGTTCTCCGTCAGCGGCAGCGCCGCCAGCGGCACGAAGGCGGAGGGCACCATGTGGTCGGGAACGCGCTCCCGGAGGAAGGAGCGCAGCTCGTCCGGGTCGGCCCCGGTCCCGGCGGCAGGCACCACGTAGGCGGCCAGGCGGGTGTCGCCGTGGCCGTCGTCGCGGGCGATCACGGCGGCCTGGGCGATATGGGGGTGCGCGGCGAGGACGGCCTCGACCTCGCCGGGCTCCACGCGGTGGCCGCGCACCTTCACCTGGTCGTCGGCCCGTCCGGCGAAGACGAGCAGCCCGTCGGCGCTCCAGCGGGCCAGGTCGCCCGTACGGTACATCCGCGACCCCGGAGGGCCGTACGGGTCGGCCACGAACCGCTCGGCCGTCCGGCCGGGACGCCGCAGATAGCCGCGCGCCAGGCCGGCACCGGCCACGTACAGCTCACCGGTCACCCCGGGCGGCACCGCGCGCAGCGCGGCGTCCAGCACATAGCCGCGGGCCCCGGGGATCGGCCGTCCGAGGACGGGCCCGGCGGCGGTGTCCAGCGGTGCCTGTACCGCGTCGACGGTGCACTCGGTCGGCCCGTACATGTTGAAGGCCGCCAGCCCGTCCAGCGCCCGCAGCTCCTTCCACAGCCGGTCCGGGAGGGCCTCGCCGCCGAGCACGGCCACACCCGGCCGCCATCGCCCGTCCGCGAACAGGCCGCGGTCGGCCAGCAGGCGCATATACGAGGGCGTGACGTCGAGGGAGTCGACACGGTGGCGGCCCAGCCACGCCACGAACCGGTCGGCGTCCAGCCAGGTGGCGCTGTCGGGCACATGGAGCTCATGGCCGGCCAGCAGGGCCGCCAACTGGCCCCAGGAGGCGTCGAAGGACACCGAGGCGGTCAGCGCCACGCGCAGCGGCCTGCCGCCGGCCCGCTCGGCCGCGGGCCCGAACACCTGGTCCCGGTACTGTGCGGCGAGGTTGGCCACGCTCGCGTGGCGGGCGACGACGCCCTTGGGGGCCCCGGTCGATCCGGAGGTGTAGATCAGATACGCCGGGTGGTCGGGCAGCAGCCGCGGTGCCGGGTCGGTGTCCGGGAGCGCCCGCAGCGCCTCCGCCGTCTGCGGGGAGTCCAGCAGCAGGCGCGGAAGCCCCGGGCCGATGCCGCCGGGCGCGGCGGTGGCCGCGTCGGTGAGCAGCAGCGCGGGCCGGGCGTCCTCGACCATGGCCGCGAGCCGCGGGGCCGGGTAGTGCGGGTCCAGCGGCAGATAGGCGGCTCCGGCCTTGAGCACGGCGAGCACCGCCACGATCAGCTCACCGGAGCGGGGCAGCGCGAGGGCCACGACGTCCTCGGGTCCGACGCCGCGCGCGGCCAGCATGTGCGCGACACGGTTCGCCCGCGCGTTCAGCTGGGCGTAGGTCAGCGTGGTGCCGTCGGCCACTACGGCGCTGGCGTCGGGGCCGGCACGCACGCGGGCCTGGAAGAGGTCGGGGATCGTGGCCCCGGGCCCCCGCTCCTCCGCCGGCGCCTGCCCCGAGCCCTCCAGGAGGCGGCGCTCGCCCTCGGACAGGATGTCGATGCCGCTGATGGGGCGCTCGGGATCGCGGACCACGCCCTCCAGCAGCCGTACCCAGCGCTCGGCCAGGTCCTCGACCGTAGCGCGGTCGAACAGGTCGGCGGCGTACTCGACGGCGCCCTCCAGGCCGAGGCAGGCGCCCTCGTCGGAGCGCCGCTCGCAGACGCCGATATCGAGATCGAACTTCGCGGTCGTGGTCGGCAGCGGGATCCTGGAAGCGCTCAGGCCCGGGAGTCCGGACGCCGCGGCCTGCTCGGTGTCGACCGAGAGCGCGACCTGGAACAGGGGGTGGCGGGCCGGCGAGCGCCTCGGGTTCAGCTTCTCCACCAGGTGTTCGAAGGGCACGTCCTGGTGGGCGTAGGCGTCCAGCGCGGTACCGCGGACGCGCCCCAGCAGTTCGGTGAAGGCGGGGTCGCCCGAGGTGTCGGTGCGCAGCACCAGCGTGTTGACGAAGAAGCCCACCAGCTCGTCCAGGGCCTGGTCGGTGCGCCCGGCGATCACGCTGCCGACGGGGAGGTCGGTGCCGGCGCCCACCTTGGTCAGCAGTGCGGCCAGCCCCGCGTGCAGCACCATGAAGAGGCTCGCCCCGGACCGGTTCGCCAGCTCGGCCAGGCCCGCGTGCAGCTCGGCATCCAGGCGCAGCGGGACGTCGGCGCCGCGCTCCGACGCGACGGCGGCGCGCGGGCGGTCGTAGGGGAGGGCGAGTTCCTCGGGCAGGCCCGCCAGGGCGGACGTCCAGTGGGCGAGGTGGCGGTTGAGGAGCCCGTCGGGGTCGTCGGGGTCGCCCAGGAGCCGGCGCTGCCAGAGGGTGTAGTCGGTGTACTGCGCGGGCAGCGGCTGCCACGCGGGCGCCTCGCCCCGGCACCGGGCGGCGTAGGCGGCCGTCAGATCGCGCATCAGCGGAGCCGTCGACCAGCCGTCGGCAGCGATGTGGTGGACCACGAGCAGCAGTACGTGCTCGGTGGGGCCCAGCGCGAACAGCTCCGCGCGCAGCGGCGGTTCGACCGCGAGGTCGAAGGCGTAGCCGGCGGCGGCCAGCAGCCGCGGCTCCAGCGACTCCTCGTCGTCCACCTCGGTGACGGGCAGCGGCGGGCGCGCGGCGGAGGGATCGGTGATCCGCTGGAAGGGCTCGCCGTCGATCTCCGGAAACACCGTGCGCAGAGTCTCGTGCCGGCCCGCCACATCGCCCAGCGCCCGCTCCAGCGCCTCCCGGTCCAGCTTGCCGACCAGACGCTGCGCCAGACGGATGTTGTACGTGGCGCTGGGCCCCTGCACGCGGTGCAGGAACCACAGCCGCCGCTGTGCGAACGACAGCGGCACGGGATCCGGCCGTTCGCCCGCAGTCAGCGCAGGGCGCTCCCGGCCCGCGCCGTCCAGCCGGGCCGCCAGGCCGGCGACCGTGGGCTCGTCGAACAGCAGGCTGAGCGGCACGTCCGCACCGAGAACCGCGCGGATCCGGGCGACCAGGCGGATGGCCAGCAGGGAGTGCCCGCCCGCGTTGAAGAAGTTCGCGTCGGCGTCGGCCCACGGCACTCCGAGCACTTCCGCGAACAGTCCGCACAGCAGGTGCTCCCGAGGGGTGCGCGGCGCCCGCGCGACCGCCGCGCCGGGCTCGGCGTCCGGCTCCGGCAGCGCCTCGCGGTCCAGCTTCCCGTTCGGGGTCAGCGGCAGCTCGCCGAGCATCACGAACGCGGACGGCACCATGAACTCGGGCAGCCGCTCGCGCAGCCGTTCGCGCAGCGCCTGCGGCCGTGTCCCGTCCGCGTCGGGCACGACGTAGGCGACGAGCCGGGTGCCGGTCCGCTGCCGGTCGGGACGGGCGAGCACCGCGGCGTGCGCGACACCCGGGCACGCGGTCAGCGCGGCCTCGACCTCTCCCTGCTCGATGCGGAATCCGCGGATCTTGACCTGCCGGTCGGCGCGGCCGAGGTACTCCAGCTGCCCGTCGGCCCGCCACCGCACCACGTCCCCCGTGCGGTACATCCGGGTGCCGTCGGGGCCGTACGGGTCGGCCACGAAGCGCTCCGACGTCAGCGACGGTCGGCGCAGATAGCCGCGTGCCAGGGACACTCCGGCGATGTACAGCTCCCCGGGGGCGCCCACCGGCACGGGCTGCAGCGTGCTGTTGAGCACGTAGACCCGCGTTCCGGCGTGCGGCTCTCCGATCGGCGGGTTCGTATCCGCGGGGGTCAGGGGCCTGCTCGTGGTCACCATCGCGGTGGCCTCCGTCGGCCCGTAGACGTTCATCAGGCGCCGCTTCGGTGCCCACCGCGCCGCCAGCCCCGGCGGCCACGGCTCTCCGCCCACGACCAGGGTCGACGCGCGGGTGTCCGGTTCCGCCACCACGGCCAGCGCCGCCGGGGGCACGAACGCGTGCGTGACGGGGCTGCCCGGTCCCCTGAGGACCGACAGCGGGTCGGTCCGGGGGGCGAGCACCAGGGCGGCCCCGTTCAGCAGGGTGACGCACAGCTCCCACGCCGAGGCGTCGAAGCTGGGCGAGGCCAGCTGCGGGAACCTGCTGTCGGGGGTGATCTCCAGGCGCTCGGCGTGGAACCGGACCAGCGAGGCGATGCCGGTGTGCGGCACCATCACACCCTTGGGACGCCCGGTCGAGCCCGAGGTGTAGATGACATACGCCGGGTGCCGCGGGTCGACGTCCGTGCCCGGGTCGGTCTCCGGCCGGCCCTCCGACAGCTCGGCCACGGCCCGCGTCCCGTCCAGCACCAGGGACGGGCGTGCGTCGGCGAGCATGAACTCCCGCCGGGCCGCCGGGTACTCCGGGTCGAGGGGCAGATAGGCGGCGCCGGACTTGAGCACCGCGAGGACGGCCACGATCAGTTCCACCGAGCGCGGTACGGCCAGGGCGACCAGGTCCTCGGGGCCGATCCCCCGGGCGGCCAGCGCGTGCGCGAGCCTGTTCGCGCGGGTGTTCAGCTCCCCGTAGGTCAGGGTGGTGCCGCCGGCCAGCAGCGCGGTCGCGTCCGGGGCCTTGCGCACCTGCTCCTCGAAGAGCGCGGGGATCGGAACGGCGGGGCTCTCCGCGCCCGTGGCGTCCCCCATGGCGAGCAGCCGCCGCCGCTCGTCGGCCGGCAGCACGTCCAGCGCCCCGACCGGGAGGGCGGGATCGCGATCCGCCGTCTCGGCCAGGAGGCGCAGCAGGCGGTGCTGGGTGTCCAGGAGATCGGCCTCGCCGTGGGCACCGGGAGCCGCGTGCAGCCTCATGCGCGGGCCGGAGCCGTCCCGGCGGTCCCACACCATGATCATCAGGTCGGCGCCCAGCGGGAAGGAGAGGTTGTGCGCGGTGCACGGGCGGCCGTCGAAGCGGAAGCTGTAGTCGAAGCCGATCAGGTTGACCATCGGGGAGAACACCGAGCCGGGGCCGCGGGACAGGCCGAGGTCGCGGTGCAGGTACTCGCTGCGGTAGCGCTGGTGCTCCAGCGCCTCCCGCATCCGCTCGTCGACCTGCGTCAGCAGGTCTCCCAGCGGCATGTCGGGCCGGATCGCGAGCCGTACCGGAACGCTGTTGGCCAGCATCCCCGGGGTGCCGTGCGCGGCGGGGTCCACCCGGCCGCCCACGGTCAGCCCGATCGCCACGTCCCGCGCACCTGTCAGACGGTGCACATACAGCGCCACGGCGGCGAAAACGAAGCGGAATCGGGAGACGCCCGCCCGCGAGGCCGCCGCCCGCAGCGCCTGCGGGCGCAGGAGCGGGCGCAGCTCGGTGCGCGGGACGCCGCTCCCGGGCTCCGAATCCGCGGCCCCGGTGGGGGTCTCCTGCCGGGCGGGGGCGGCGTGCGCCACTTCCGCGCCGTCCGCTGCGGCGCCCCCGGCGGCGTCACCGGCTGCGTCCCCTGACCCGGGCGGGGAGGCGGCGGGTGCTGACCAACCGGACAGTTGCCGCGTCCAGTACGAACGGTCGGCGTCATGCTGCGGGGACGCGTGGTAGTCCCGGTCCGACTGGACCAGGGCCGACAGCGGACCGAAGGAACTGGGCCCGGCCTGCCGTCCGTTGGCCAGGGCCGTATACACCTCGGCGACCCGCCGTGCCACGAGCGAGTAGCCGAAGGCGTCCGTGGCGGCGTGGTGGTAGGCGTGGTACCACCAGAAGCGGTCCGGCGCCAGCTTGAGCAGCGCGAAGCTGAACAGCGGTCCGGCGGCGAGGTCCATGGGCCGGGCCATGTCGTCGCGGACCCAGGCCCGTGCGGACTCGTCGGGATCCGGCTCGCCGCTGACGTCCACGGATGCGAGCGCCCAGGGCAGCTCGCGCTCCAGCACCTGGACGGGCCCGTCCGCGCCGGGCACCAGCCGGACCCGCAACGCGTCGGCCTCGCGCACCACTTGGCGCAGGGCCGCCTCTAACATAGCGGGGTCGACCGGCCCGTGGATCTCCAGATACTCGCCGAGGCGGAGTGCCGGACGCATCCGGGGGTAGTGCGCATCGGCGAGCCACACCTCGCGCTGGGCCGCGGTGACCGGCAGCACCTCGGCCGATGGGCCCGGCCCGCGGTCGGCGGACTGCGCGGGAACGCTTCCGTGCTCGGCGGGCAGTTGACGACGGGACAAAGAGGAACCTCCTGCAAGGGCCGGGAACCCTGGTCGGCGAGACGACCGGCGAACCGGTCGCCATCCTGTCAACCACCAGGGGCATACCCCGTGTTGAGCCGAAGATCGCCACCCGAAGGAATGACATGCGGCGGCGGCCTGATGTCCCGCGTGTGGCGCCGAGCGCCGCGAGGGCTCGACGGCTGGCGGCCAGGGCCGGAAAAACGGGTGCGTACGGCGCCGGGCCCCGACAGGATGCCCGGTGTGAGCGAACTGCCGAGCGACGCCGTCCCGCCGGCCCCCGTGCTCGACGCCTTCGGGGTGCGGGGCACGGCGGTGCCCCTCGCCGGAGGGCGGGGGCGAAGCGTCCGGGTCGGCGGCTTCGTGTTCAAGCCCTGCGACGGTGCCGAGGACGAGGCCGAGTGGGCCGCCTCCGTGTTCGAGAGGCTCACTCCGAACGGCGGCTTCCGCGTCCCGAGGCCGCTGCGGGCCGAGGACGGGCGCAGCGTCGTGGACGGCTGGACCGCCGCCGAGTTCCTGACCGGCGAACCCGGGCCCCGGGGACGGTGGCCCGAACTCCTCCGCGCGGGCCGCGCCTTTCACAGCGCCCTGCGCCAGGTGCCCCGCCCCGGCTTCCTCGACCGGCGCACCCACCCCTGGGCGGTGGGCGACCGGGTCGCCTGGGGCGAGCAGGAGGTCCGGGTCGTCGACGAACTGGCCGAGCCCTGCGCGACCCTGCTGCGGCTGCGGCGCCCGGTGGAGCGGCCCTCCCAGCTCGTGCACGGCGATCTGACCGGCAACGTGCTGTTCGCCGCCGGGGAGGCACCCGCTGTGATCGACTTCTCGCCGTACTGGCGGCCCGCGGCCTTCGCGGAGGCCGTCGTGGTGGCGGACGGCCTGCTGTGGTTCGACGTCCCGCCCGGGATGGTGACCCGCGGCGGTACCCCCGACTGGCAGCAGCTCCTCATCCGCGCACTGCTCTTCCGGCTCGTGGCCCAGAGCGAGAGCGCGGGCGCGGCCGTTCCCGGCCGGACTCCGGCGGGCGAGCGGGAGCGCTACACGAGAGCAGCCGAGGCCGTACTGGGCCGCTAGGGGGTGTTTCGAAAGCCCCGCACGCCACCTGGAACGCCCGGCACGTGCTCTCGCCGCACCGGCCGAAAGCCCGAGTACGCCCAGTACGAGGGCTTTCACCCGGCACGCCGAGAGCACGCACC
>NZ_JAAKZZ010000009.1 GCF_011045075.1 Streptomyces boncukensis
GGACGACGGAGTGCGGCGGGCCCGGCTGCTGCTGGCGGGAGGGGGCGAGCTGGGGAACGCGGCGCCATGGCAGCCGGAGGTTCCGCGCTGGCTCCGGGAACGCGCCGCCGGGGCGCGCCGGCGGCTGGCCGGGCGGGTGGGCCGAGAGGCGTGGTGTGTGCCGGTGGCCCTGCTGCTGGCCGTCCTCGCGGGCTCGTGGCTTCCGCTGCTCGCCGGAGCCGGGGCCGTGCCGGTCACGCGGCGCCGGCTGCGGCGCCGGGAACAGCGCGGCGCAGCCGATGCGCGGGAGGCCGCGGTCGTGGACCTCTGTGTCGGCGTTTCGGGCGAGCTGCGGGCCGGACGGCAGCCGGACAGGGCGCTGCTGATCGTCGGTGGCGAGACGGCGGACCGCTTCGGCGAAGCGGGCGCTTCGGTGCTCGCGGCGGCCCGGTTCGGCGGCGACGTACCGGCTGCGCTGCGGGAGGCGGCCCGCGAGCCCGGGGCCGACGGACTGCGGGGAGTCGCCGCCTGCTGGCAGGCCACGGTGGAGGGCGGCGCGGGACTGGCGGCGGGGCTGGACCGGCTGGCGGCCGCGCTGCGGGCCCGCCGGGAGCAGCGCGAGGAACTGCGGGCCCAGCTGGCGGGCCCGCGGGCGACGGCCGTGGTGCTGGCCCTGCTCCCGGTGTTCGGGCTGCTGCTCGGCAGCGCGATGGACGCGGACCCGCTGGACGTCCTGCTGCACAGCCCTGCCGGGCTGGCCTGCCTGCTGGCAGGCGCACTGCTGGAGTGGGCCGGACTGGCGTGGGTCGCGCGGATCGTCCGGACCGCCGAGGGCGGGGACGGGTGAGCGGGGCGAGTGGCATGAGTGCGCTGGAGCCGGATGTGTTCCCCAGGCTGTGGACGGCGGTGTCGCTGCTGGCCGGGGCCGGCTGCCTGGCGGCCGCGGTGCTCGGCTGGAGCCGGGACAGGGCGGTGCGCCGGAGGGTGACGGCCGTGCTGGGGGCGCCGGATCCGCCCGAATCACGGCGGTGGGCCCGGCTCATGGCGAGATGTCGGATGCTGCCGCTGAAGGAGGGCGCCGGGGCTCTGGGCGCGACGGCGTTCGCGATGGCGATGGTCGGCACCCCCTGGGGGTGGCCGCTGGGCGCGGGCGGGGCCTACGCGGCATGGCGGTGGCTGCGCGCCCGTACGGCGGCGGAGGCGCGGGACGGCGGTGCCGCGGCGGAGCGGCGCGCGGCCGAGGCCCAGCTTCCGCTGACCGCCGAGCTGATGGCCGCCTGCCTCACCGCCGGAGCGGAGCCCGGACAGGCGGCCGAGGCGGTGGGGCGGTCCGTGGGCGGGCCGCTGGGCGTCCGGCTGGCCCGGGTGGCGACGGAGCTGCGGCTCGGAGGCGACCCCTCCACGGTGTGGGGGAGGTTCGGGACGTGTCCCGGGAGCGTCGGGTTCGCGCGCTGCATGGAGCGGGCGGCGACGGCCGGCGTTCCGGCGGCGGAGGCGGTGACCCGGCTCGCGGACGAGCTGCGCCGCCGGCGGGCCCGCTGCGCGATAGCCCGCGCCCGCCGGGCCGCCGTGCTGGTCACGGGCCCGCTGGGGCTGTGCTTCCTGCCCGCCTTTCTGGCCATCGGCGTGCTGCCCGTGGTGCTGGGGCTGGCGAGGCCGCTGTGGTGAGCATGCGGACGGCCGGCAGTGCGACCGCGACTGCCGGATGTGAGAAGGACCAACGGCGCGAAGGACCAACCGCGAGGAGGGACTCGGATGTGGATGAGGGTGCGCAGGGCCTGGTGCGTGGCGCGCGGCAGGGGCCGGGACAGCGGCATGAGCACGGCCGAGTACGCAGTGGGCACGGTCGCCGCCTGCGGCTTCGCTGCGGTGCTCTACAAGATCGTCACCAGCGGCGCCGTCAGCGCGGAGATGCAGCAGCTGATCGAACGGGCGCTGAGCGTACGGATCTGACGGCCCCGGCGGATGCGCAGAAGCGGACGGCCGACCCCAGCGCCGGCTATGTGACGGCCGAGGCGGCCGTGGTGATCCCGGCGCTGGTGCTGCTCGCGGCGATGCTGATGTGGGGCGTCATGGCGTCGGCCGCGCGCATCCAGTGTGTGGACGGAGCGCGGGCGGGCGCGCGTGCCGCGGCGCGCGGCGAGTCGCCGGAGGGCGTGCGCGCCGCGGTGCGGTCGGCCGCCCCGGACGGGGCGCGGACGGAGACCAGGAGAGAGGGGGATCTGGTGCGCGTCACCGTGCGCGCCCGGACAGCGGGCCCCGGCCCGCTGTCCGTCGGTCTGACCGAGCAGGCGGTGGCCCTGCGGGAGGCGACGGCGGAAGGGGACGGGTATGTGCGGGATGCGGCGCACTAGACGGGGCCCGGTGGCGCGCCCGGCGGCTGCGGCGGGGGAGGGGGAACGGCCCGCGTCCGTCAGAGGCAGGCCGCGGACGGGACGGCGGTGGGGCGCGCACCGCGCACGCCTCCGCGTCGTACCCCTCCGCATCGCACGCCTCCGCGTCGCACCCCTCCGTGGTCGGCCGTGGGGCGCAGTCGTCGCTGCGTTCGCGGCCTGCGTCCGGGGCCCGGCCCACGGCCCGGCCCACAGCCTGGTCCACGGCCCGGTGCACGGCCGTGGTCGCGTCGGGCGCCGGTGGGAGCTGTTCCGGGAGCGGGGGAGGGACCGCGGGTCGGCGTCGGTGTGGGTGGCGGTCGGCGCGATGGCGCTGTGCGGCGTCTTCGCGGCGGTGCTCGGGGTCGGCCAGGCGGTGGCGATGCGTCACAGCGCGGGCGGCGCGGCGGACTTGGCGGCGCTCGCAGCGGCCGATCACGCGCTGGAGGGCGAGGGCCCCGCCTGTGCGCGGGCCCGCCGGGTGGCCGGGTCCCAGGGAGCGCGGGTGGTCCGGTGCGTGGTGCGCGGCGGGATCGCCGATCTGGTCGCCGGGGTGCGCTGGGGGCCGTTCGAGCCCCGGGTACGGGCCCGTGCCGGGCCGCTGGCGGCCGGGCCCGCGGCGGTGTCACGGCGCGGAGTCGAGCAGCCGGGTGAGCAGCCGGACGGCGCCGCGCTTGTGCAGCGGGTCGTTGGCGTTGCCGCACTTGGGGGACTGGATGCAGGAGGGGCAGCCCGCCTCGCAGTCGCAGGCGGCGATGGCGTCGCGGGTGGCGGTGAGCCAGTCGCGGGCGGTGTGGAACGCGCGCTCGGCGAATCCGGCCCCGCCGGGCTGGCCGTCGTAGACGAAGACCGTGGGAAGGAGGGTGTCCGGGTGCAGGGGGATGGAGACGCCGCCGATGTCCCAGCGGTCGCAGGTCGCGAAGAGCGGGAGGATGCCGATGGCGGCGTGCTCGGCGGCGTGCAGGGCACCCGGCAGGATCTCCGGCGGGATGCGGGCGGCGTCGAGCTGGTCCTCGGTGACCGTCCACCAGACCGCACGGGTGCGCAGAGTGCGCGGTGGGAGGTCCAGCTTCGTCTCGCCGAGGACCTCGCCCGTCATCAGGCGCCGGCGCAGATAGGAGACCACCTGGTTGGTGACCTCCACCGAGCCGTAGCACAGCCGGCCCTCGCCCCAGGGGACCTCGGCCTCGGTCTCCAGGACGGCCAGCGAGGTGGTGTCCCGGGCCATGGTCGTCCAGGGCGGGCTGGCCTCTTCGACGAGCGCGGCGGAGTCCTCCAGGTCGAGGCGGCGTACGACATAGGTGCGGCCCTGGTGCAGGTGTACGGCACCGTCGTGGACGGTGGTGTGCGCGGCGGCGGCGTCGACGGTGCCGAGCAGCCGCCCGGTGTCCTCCTCCACGACCTGGACGGGTTTGCCGCTGCTGCCGCGGATGTCGGTGAGGTCCGCGGCCCGCTCCTTGCGGGTCCAGTGCCAGGCGGACCCCCGGCGGCGGAGCAGCTTGCGCTGTTCGAGCTTGCCCAGGAGGGTCGCGGTGTCCGCACCGAAGAGGGCGAAGTCGTCCTCGGTCAGCGGGATCTCGGCTGCGGCCGCGCACAGGTGGGGGGCGAGGACATGCGGGTTGTGCGGGTCGAGGACGGTGGACTCGACGGGCGTGTGGAAGACGGCTTCGGGATGGTGCACGAGATAGGTGTCCAGGGGCTCGTCGCGGGCGACGAGGATGGCGAGCGCCCCCTGCCCCGCCCGGCCCGCGCGTCCGGCCTGCTGCCAGAGGGAGGCGCGGGTGCCGGGATAGCCGGTGATGAGGACGGCGTCCAGCCCCGAGATGTCGATGCCGAGCTCCAGGGCGTTGGTGGCGGCGAGGCCGAGCAGCTCGCCGCTGTGCAGCCGGCGTTCCAGCGCACGCCGCTCCTCGGGCAGGTAGCCGCCCCGGTAGGCGGCGATGCGGGCGGAGAGATCCCGCGTCCCGGAGCCCGGCCGTCCGGGCCCGCCGGGCCCCGCGGGCTCGCCGGACCCGTCCGGTGTGCGGGGGGCGGGGAGCGCCGAGAGGCGGTCCTGGGCGATGAGGGAGATCAGTTCCGCGCCGCGCCGGGAGCGGACGAAGGCGACGGTGCGGATCCCCTGGAGGGCGAGCTCGGTGAGGATCTCGGCGGACTCGGCGGTGGCGGTGCGGCGTACGGGCGCGCCGCGCTCACCCTCCAGCTCGGTCAGCGGCGGCTCCCACAGGGCGAAGACCAGCTCGCCGCGCGGCGAGGTGTCCTCGGTGACCTCGGCGGCCCGGTGGCCGGTGAGGCGCTCCGCCGCCTCGCCGGGCTCGGCGGACGTGGCGGAGGAGAGGAGGAAGACGGGGTCGGAGCCGTAGCGGGCGCACACCCGGCGCAGGCGCCGGAGGACCTGGGCGACGTGCGATCCGAAGACGCCCCGGTACGTGTGGCACTCGTCGATGACGACGAAGCGCAGGGCGCGCAGGAAGGAGGACCAGCGGGCGTGCGCGGGCAGGATGCCCCGGTGCAGCATGTCCGGGTTGGTGAGGACGTAGTTGGCGAAGAGCCGGACCCACTCGCGCTCCTCGACCGGGGTGTCCCCGTCGAAGACGGCGGGACGGACGGCCGTGCCCAGGGGGCGGGCCAGCTCGGCGACGGCGCGGCGCTGGTCGGCGGCGAGGGCCTTGGTCGGGGCGAGGTAGAGGGCGGTCGCGCCCCGCCCGTTCGGGGCCTCGGAGCCGTCGAGGAGCCGGCTGAGGACGGGGACCAGATAGGAGAGCGACTTGCCGGAGGCGGTTCCCGTGGAGACGACCACGGAGTCGCCGTCGAGGGCGTGTTCGGCGGCGCGGGCCTGGTGTTCCCAGGGCCGCTCGATGCCCGCCGCGCGTACGGCGTCGATCACTTCAGGCCGGATCCGCTCAGGCCAATCGGCATGGCGACCGCTCTGCGGGGGCAAGTGCTCCGTATGGGTGATGCGCCCAGCGCGGTGCGCCCCCTCGGTGAGACGATCGAGCACGTCGCGGGGGTTGCCGCGGGGAGCCCTGCGCGCGTGCACGGACTGCGGGTGCACGCTCGCGGACCGTGAGTGCTCTTCATTGGCCATCGGTACCGAGTGTGTCACTGGCGAGACGGACAATGGTGCCAAGGCGTCGTACTCCCCTGCTGGTAAGTGATTGAATGCTTCTGCGGCTGCCGATCCGTCCCCTGCCTTTGGGGGCCCTCCTTCCGTCAGGGCAGGGGGAGGGAGAACCGAGGGGGCTGACCGCTTGATAGCAAGGTGCTGGAGGATCTGTGGACCTGTCCCTGTCGACCCGTACCGTTGGCGATCGCACGATCGTCGAGGTCGGTGGCGAGATTGATGTATACACCGCGCCCAAGCTGCGCGAGCAGCTCGTCGAGCTGGTGAACGACGGTAGCTACCACCTCGTCGTGGACATGGAGCATGTCGACTTCCTGGACTCCACGGGGCTGGGGGTGCTCGTCGGCGGACTCAAGCGGGTCCGCGCGCACGAGGGCTCGCTGCGCCTGGTCTGCAACCAGGAGCGCATTCTCAAGATCTTCCGTATCACTGGTCTGACCAAGGTGTTCCCGATTCACACGTCGGTCGACGAGGCCGTCGCAGCCACGGACTGAGGCGCCGGGGCGTCCGCGTGGCCCGTCCCGGGGCACGCGCGCCCCGGTCGGCGGGAACACGAAGCAGGGGTATCGGGAGAAGAGGGCGGGGCACAGTGTCCTGCGGGCGGTCCGAGCCCCTGTGCAGAACACTGGAAAGACCGAGGGGGATGGCATGGCCACCGTGGAGCTCTTGTTCAGCGCGCTGCCGGAGCACGTCCGTACGGCGCGACTGGTGGCCGCCGCCGTGGCGCGTCGCGCCGGCGTGGATGAGGCTGTGCTGGACGAGGTGCGGCTGGCGGTGGGCGAGGCGTGCACCCGCGCGGTCGGCCTGCATATGAGCCATGGCGTCGACGCCCCGGTGCGGGTGGCGCTGATCGAGGACGAGAAGAAGTTCTCCATCGAGGTGGGGGACGACGCGCCGCACCCCCGGGCGTCCGGCGCCGTGTCCGGTGCCGGTGTGCCGCCGGTCGGCGCGGAGCCGTCGGAGAACGGGCACGGGCCCGCGGAGTCCGAGGGCGGCGCGCTGCCGCCGGGCGCCCGGGGCACGGCCCCCGGGCAGTCGGCCGCCGAGGAGGACGAGGGCGACGGCGAGATGGGCCTCGCGGTCATCAGCGGCCTGGTCGACGACGTCGAGGTCTCCGCCGACGAGAACGGCGGCGTCATCAGGATGAGTTGGCCGACGGCCCCGGAGCCCGTCCTGCCCTGACCCGGCGACGGGCCGCGCCCGGCCCGGCCGAGCCGAGCCGCACCCGGACCGAGTACCGAGTCGGCCCGAGCCGCTTCCGGCCCGGTCCGGGGCGCGCCCGGTCCGGGCCGTCCCCGGGCCTCCGCTTCACCGCGCCCGCCGTGCCGCACGGCGGGCGTTTCCGATCCGCCGTGTCTGCCGTGTCTGTCGTGGCGATCCGTCGGGGCGATCGGTCGGGACGATCTGGCGTGGCGATCTTCCGTCGATCCCGTGTCGATCGCGTGCCGATGTCCCGTCGGTTCCGTCGATCTCCCGTCGATCTCCTGTGCTGATCCGCGGTGTCGGTCCGCTGTGCCGAGCCACCGTGCCGATTCGCTGTGCTGGTCTTCCGGGTGCATTTCGATCACCGGCCTCCCCACGGGGTGACCAGGGATCTTTCCGGTTTATCGATCATGTTTCCGCCCGCCGGAGAGATCATTTCTCCGGCGTCAGTTGAATTTGCGGCTTCCCTCATGCGAGGGAATTGTCCGGTGCCGTCGCGGCTGATCTGAGCCCTCCAGCCCTAAATACCGCTGTTGCGCTCTGTTTTGATCTAGTGGCGCTCCCTACAATCCGTCCACATCTTTGCAGCAGGACGCGCCTGAGCGTGCTTGCGCGCGCCCATGTGCCAAACGTCAAGGAGGACGAATGGCGGGGCATCTCAGCCCACTTCACAACTCCCAGTACCTCGCTGCTGACGCCGCCGAACTGACGAGCGGCAACCGCGGTCTTGTGATCGTGATTGCGGTGGTCGCGCTGGCAGCGCTCGGCGTCGCCGTGGTGCTGGTACGACAAGTGCTCGCCGCCGGCGAGGGCACGGACAACATGAAGAAGATCGCCGCGGCCGTGCAGGAAGGCGCGAATGCCTATCTGGCGCGGCAGCTGCGCACCCTCGGTGTATTCGCCGTCGTGGTGTTCTTCCTGCTCATGCTGCTGCCCGCCGACGATATGGAACAGCGGCTAGGCCGTTCGTTGTTCTTCTTGGTCGGAGCGGCATTCTCGGCGGCCACCGGGTATATCGGCATGTGGCTGGCGGTGCGCAGCAATGTGCGAGTGGCGGCTGCGGCGCGTGAGGCGACTCCCGCTCCGGGGCAGCCCGCCGTGGATCCGACCTCCGTCTCGCACCGTGCCATGAAGATCGCATTTCGCACGGGCGGCGTCGTCGGAATGTTCACCGTCGGCCTCGGGCTGCTCGGTGCCGCGAGTGTCGTTCTCGTCTACGCCGCGGACGCGCCCAAGGTGCTGGAGGGCTTCGGTCTCGGCGCCGCGCTGATCGCGATGTTCATGAGGGTCGGCGGCGGCATCTTCACCAAGGCCGCGGACGTCGGTGCCGACCTCGTCGGCAAGGTGGAGCAGGGCATCCCCGAGGACGACCCGCGCAACGCCGCCACCATCGCGGACAATGTCGGCGACAACGTCGGGGACTGCGCCGGGATGGCCGCCGACCTGTTCGAGTCGTACGCGGTCACCCTGGTCGCCGCGCTGATCCTGGGCACCGCCGTGTTCGGCAACGACGGGCTGGCGTTCCCGCTGCTGGTCCCGGCCATCGGGGTGATCACCGCGATGATCGGCGTCTTCGTCGTCGCACCGCGCCGCACCGACCGCAGCGGGATGACCGCGATCAACCGGGGCTTCTTCATCTCGGCGGCGATCTCGCTGGTGCTGGTTGCGGGTGCGGCGTTTGTGTACCTGCCCTCCTCGTACGCGGACCTCAAGGGCGTCTCCGGCGAGGACGCGCAGGAGATCCTCGGGCACAGCGGGGACCCGCGGGTGCTGGCCATCGCCGCCGTCGCCATCGGCATCGTGCTGGCCGCTCTGATCCAGCAGCTCACCGGCTACTTCACGGAGACCTCGCGCAAGCCCGTCAGGGACATCGGCAAGACCTCGCTGACCGGTCCTGCCACCGTCGTGCTGTCCGGGATCTCCATCGGCCTGGAGTCCGCCGTCTACACCGCGCTGCTGATCGGGCTGAGCGTCTACGGCGCGTTCCTGCTCGGCGGCGGCACCGTGATGCTCGCGCTGTTCGCGGTGGCGCTCGCGGGCACCGGGCTGCTCACCACCGTCGGCGTCATCGTCGCCATGGACACCTTCGGGCCGGTCTCCGACAACGCCCAGGGCATCGCCGAGATGTCCGGCGACGTCGAGGGTCAGGGCGCGCAGGTGCTCACCGACCTGGACGCCGTCGGCAACACCACCAAGGCGATCACCAAGGGCATCGCCATCGCCACGGCCGTGCTCGCCGCCGCCGCGCTCTTCGGCTCGTACCGCACGGAGCTGAGCGAGGCGCTGGCCGACGCGGACCAGAGCGCGGGCAAGATGCTGGAGCTGATGGACATCGCACAGCCCAGCACTCTGGTCGGGCTGATGTTCGGGGCTGCGGTCGTCTTCCTCTTCTCCGGGCTGGCGATCAACGCGGTCTCGCGCTCCGCCGGCGCGGTGGTCTACGAGGTGCGGCGGCAGTTCCGCGACAAGCCCGGGATCATGGACTACAGCCAGCAGCCGGAGTACGGCCGCGTCGTGGACATCTGCACCAAGGACGCGCTGCGCGAGCTGACCACACCGGGGCTGCTCGCCGTGATGTCGCCGATCCTGGTCGGCTTCACCTTCGGGGTGGGCGCGCTGGCCGCGTTCCTCGCGGGCGCGATCGGCGCGGGCACGCTGATGGCCGTCTTCCTGGCCAACTCGGGCGGCGCCTGGGACAACGCCAAGAAGCTGGTCGAGGACGGCCACCACGGCGGCAAGGGCAGCGAGGCACACGAGGCCACCGTGATCGGCGACACGGTCGGCGACCCGTTCAAGGACACCGCGGGCCCGGCGATCAACCCGCTGCTGAAGGTGATGAACCTGGTGGCGCTGCTCATCGCGCCCGCCGTGGTGAAGTTCAGCTACGGCGAGGACAAGAGCGTCGCCATGCGGGCCCTGATCGCCTCGCTCGCGGTGGTGGTCGTCGTCGGCGCGGTGTACCTCTCCAAGCGGCGCGGCATCGCGGTCGGCGGTGAGGAGGAGGGCGAGGGCAGCGAGCGCGTCGCGGAGCCCTCGGATCCGGTGGCGGCCTCCTAGACGTCCGTCCCCCCGGCCCCGGCGCCCCCTTCCCGCGTGTGCATCGCGCGCCCGGGAAGGGGGCGCCTTCGCGGGTACGGGCCCGGGCGGCCCACGGGCCCCGGCGGCAACTGCGGTTCGGACGAGGAGCGTTGGAGCCCGCCCCGTCGCCCCGCCCTCCCGCGCGGTGCCGGGCGCGGGAGGGCGGGGCGAACGCCGGGATCCGTGTGGTGCAAATGGCTGTAATCCCGGATGAATGTTTCCCTCGACTCGTCGTGGGTCCCGCCGTGGCGTGTATGTTCCGGGCCGTACAGCCATGGAAGGGACCGATCCGGTGAACAAGATGCTTGCGGCCGCACTGTCCGGCGGCGCGGCGCTCGTACTCGTGCTGACGGGGTGCAGCGACGACGACAGCGGCAAGAAGCGGGACGACTGGGCCAAGAAGGTGTGTGACCAGGTGAAGCCCGAGGTCCAGAAGATCCGGGCGGCCAACGACTCGATCGACCAGGCGTCCAAGGAGAACAAGTCGCCCGAGGACGTCAAGAAGGCCGATTCGGCCGCCTTCCAGCAGATCTCCGGCGCGTACAAGTCGCTGGCGGACGCCGTGGACGACGCGGGTGCGCCGCCGGTGGACGACGGCGCGAAGGTCCAGAAGGACGCCGTGTCCGAGCTGAAGGGCCTCTCCTCGCAGTACGCCGATTTGAAGACCCGGGTCGACAAGCTCGACCCCGACAAGAACTTCGACGAGGGCCTGCGCGGCGTCGCGACGAGGCTCGGCGAGCTCGGCAAGGGCGGCGACAAGGCGCTCAACAAGCTCCAGTCGGGCGACCTGGGCAAGGCCATGGCCAAGCAGGAGGGCTGCAAGCGGCCCACCGGCTCCGCCACCCGGAGCGGCTGATCCGCCGGCGACCCCGGCCGCAGCCCCCTCAGGGCCTCCGGCCGGGAGGCAACAGGCGACAATGGGCCCCGTGAGCGACAACGTGCTTCCCACCGGCCGAGACGAGTGTGTGCGGCAGCTGCGTGCCGCGATGACCGACGCGCGGTTCACCGCGGACGGGCTCCTGGAGCTGCTCGGCGCGCCCGCGTACGCCGCGCTCGCGCGCGGCGAGACCGTGCCCGCGCTGCGTGCCACGCGCGGCGAGGGCCCGCTGGAGACGCTCGTACGGCTCTTCCTGCTCCAGCAGCCCGCGCCGTACGCGGGGGCGCGCGCCGCGCTTCCCGTGGAGGAGGCGCTGGCGGACGGCTGGCTGGCGCGTACGGGCACGGGTTCGGGTTCGGATACGGGAGTCGGCGCGGTCGGCGAGGTGCGGGCCACGGTGGACGTCCGCCCGTACAGCGGGCCGGACGGCGAGGACTGGTGGATCGTCTCCGACCTCGGCTGCGCGGTCGGCGGCGCGGCCGGGATCGCCGAGGAGCGGGAGGACGTCGTGCTCGGCGTCGGTGGCGCCTCGACCACGCTGGCTGGGCTCATGGTGCGTACGCCGGTGGGGCGCGCGCTGGATCTGGGCTCCGGCTCCGGTGTTCAGGCGCTGCACGCGTCCCGGTTCGCCACCCACGTCACGGCCACCGACCTCAACCCGCGCGCGCTGCACATCACGCGCCTCACCCTCGCGCTGTCCGGCGCCCCGGCCGCCGAGCTGCGCGAGGGCTCGCTCTTCGCGCCGGTGGCCGACGAGGAGCCGTACGACCTGATCGTCTCCAACCCGCCCTTCGTGATCTCGCCCGGCGCCCGTCTGACCTATCGAGACGGGGGCATGGCCGGGGACGATCTGTGCCGCACACTTGTGGGTGAGTCAGCTGGACGGCTGGCGGAGGGCGGCTACGGTCAGCTGCTCGCCAACTGGGAGCACCGGGCGGACGAGGACTGGCGGGAGCGGGTGTCTTCCTGGGTGCCGCGCGGGTGCGACGCGTGGATCGTGCAGCGCGAGGTGCAGGACATCGCGCAGTACGCCGAGCTGTGGCTGCGCGACGCGGGCGATCACCGCAAGGATCCGGCCGAGTACGCGGCCCGCTACGACGCCTGGCTGAGCGCGTTCGAGGCGCGCGGCACCAAGGCGGTCGGATTCGGCTGGATCACCCTGCGCCGAACGGAAGCGGAACGTCCGTCTGTGATCGCGGAGGAGTGGACGCACCCGGTGGAACAGCCGCTCGGCGGTGTGCTCCGGGCCCACTTCGACCGGCAGGAGTTCCTGCGTACAACGGATGACGCGGCCCTGCTCCAGCACCGCTACCTGCTCGCTGACGAGGTGATGCAGGAGCAGATCGGGCTCCCGGGCGCAGAGGATCCGGAGTATGTGGTGCTGCGCCAGCACCGGGGCATGCGGCGGGCCACGACGGTGGACACGGTGGGCGCCGGATTCGCCGGGGTGTGCGACGGCACCCTCAGCGCGGGACAGATCCTGGAGGCGATCGGACAGCTCGTCGGCGAGGATCCGGGCAAGCTGCGCGCCCGCACTCCCGCGTCCATCCGGCTGCTGGTCGAGCAGGGCTTCCTGGATCCCGTCGGCTAGGACGTGCCGGCTGGGACGTGCCGGCTGGGACGTGCCGGCTGGGACGTGCCGGCTGGGACGTGCCGACTGGGGCCTGTCGGCTTAGGACGTGCCGGCTGGGGCCTGCCGGGGATATGCAGCCAGTACGGGGCGCTCGCGGCTCTCGGGGGCGCCCCGGGGAGCCGCGAGCGCCGGAGAGCAGCGAGACGCGAGCCGCGAGCCGCGCCCCCCGGACGCCCCTGGGCCGGTCAGCCCGCCAGGTTGCGGGCCGCCACCCAGGCGACGGCTCCCGCCAGCACGGCCGCCGTGCCCCGCTTGCCCAGCCGGGGCCGGTAGCGGCGGCCGCGCAGCCCCTCGTACAGCCAGCGCCCCGAGAGGTACGTGGCGGCGGGGAGGCCGACGAGCAGCAGCGCTGCGTTGTCGTGCAGCGCGGCGGCGAAGTCGCCGTGCATCAGGTCGTACGCCATGCGCGTGCCGCCGCAGGCGGGGCAGAGCAGTCCCGTGGCCCAGTTGAACGGGCAGCGGGGCAGCCAGTGGCCCGGCTCGTGCGGATTGGTGCCGTACAGGTAGACGGCCCCGCCCACCGCAGCGAGGGCTGCGGCGAGCGGTGGTGCCGCGGGGTGGGACACGGCGGTCCGGAGCCGGTTGACGAGGGTGGAGGAGGTGAAAGAAGCGAAGAGGAAGGGGACGGGCTGCTTCGCTGAGTTCACCGAAGAATCAGAGATCCCCCCGGGAACCCCCCTGTTTTCTCTCCCCCCGTTCACATCTCCGCGGCCCCGGGCCGCTGTGCTCCCCGGTGGGGAGTCAGCCACGCAGAACGCGGCCTTCCGCGTCCGTCCGGCTGTCGCTGACGAGGAACATGATGCCGTCGATCAGCGCCCAGATGCCGAGGCCGCCGCAGGTCAGGAGCTGTCCGATGCCCATGCCGACGTGGCCGGTGTAGAACCGGCCTATGCCGAGGGTGCCGATGAACAGCTGGAGCACACCGGCGACGATCTTCGACTTGTTCGAGAGGGGACGCCCGTAGGGGTCGTAGCCGTACGGCGCGTTCGGGTCGTAGCCCGCGGGGGCGCCGCCCATCGGGGCCTGCTGGGGGTAGCCGTAGGCGGGCTGGCCGGGGACTGCGCCGGGCTGCTGGGCATAGGGGTTCTGTCCTGGCTGCTGCGGGTAGCCGTAGCCGCCGGGCTGCTGTGGATTGGACACCTGGTCCTCCGAGGTCGAGCGGTACCTGAAAGCCCCAGCCATGTTGCCAGAGTCACCGGGCGGCAGGATGGCTGGTTGTCGGGTTACCGTTCGAGTGGCGTTGCGGACTTTTTCCGTTTGACATGGAGGCGGGAGGTACCGTCACACTCCGCAGCGACACCGATGCTGAATGCCGACCGAGAGAAGAGCGAAGTTGTCCCCGACCCACGAGACCGCAGACGGCGGGCGCCGACTCGTGATCGTCGAGTCCCCTGCCAAGGCTAAGACGATCAAGGGCTATCTCGGCCCTGGCTATGTGGTCGAGGCCAGCGTCGGGCACATCCGCGACCTTCCGAACGGCGCGGCCGAGGTCCCGGCGAAGTACAAGGGGGAGTCCTGGGCCCGGCTCGGGGTCAATGTGGACCACGACTTCGAACCGCTGTACGTGGTCAACAGCGATAAGAAGGACCAGGTCAAGAAGCTGAAGCAGCTCCTGGCCGAGTCGGACGAGCTCCTCCTCGCCACCGATGAGGACCGCGAGGGCGAGGCCATCGCCTGGCATCTGCGCGAGGTCCTCAAGCCCAAGGTCCCGGTCAAGCGGATGGTCTTCCACGAGATCACCAAGGACGCCATCCAGAGCGCCGTCCGCAACCCCCGCGACCTCAACCAGCGGCTGGTCGACGCCCAGGAGACCCGCCGTATCCTCGACCGGCTGTACGGCTACGAGGTCTCGCCGGTGCTGTGGAAGAAGGTCATGCCGCGGCTCTCTGCGGGCCGTGTGCAGTCGGTGGCCACCCGGCTGGTGGTGGAGCGGGAGCGGGAGCGGATGGCGTTCCGCTCCGCCGAGTACTGGGACCTGACCGGCACCTTCGCGACGGGGCAGGCGGAGGATGCCCCGTCGGGCGGCCCGGCCGTGCCGCCGGCCTTCGCCGCCAGGCTGACGGTCGTCGACGGGCGGCGGGTGGCCCAGGGGCGCGACTTCGGCTCGGACGGGCAGCTGAAGGACCCGTCCACGGTGCTGCACCTGGACGAGCAGGCGGCGCGCACGCTGGCGGCTGCCCTGGCGGACACGGACTTCGCGGTCCGCTCCGTCGAGTCCAAGCCGTACCGGCGCGGGCCGTACGCCCCGTTCCGTACGACCACGCTCCAGCAGGAGGCGAGCCGCAAGCTGGGGTTCGGCGCGAAGTCCACCATGCAGGTGGCCCAGAAGCTGTACGAGAACGGCTTCATCACGTACATGCGTACGGATTCCACGACGCTCTCCGACACCGCGGTCGCGGCCGCCCGCGCGCAGGTCACGCAGTTGTACGGGGCCGAGTATCTGCCGGACAAGCCGCGGACGTACGCGGGCAAGGTCAAGAACGCGCAGGAGGCGCACGAGGCGATCCGCCCCTCCGGCGACCGCTTCCGCACGCCCGCCGAGACGGGTTTGACCGGTGATCAGTTCAAGCTCTACGAGCTGATCTGGAAGCGGACCGTCGCCTCCCAGATGAAGGACGCGGTCGGGCAGTCGGTCACCGTCAAGGTGGGCGGGCGCTCGGCGGACGGGCGGGACGCGGAGTTCAGCGCCACCGGTAAGATCATCACCTTCCACGGCTTCCTCAAGGCGTACGTCGAGGGCGCCGACGACCCCAACGCCGAGCTGGACGACCGCGAGCGGCGGCTCCCGCAGGTCGCGGAGGGTGACGCGCTGACCGCGACCGACATGTCCGTCGACGGCCACGCCACCAAGCCCCCGGCCCGCTACACCGAGGCGACGCTGGTCAAGGAGCTGGAAGAGCGCGAGATCGGGCGTCCGTCCACCTATGCGTCAATCATCAGTACGATTCTCGACCGGCGCTATGTCTTCAAGAAGGGCACGGCCCTGGTGCCGTCCTTCCTCAGCTTCGCGGTGGTCGGGCTGCTGGAGAAGCACTTCGGACGGCTCGTCGACTACGACTTCACCGCCAAGATGGAGGACGACCTCGACCGCATCGCGGCCGGGAACGCCCAGGCGATCCCCTGGCTGCGGCGGTTCTACTTCGGCGAGGGGGCCGAGGGCGGGGGCGCGGGCGAGGCGAACGGTTCCGCCGACGGCCTGAAGGAACTGGTGTCCGACCTGGGTGCGATCGACGCCCGCGGCGTCTCCTCGTTCCCCGTCGGCGAGGGCATCATGCTGCGCGTCGGGCGCTACGGCGCGTACGTCGAGGGCCCCAGCCAGCAGGAGGGCGAGCCGGGCCCGCGCGCGGACGTGCCGGACGACCTGCCGCCGGACGAGCTGACCGTCGAGTACGCCAAGGAGCTGCTGGCCAAGCCCAGCGGGGACTTCGAGCTGGGCACGGACCCGGAGACCGGCCGCCCGATCGTCGCCCGCGACGGGCGGTACGGCCCGTACGTCACCGAGGTGCTGCCCGAGGGCACGCCCAAGAGCGGCAAGAACGCCGTCAAGCCGCGCACCGCCTCGCTGCTCCGCTCGATGTCGCTGGACACCGTCACGCTGGAGCAGGCGCTCAAGCTGCTCTCGCTGCCGCGCGTGGTCGGCGTCGACCCGGAGTCGGGAGCCGAGATCACCGCGCAGAACGGCCGCTACGGGCCGTATATGAAGAAGGGCACGGACTCGCGCTCGCTGGAGAGCGAGGAGCAGATCTTCACGATCACGCTGGAGCAGGCGCTGGAGATCTACTCCAAGCCCAAGCAGCGCGGCCGGGCTGCCGCCAAGCCGCCGCTGAAGGAGCTGGGGACCGACCCCCAGACGGAGAAGCCGGTGGTCGTGAAGGACGGCCGGTTCGGCCCGTATGTGACGGACGGCGAGACGAACGCCACACTGCGCCGGGACGACGACGTGGAGACGATCACGCCGGAGCGCGGCTTCGAGCTGCTCGCCGAGAAGCGGGCGAAGGGGCCGGCGAAGAAGGCTTCTGCGAAGAAGACGGCCGCGAAGAAGGCGCCGGCCAAGAAGGCGCCCGCGAAGGCGACCGCGGCGAAGGCGACCGCGGCGAAGTCGGCGGCGAAGAAGGCCCCGGCGAAGAAGTCGGCGGCCAAGAAGGCACCCGCGAAGAAGACGGCGGCCAAGAAGACGGCGGCGAAGAAGACCGCCACGGCGAAGCAGGCGTCCTCCTCGGCCGAGTGACGGCCCCCCTCGGCCGGGCGGGCCCCCTCGGCCGGGCGACGGCTGTGGCGGCGGCCGTTGCACGTCCGCGGGCCGCGCCGGCCCGCTCTCCCCGGGTTTTCGGACCGGGGGACGGGCCAGGGCAGCGGCGAGAAAACCGTGCTCTTGTTCGGGGAGTCGGCATCCTGTCGGTCCCTCGCTATACGCTGGCGGAATGACGCGAGCTGAGCAGCCACCGGGCGCCCCCGACGACTCCCTCGCCGCGGAATCCCGCGAGAGCGCGATAGGCGCGCTCTTGCGCTTCCCTCCGCTGCGACGGCTGTGGGGCGCGCAGTTCACGGGCAACATCGGCGACATGCTGGCCCTGCTGGTGCTGCTCCTGCTGACGATGCAGGCGGCGGCGGTGCGGGGCGCCTCGGGCGACGCGGTGTTCGGCGGCGGCTACCGCGGCATGGCCCTGGTCGTCACCGCCGTGTTCGGGCTGCGCCTGCTGTCCACGCTGCTGTTCGGCGCGGTGCTGCTGGGCCCCGTCTCCGCGCTCGTCAACCGGGACGGCAGCGGTGACGAGAAGAAGGTCCTCGACCGCCGCTGGACCATGTTCGGCGCCGACGTGCTGCGCGCCGCCGCGCTGATCGTCGCGCCCCTGTGGATCGACTGGACGGCGAGCAACGCCTTCGCCCTCCTGCTCGTCACCGTGTTCGTGGCCGGGGTCGCCGAGCGGATCTCGACCGTCACACGGGACAGCGCGGCGCCCGCGCTGCTCCCCGGGCCGCCGCCCGAGGGCGCCGCCGTGCGCCCGCTGCCGGACCACAACGAGGCGCTGCGCAGGCTGTGGCTGCGGACGAGCTTCGGCTCGCTGCCGCTGGCCGCCGCCGCGCTGGTCGCCGCCACCCTCGTGAGCAACCTGCTGGGCCCCGGTGCGGACTGGTTCAGCTCGCACCAGACCGCACTGGCGTCATACGTGGCGGCGGGGCTGTTCGCGGCGGCGGCCGCGATGGTGTACTTCCTGGAGCTGCCCGACGACACCACCCCGCGCCCCCGCTCCCCGCTGGAGGGGCTGCGCAGGCCGCGGACGGCCTCCGGCACGGACCAGGGCCGTACGGGCGCCATACCGCTGCTCGTGGGCGCCGGTGCCGCCGTCGCGGGCGCCATCGCCGCCGCCGTCGCGCTGGCGCCGCTGCGCGCGGCGGACCTGGGCGGCGGGCCCGTCACCTTCGGGCTGCTGGTGGTGGGGCTGTCCGGCGGCACGGTGGGCGGCATCCGCCTCGCTCCCCGTACGGTCCCGACGCTCTCGCGGCGCAGGCTGCTCGCCCTCGCGCTGACCGCCACCGGGGCCGCGCTGCTCGCCGCCGGGCTCGTACCGGACACCGCGACCGTCCTGGCGCTGACGCTGCTCGCGGGCGTCGCGGCGGGCGTCGCGGCCCACACCGCGCACGCGCTGCTGGACCAGGAGACGGAGGACAGCCGCCGCCCGCGTACGACCGAGCACCTGCAGGCCGCGGTGCGGCTCTCGCTCGCCGTGGGCGCGCTGGTCGCACCCGCGCTGGCGGCGCTGATCGGGCCGCACCGGGTGGAGCAGGGCGCGTTCGTCTTCGACCACGGGGGAGCGGCGTTCACGCTGATGCTCGTGGGCGCGCTGCTGCTGCCCGTGGCGGCGCTCTTCCTGGGCCGCGCTGACGACCGGCAGGGCGTGCCGCTGCGGCGCGACCTGCGGGACGCGCTGGGCGACGCCTTCGGCGGCGGCCGGCCGGTGCGCGCCCCGGCCTCGACCGGCTTCTTCATCGCCCTGGAGGGCGGCGACGGGGCGGGCAAGTCCACTCAGGTGGAGGCTGTCGCCGAGTGGATCAGGGGCAAGGGGCACGAGGTCGTCGTCACCAAGGAGCCCGGCGCGACACCGGTCGGCAAGCGGCTGCGCTCCATCCTGCTGGACGTCTCCGAGTCCGGACTGTCGCACCGCGCGGAGGCGCTGCTGTACGCCGCCGACCGCGCGGAGCACATCGACACGGTCGTGCGTCCCGCGCTGGAGCGCGGCGCGGTCGTCGTCTCGGACCGCTATATCGACTCGTCGGTCGCCTACCAGGGCGCGGGGCGCGACCTGTCGCCCGCGGAGATCGCCCGTATCTCGCGCTGGGCGACGGACGGCCTGGTGCCCCATCTGACGGTCCTGCTGGACGTCTCCCCGCAGACCGCGCGCGAGCGCTTCACCGAGGCGCCGGACCGGATGGAGTCGGAGCCCGCGGAGTTCCACGAGCGGGTGCGCGCCGGGTTCCTCACGCTCGCCGCCGCCGACCCGACCCGCTATCTCGTGGTGGACGCCGGCCAGGAGCCGGAGGCGGTCACCGCGGTGGTACGCCACCGTCTGGACCAGGTGCTGCCGCTGTCCGAGGCCGAGAAGCAGGCCCGGGAGGAGGCTCGCAGGCGGGCGGAGGAAGAGGCCCGCCGGAAGGCCGAGGAAGAAGCCGCACGGAAGGCCGAGGAGGAGCGCAAGGAGCGCGAGCGGCAGGAGCGGCTGGAGAAGCTGCGCCGCGAGGAGGAAGAGCGCAAGCGGCGCGAGGCCGAAGAGGAGCGGCGGCGCGAGGAGGCCCGCAAGGCGGAGGAGGCCCGGCAGCGGGCCGAGGAGGAGCAGCGGCGCGCCGAGGAGGAGCGGCAGCGCCGGGAGGCCGAGGAGCGCGCCCGGCAGGAGGAGCAGGAGCGGCTGCGGCAGCAGAAGGAAGAGGAGGACCGGCTGCGCGCCGAGGCGGAGGAACGGCGGCGCGAGCGGCAGCGGAAGGCCGAGGAGGCGCTGCTGAAGGCCGAGCAGGCGCGCGCCGAGCAGGCCCGTGCGGAGCAGGCGCGCGCGGAGCAGGCGCGTGCCGAGCAGGAGGCGCGCACGGCGCGGACGGATGCCGCGGAGGGGCCAGGGGCAGGGTCAGGGTCAGCGCCAGGGACCGCGGAGGTGGATCCGCCCACCCAGGCGCTGCGGAAGGTGCAGGCCGATGACGACCGGCCCGACCGCCCGTCGGCCCCGGACGGCTCCAGCGCGGACACCGCCCAGCTGCCCCAGGCCGCCGCCGGTACGGATGCCGAGGAGACGGCGATGCTGCCCCAGGTGCAGCCGATTTCCCCGGACGAGGCCGCCCAGACGGCGATGCTGCCGCAGTTCCAGGAGCCGGACGAGGCGTACGCCGGGGGGCGCGAGACCGAGGTGACGAGCACTCACGAGCTGCCGCGCCCCTCGTGGGCGCAGGAGAACCAGCTGGACGATGCACCGTCTCTGGCCGACGAACTGCTGGGCCCGCGCGAGCCAGGGACCGATACCGATACCGGGGCCGATACCGGGGCCGGGGCGGAAGCGGAACCCGGGAGCGCCGCCGGGCCAGGGACCGGGGGAGACGAGGACGCGCAGGACACCGGAGGGGCGGACACCCGTGGGTCGGACACCGGAGGGGCGGACACGCCCAAGAAGGGCGGGCGTGGGCGGAGTCGGCGCTGAGCCGGGAGCCCGGCGCCGGCCGGACGGGCCCGGACTGTCAGTGGTGCCCGTGACAATGGGCAGGAAGGCGAGGGGCGGAGAGGTGGAGAGGTGGTGACATGGCGGTCTGGGACGACGTGGTGGGCCAGGAACGGGCCACGGCGCAGCTGAGCGCCGCGGCCCGCGATGCCGACGCGTATGTCACCGCGGAGGCGGGAGCGGCACGGCAGGCGGACGGCAGGCAGGGCCGGGAGGGGGCGGCCGGCTCCCCCGAGCTGTCCGGCTCGGCGATGACCCATGCCTGGCTGTTCACCGGCCCGCCGGGCGCGGGCAGGGCCGCCGCGGCGCGCGCCTTCGCCGCCGCGCTCCAGTGCGTCAGCCCGGACCGCGCGCTGGGCGGCCCGCCGGGCTGCGGCTTCTGCGAGGGCTGTCACACGACGATGGTGGGCACCCACGCCGATGTCGAGGTGGTCCGCACCGATCTGCTGACCATCGGCGTCAAGGAGACCCGCGATCTGGTGCGCCGGGCGCAGATGTCCCCGGCGGGCGGCCGCTGGCAGGTCATCGTGCTGGAGGACGGCGATCGCCTCACGGAGGGCGCGGGGAACGTGCTGCTGAAGGCGGTGGAGGAGCCCGCGCCGCGCACCGTCTGGCTGCTGTGCGCGCCGTCGACGGAGGACGTGCTGCCGACGATCCGTTCGCGCTGCCGCCATCTCGCGCTCCGTACGCCTCCCGTGGACGCGGTGGCGGATCTCCTGGTCCGGCGGGACGGAATCGAGCCGGAGACGGCCGCGTACGCGGCGCGCGCCACCCAGGGCCATATCGACCGGGCCCGGCGGCTGGCCACCGACGAGCGCGCCCGCGCCCGCCGTGAGGCGGTGCTGAAGCTGCCCTTGCGGGTGGAGGACGTCGGCGGGGCGCTGCGCGCGGCCCAGGAGCTGATCGACGCGTCGGGGGAGGACGCGAAGCAGGTCGCCGAGGAGTTGGACGCCAAGGAGACCGAGGAGCTGCGCGCCGCGCTGGGCGCCGCCGAGGGCAAGCGGATGCCGCGCGGCACGGCGGGCGCCATGAAGGAGCTGGAGGACAAGCAGAAGCGCCGTGCCACCCGCACCCAGCGCGATTCGCTCGACCTCGCCCTGACCGACCTCACGGGCTTCTACCGCGATGTGCTGGCCCGGCAGCTGGGCTCGGAGGTCGCCCTCGCGCAGACGGACGCCGCCGAGTCCGTGGGCCGGATCGCCGCCGCCTCCCGCCCCGAGCAGACGCTGCGCCGGATAGAGGCGGTGCTGGAGTGCCGCCAGGCGCTGGACCGCAATGTGGCGCCGCTGCTGGCGGTCGAGTCGATGGCGATGGCCCTGCGCGCCGGCTGACGGTGGGCCGCGAGGCGCTCTCGTCCGTACGGACCAGGAAGCGGATGCTCCGGCATGCTGCGGGCAGGGGTGGAAATGTTCCCAGGACACCCCAGGACACCCCAGACCACACACGGGAACCCGAACACGGGCTGTCGCGCCGCGAGGAAAGGAACCGGCCCATGGACACCAGACGCACCACCCGTTGCGGCGCGGTGGCGCTGGTGACAGCGGCGCTGCTGCTCTCCGGCTGTACGGGCGGTGCGTCGTCGTCGCCGGCGAAGCCCGGATCGGGAGCCTCCGCGCGCGATTCGCGTGCCGGTGCGAAGGCCCCGGTGCTGAAGCCGCTCTCCGCGAAGATCCCGGACGCCCTGAAGCCGTACTACGCGCAGAAGCTGCGCTGGCGGCCGTGCGACGCGGCGGGCACGGACGCCCCCACGGCCCCCGAAGCGCCGGACCCGGACCTCCCGCCCTTCGAGTGCGCCAAGCTGCGCGTGCCGCTGGACTACACGCACCCGCGCGGGTCGGAGGACCTGCGGCTGGCGGTCGTCCGCAAGCGAGCGTCCGGCCCGAAGCGGGACCGCATCGGTTCGCTCCAGGTCAACCCCGGAGGTCCGGGCGGATCCGCGGTGGACTACGTCGAACGGGTGGCGGCCCTGTCGTATCCGCGCGAGGTGCGTGAGCGGTACGACATCGTCGGCATGGACCCGCGCGGCGTCGCCCGCAGCGAGCCTGTCGCCTGCCTGACCGACCGGCAGATGGACCGCTACACGGAGACCGACCAGACCCCGGACGACACCGCGGAGGTGCGCCGTCTCGGGGCGGCGTTCCAGCGCTTCGCGGACGGCTGCCGCCAGCGCACCGGCAACCGTCTCGGACATGTCTCCACGGTGGAGGCCGCCCGCGACATGGACGTGCTGCGCGCGGCGCTCGGCGACCGGAAGCTGCACTACGTGGGCGCTTCGTACGGCACCTACCTCGGCGCGTTCTACGCGGGGCTGTTCCCGAGCCGCTCCGGTCGCTTGGTGCTGGACGGCGCGATGGACCCGTCGCTCTCCGCGCGCCGGGTGAACCGCGAGCAGACGGCGGGCTTCGAGACCGCGTTCCGGGCGTTCGCGCGCGACTGCGTGAAGCGGGACGACTGCCCGCTGGGCACGGAGGACGTACGCCAGGCGGCCCGCAACCTGAACGCCCTGTTCCGGAAGCTGGACAGGACGCCGGCCGAGACGGGCGACCCGTCCCGCGAGCTCACCGAGTCGCAGGCGACGACGGGCGTGGTCCGCGCGATGTACGACGAGGGCTCCTGGCCCACACTCCGCGAGGCCCTCACCGAGGTGAAGAAGGGCAGGGGCGCCCCGCTGCTGGCCCTCTCGGACGACTACTACGAGCGCGACGGCAGTGGCGGCTACTCCAACATCATGTACGCGAACACCGCGGTGAACTGCCTGGACCTCCCGCCGGCGTTCCGCACCCCGGCGGAGGCCCGCGCCTCCCTCCCGTCCTTCGAGAAGGCTTCCCCGGTCTTCGGCCGGAGCTTCGCATGGGCGGCCCTGAACTGCGGATACTGGCCGCAGAAAGCGACGGGCGCCCCGCACCGCATCACCGCCGAGGGCGCACCCCCCATCCTCGTGACCGGCACCACCCGCGACCCGGCCACCCCCTACCGCTGGGCCCGAGGACTGGCGGGCCAGCTCACCTCGGCCCGCCTCCTGACGTACGACGGCGACGGGCACACGGCCTACCTCCGCGGCAGCACCTGCATCGACTCGGCCATCAACGCCTACCTCCTGGACAACCGCCCACCCAAGGACGGCACCACCTGCTCCTGACCCAGCACACCCGCGTGACCAGCCAGATCCCCGCCCCCACCATGGTCAGAACCACCCCCGGAAACCATGTAGACTTATCGCCGCTGCGGCTGCGAAGCTGTCCGCAGGCGATGTGCCGCCTTAGCTCAGTCGGCCAGAGCGACGCACTCGTAATGCGTAGGTCGGGGGTTCGACTCCCCCAGGCGGCTCAGAAAGTGCCTGGTCACAGGCTGTTCGTGTCACTGCCCGGTGGGTCTCCTGCCGGGCAGTACGCATTTAGTACGCATGATTTTCGCTCACGCAGCGAGGACGGTAACCGCGCTGGTCTCCGCCCTGTCTCGCTCGTCCTCGGCGGCGCGGCGCTCACGCAGCACGGTGAAGAGGCCGCCGACCCTGGCGAGGACGCGGCGCCGCTCCAGGATGAGCTGGCGCCCTTCTTCGAGTCGGTCGGCCACCTCGTCGAGCCGGTCCGGCCAGAGGTGGCCGTACAGGTCGAGCGTCATGACCGCGGACTTGTGCCCGAGCATGGTCTGTACGACCTTGACGTCCGCTCCGGCCGCGATGGCGAGCGACGCGGCGGTGTGCCGGAGCTTGTGCGGCGTCAGCCCGAGGTCGTCGAGACCCGCCGCCTTCACCGCCTTGTCGAAGACCCGCGACCGCCAGTTGTTGTAATGCAGCGCGCCGCCCTTCGGCGCGGTGAACACCAGGGCCTCGGCGTCGTCGCGCGAAACGCGTGGCCGCAGCTCCCCGACGAGCGAGGACAGTAACGGCACGGTGCGCTTCTCGTGGTTCTTGACCGGCCCGAGTTCGAGCTTGCCCTTGACCGACGAGTACGCCTGAACGATGCGCAGGCGCCGCGTGTCGAGGTTGAGCCGCCCGGACTTGACGGCTGTTGCCTCGCCCCAGCGGATGCCGGAGTATCCCAACAGCCGGATCAGCGGCCCGTGGTCGCCGGCGGCCCGTGCCAGGGCTTCGAGCTGGTCGTACGACAGGTAGACGTGTTCGTCGTCGTCCTCGATGGTGGGCAGCTCGTGTTCCACGGCCGGGCTGACGGCGATCTTGCCGGACTTCACCGCGAACTTCATGATCATGCGGAACACGCCGAAGATCTTGATGATCCGGGCGGGCGAGAGCGTCCGGCCGGAGACGCCCGGCTCGGTGCACAGCGCGTCAATCCACGCCGAGACGTCTTCCCACTTGATGGCCGCGACCTTCCACGTCTCCCACTTCGGGAGGACGTACAGGCGGTACACCTCGTCGTAGTCGTGCCTGGTCTTACGGCCCGGCTTCCGCAGCGTCTTCGTCCACTCCTCGCCGACCACCGAGAACAGCGTCTTGCCGGCGGAGGGGTCGCGGTACGAGCCCTTGTCGAGCTTGTCGAGCAGGTCCTGTTGGACCTTCTCGGCCTTCGGCTTCGTGGCGCATGTCTGCGACCTCTCCTTGCCGTCGGGGTCGTACCAGCGCACCCGCCAGCGGCCGGGGGGTGTCTTCTTCGCCGCCTTCGCCTTCTTGACCGCCTCCCTGTAGCTCTCGTGTGTCGTTCGGTCCTCTATCCAGACCCTTGCCATCTAGTGGCGCTCCTGTCTGTCGGGATCGGTGCCGGGGGCCGGCGGCATGTCCGTCATCCGGCGGCCCGAGGGGCGCGCCAGCATGAGGAACTGGAGATGGGCGGCGCTGGGGTCGTCCCCGTGGACGAGCGGGCGCTGTCCGTCCGCCCAGTCCCACGCCGCCTCTTGGCTCACGTCTCCCACGCCGGTCACGCCGCACGGTTCCTGTGCGTCGTCGGCCGGGGGGAGCAGCAGCGCCGAGACGTTCACGCCGAGCGCGATGGCGAGCGCGACGAGATCGTCCACGTCCACGCGCCGTGTGCCCGCCTCGATGCGGCCGATGCCCAGTTCGGGCATCGGCCGCCCCAACTCCGTAACGCGCCGCGCGAGTTCCTTCTTGTCCCACCCTCGCGCTTCCCGTACGCGCGTGACGTTCCGGCGTACGTGCTCGCCGGAGGGGCCGAGGGGGTTCTTGGTGAGTCTGCGGCCCGTGCCGCCGGTTGGCTCGTTCACGCGGAACATCGTGGCATCTCAAATAGATGCCATGCAATAGCTCTTGCTCATTCTCAAACACCAGTTGTACCGTCTCTTTCGATCGCAGCATGAGCCGAAAGAGACGCAACGGCGTACGGGGAAGGGGAGCCATGAGCCAAGGGGTGTGGACCCCCGCGGAACTCGCCGGGCGGCTGGGCGTATCCGTGGGGACGCTCGCGAACTGGCGGTGGCGCGGCGAAGGGCCGCGTTACGTCAAGCTCGGGTCCGGGCGCAGCTCGCGCGTGCGGTACCGCTCCGAGGATGTCGCTGCCTGGGAGGCGCGGCATGCGGCGGGCGGGGAGTCCGCCGCGTAGTCGAGCGGTGCCCCGGTGAGTCAGAACGAGGGCCGGAACTGCTGCTCGCGCTCGCGGAGATGGAGCCGGACGTTGAGCATGTAGACGGTGACGTCGAGCTCGCTGGCGGCTTCCTCGCGGCTCGTCGCCCACCGCAGGGTGTCTTCGAGGTCCACGGCGTGTATGAGCTTGCGCGCGGCGGCGACGTCGGCGCGAATCTCCTGGCGCCGCGCCCAGGTTGCCGACGCGGGCAGTCCCGGGCGGCATTCGGTGTCCGCGTTCACGGCGTGCTGTACCTCATGGGCAAGCGCGCAGCGCTCCTGTGCGGAGGTCAGCCGGTCCGCGACCAGGATGAGGCGATGGGACGGCACCCACCATGAATAGGTGTCCGTCAGCGGTGCGTAGCGGATGCTGAGGCCGAGTTCGTCGGCTTCCTGCCACGGCGAGTACGGGTTCCCTGGAGGCTTGAGCGCTCGATCGGCGCCGGGCAACGGCGCCAGTGACGGCAGGGATGTGCGGCACAGGTTGGTGGCATTCGGAATCACACGACCTCCGTTTCGAGCGCACGTTCGATGTAACCGCCGTGTGTGTTCCGTGCGCAAGTCGAAACCGTGTGTGATCAGTTATTTCCTGTCCGTCTCACCCTCGAAGCGGCGTACGGCGTCGTCCACGATCGCGCGGTCGGACACCGCGCTCGTGCCCCCGTCGTGCTCGGGTGAGTGGGCGACGGCGGCGAAGTGGTCCTGGGTGAGCTGGCCGGTGCGCGCGGCTCGCGCCGTCATGGCCGACTCAAGCAACGCGTCTGCCGCCGCGTCGAACTGCTCGATGAGGCGCGGGTCCGCCCCCATCTCGGCGCACGCTCGGCTGAACTCCATGGCGCCCCGCAGGGACGACACAGCGGGGTTGTGGGCCCGCTTGGCATAGACAACCGTGGTCTCGCCGGTCTCATCTCTGTACGTCATCGCGGGGCCGTCCAACAGGCTGTCGATGAACCCCGGCGGCCACCCCAGCGCATGCGCGATCCGGTGGAGCGTCGGCGGCCTGCGGGTTGGCACGGCGCCGGATTCGAGCGTGTAGACGCTCTTCGCGGACACGCCGGCATGTTCGGCGAGTTCCGCCTGTGTCCAGCCGAGCTGTGCGCGTGCGGCGCGGACGCGTGCCGCGAGCCGCTGCCACGCTTCGGGGTCCTGGTTCACGTCGTCTCTCCGCTCCGGGCCGGTGGCGTGCGATGCCTTCAAGCCAAATGCTTCGAGTGTGCAACGCCGTGACGCAATATGCAACGCGAGGAAACGCGGGACTCGTAGTTACTGGAAAAGATCGTTGCTTCGTTACGAGTCGCTACGTAATCTCTGAGGTCATTGCCAACGCGCCTGGCATATGACCACAGGCGCGCACGGAGGGGTGCGCATGTCTCAGGAACCGTCTTCGGCTCGTTCGATCCCGCGTCTTCGGCAGGGGGGTGTACCTGGGCCCGCCGTCCTCACCACGCAGCAGGCGGCGGCTTACCTCGGCGTCGCGGTCGGCACGCTGCGCACCTGGCGCCATCGCGAGTGCGGACCCCGCTCGTTCCGGATGCAGGGCCGCGTGGTGTACCGCCTCTCGGCCCTGGACGCCTACCTCGACGAGTGCGAGGCCGCAGACTCCGCCCCGATGCGCCACCGCAAGGGCGCCTGATGAACACGCCTTACGTCGCGATGACCACGCCCGACCTGGTGGCCGAGCGCGGACGCCTGACGCGCGCCTACCTCGACGCCGAGCACGACGGCGCGGACGGACTTCCGTTCGTCAAGCGGCTCCTCGGCGTCGAGTCGGTCCTGTCCGCCCGCGAATTGGCCCGCACGCTGACCAGCGCCCAGCAGACGGCCCGGTGGGTCGAAGTCCTCGCCGAGCATGACCCGAAGCGGGCCGCCGACTTCGCCGCTCGCGCGGAACGCGCGGCCGAGACCGCGCTGTCCCTCGCTGCCGGCCTGCGCGCCGGCTGTACGGCCCAGATGTCCGACGGCGCCTGTGCTGTGCGGACCGGTGATCACTTGGCCGTGAACCTTCCCGGCCGAGAGGGGACAGCGTGATCAGCGTCAGCCTCCATGCCGAGCGGCATCGCGTGCTGCTCAGTGTCGATGACATCGCTGAACTCGTCGTCGATGCTCTTGCGGCTGAGTACGCCGCCGACCCGCGCGGCACAGCCGACGCGCTCGACGAACTTGCACGCCGGCGCCGCACCTGGGCATCACTCAGCGGTCTCGCTGAAGCTCAGGATCTCCCTGAGCACACCATCAACAGCGCCGCCGCCTCCCATGACCATTTCCGGGCGGCCCTCGTGAGCGCCCTGTCGTGGCCCATGGACTTCTCGCTGTCCGAGCCCGACGCGCGACGGCTCGCCGCCGACCTGACGTATTACGCCTCGCTGACCACCACCGCCCGAGTGCGGAAGGGAGCGGCGGAATGACCCTCGTACGTACGGACACCGCCCGCGGTCACCGCTACGAACTCGACGGCGAGCCGGTCACCGGGGTGACCACCCTCATTGGCGGTGGCCTGCCCAAGCCCGCCCTCGTCCCGTGGGCGGCGAAGTCCGCGGCCCGGTACGCGGTGGACCACTGGCGCGCGCTCGCGCCGATGGTGGCCTCCGGCGAGGCCGAGAGCGCGTACGACGAGATCCGCCGCGCCCCCTTCCGCGAGCGGAACGCGGCGGCCGTGCGCGGCACCGAAGTCCACCGCCACGCCGAAGCCCTCTCCCGGGGCGAGGACGTCGATGTCCCCGACGAGCTGTACGGCTACGTCTCGGCGTGCGCGGACTTCCTCGACGACTGGGCCGTCCGCCCGCTGCTGACAGAGGCCGTGGTCGGCTCCCGCGCTCATCACTACGCCGGGACGCTCGACCTGGTGGCCGCGCTGCCCAATGGCGAGGTGGCGCTGTTCGACTACAAGACCGGCGCGTCCGGGATCTGGCCCGACACCGCGTTGCAGGCCGCCGCCTACCGGTACGCGGACTTCTACCTCACCGACGACGACCGCGAAGCCGGCATGGCCGCGCTCGGCATCACCGCCGCCTACGCCGTCCACCTCCAGCCCGACGGCTACGCGGTCCATCCGCTCGATGCCGGATGGGACACCTTCCGCCGCTTCCTCGACGTGGCCGCCGTCGCTCGCGCCGCCAAGAACTTCCGCGCCCTCGTCCACGACCCGGTGAGCCCCGCCCACCTGCTCACGACCACGGAGCCCCGCGCATGACCGACAACCTCCCGGCCATACCCGAGACCGCCTCCGCCCCAGCGTCCGCCGAACCGGTGGGCGGCACCATCGCCACGCTCGCCGCGTGGGCCGACTCCGCCCGTGCCGCGTTCACCATCGCCGAGTCCCTGGCGCGTACCGCGTTCGTGCCCGAAGCCTTCCGCGGCAAGCCGCACGAGGTCACCGCCGCCATCCTCACCGGCACCGAAATGGGCCTGTCCCCCATGGCCGCGCTGCGCTCGTTCGACCTCATCAAGGGCACACCGGCGATGCGCGCGAACGCCATGCGCGCCCTCGTCCAGTCCCACGGACACGCCATCTGGGAAGAGGAGACCACCGCCACCCGCGCCGTCGTCTGTGGCCGACGCGCGGGCGAGGCCGAGGTCCACCGCTCGGAATGGACCATCGAGCGCGCCCGAGACATGCAGCTCACCGGCAAGGACAACTGGAAACGCCAGCCCACGGCGATGCTGCTGGCCCGCGCCACCGCCGAAGCCTGCCGCCTGACCGCCTCCGACGTCCTGCACGGCGTCCCGTACGCCGCCGAGGAACTGGCCGACGGCACCGAGGGCGAGACCCGCACTGTACGGCGCCGTCGTAAGTCCGCACCGCGTGAGCAGGCGTCCGCAGCCGAACACGGTCAGGCCGACGAGGAGCCAGCCGCCGAACAGGCACAGCCGCACGCCGACGGGGACATCCCGGAGACCGCCGAGGCGCCGCTGTGGACCGCTGAAGGGGACGGAGAGGGGAGCGCGTGACCGAACCGCGTATCGGCTCCCTGTGCTCCGGCTACGGCGGTCTCGAACTGGGTGTGACCGCTGTACTCGGTGGCACGGTCGCGTGGCACTGCGAGGTGGACCCGAACGCGTCCAAGGTACTCGCCCACCACTGGCCCGACGTACCCAACCTCGGCGACATCACCGCCGTGGACTTCCGCGACGTCGAGCCGGTGGACGTGCTCACCGCCGGTTTCCCCTGCCAGGACGTCAGCCTCGCCGGCAAGCGGGCCGGCATCGCCGGGGGAACCCGCTCGGGCCTGTGGCTGCACGTGGCCCGAGCGATCGAAGCCCTTCAACCCTCCTTGGTGGTGATCGAAAATGTCCGCGGTCTCCTCTCCGCGACGGCTCATAGCGACGTGGAACCGTGCCCGTGGTGTCTGGGAGACGGAAGCGCTGAACCTGCTTTGCGAGCACTCGGCGCCGTACTCGGAGATCTGGCCGACCGCGGGTACGACGCGGAATGGTGTTGCGTACGCGCGTCCGAGATCGGCGCTGCCCACCAGCGCGAAAGGGTCTTCATCGCGGCGCGGCCTGCTGCCGACGCCGACCGCGACCTTCATACAGGACGACATCGACCCGGCGGTCTGGCAGGCGCGGCGTGAACGCATGAAGGCCCGCCACCCCGGTATGGGGGACATGGGCCTACCGCTCGGCCTCGCCGTGCGTCTGCTGCCCACTCCGCGCACCTCGGACACCAATGGCGCGGGCGACCACGGCGACGGCGGCCCGGATCTGCGGACGGCCGTGTCCCTGCTTCCCACGCCCAACGCCAGGGACCACAAGGGGCCGAACCCGCACCGGCGCCAGGTCTGCCTCGACGACGCCGTGTCGCTGCTCCCGACCCCGCGCGCCTCCGACGGCGAGAAGGGCGGCCCCAACCAGCGCGGTAGCCGGGGCGACCTCACCTTGCCCAGCGCCGCGGCGCGACTCCTGCCCACCCCATCGGCAAGTGATCACGGATCGAACTACGCGACAGCCGAGCAGCGAACGGCCGCCGGTCATCAGGCGTACCTGTCGAACGTCACGACGTCCCTGGCCGCCCCAGCGCCAACGCGGGAGACATCGAACGACGCAACGGACTGGGGACCGTACGCCGCCGCCGTCGAGCGATGGGAAGAACTCACCCGCCCGGCACCGCGCCCTGTGGACGGGCGCGGCAGGCTCAACCCGGCCCTCGTCGAATGGCTCATGGGCCTCCCCGACGGCCACGTCACCGCCGTTCCCCAACTGTCACGCGTCGCGCAGCTCAAGGCCCTCGGCAACGGCGTCGTGCACCAGCAAGCAGCCGCCGCGCTGCGGCTCCTCATCGACCGCATCGAGCTGTGCGCGTAGTGGCGTAGCTGCCTCCGCCCCGACCTCCACCAGCGCGACCGAGAAAGGCAGGGACGTGGGAATCCGTTTGATCGTCGATATCCTCAACCACGCGCCCCGCTCTCTCACGCACCGAGAGGCGTACGTACTGGTGGCGCTCGCCGAGGACGCCAACGACGACACCCGGACCACCTGGAACAGCGTCGAGCGCCCCGAGATGCTGCACCGTGCCCGCGTGTCCCGCTCACAGATGTACGCCGTCCTCAAGACGCTCACCGGCAAGGGCGCGCTCGAACGGGTGGCTGCCGGGCAGAAGAACGGCGCCGCGAAGTACCGGATTCCCGCCTTTTCCACCGTGCCTCAGTGTCCCGGAAACGCGGACACTGACGACGGCTCTCAGTGTCCCGGTTCCCGGGATGCTGAAGGCTCTCAGCGTCCCGGAACTGCGGACCCTGACCTCGGCGTTCAGTGTCCCGATTCTCCGGACACTGAACCGTCTCAGTGTCCCGGAAACCGGGATGTCAGTGTCCCGGGATCCGGGACTCCTACCCCTCCTGACCCCTCACCAACTACCCCCTCAGCCAGCCAGCAGGGTCGGCTGTCTGCCGAACGCTTCGACCACGGCATCCCCGAAGCCGCACGCCCTCTCGTCGATCAGCTCACTGCCGCGGGCGTCGTCGTCCGCTGGCCCTTCAGCGGTGACCAGTGGTTCACGGTCCTTGCCCTCATCGAGAGGACCGGTATTCCCGCCATGGTCGAGCACGCCGTCAAGGCCGCCGCGCGCACCGACGTCGCTTCCGCCCGTTACTTCCTGCGCGGCTGGGGCGAGCTCCCGCCCCTGCCGGCCTCCGGCACCAGCAGACCGCTGCCCCGGACCGGCACCGGCGGCTATCAGCCCTTCCAATGCCCGGCCCCCTCCGCCTACGCGAACGATCTTGGATTCTGAGGAGCCATCCCGTGGCCGAACCCCAGACCCTCGCCGAGAAACGCCCCTCCGCTCTCGCTCGCCTCATGGCCGGTATCACCGAGCACGGCCGCGACCTCACCGCCGGGCCGGTAGCGGACGAGCCCACGCCCGACGAGCCCGGCCACCCCGAGTACCACCGCAGGCAACGCGCCGAGTTCGCCCTCAACCGGTGGCGCACCGCCGTCCTGTACCGCTACCGCGACGCCACCGTCACCCACCCCGACGTGATCACCTGGGCCGACCGCGTCATCGACGACTACCGCGACGCCGGGTTCCTCGTCCTCACCGGCGCCCTCGGATGCGGCAAGACCCATCAGGCATATGGGGCGCTACGCCGCGTCGCCGAATCCGGGCCCCGCCGCTTCGAGATGACCGCCACCACCGCCCCGGACATGTACGGACGGCTGCGCCCCGGCGGCAGCGGGCACGGCACCGAACACGAGCTGGCCCGCCTGTGCCGCATCCCCCTGCTTCTGCTCGATGACCTCGGCACCGAAAAGCTCTCCGAGTGGACCGAAGAGGCCACCTACCGCCTCCTGAACGAGCGCTACAACGCCTGCCTCCCCGCCATCGTCACCAGCAACCTCCCCGCTCGCGCGGCACCCGGCGACACCGGCCGACCCACCGGTCCCGACCTCGCAAGCCGCCTCGGCGACCGTCTCGCCTCCCGCTTGGCGCAGGCCGCTACCGTCGTCCATCTCGACGGCCCCGATCTACGACGCCAGCGCAGGAGCGCCGCATGACCCACACCACCGACGGCCCGGACCACGGGACCATAGACGCCGTACCCACCCGCTACGGCGACACCATGTTCCGGTCCCGCCTGGAAGCGGACTGGGCCGCCACCCTCGACGGCAACCGCATCAAGTGGCACTACGAACCCGAAACGATCACTCTGCCCTCCGGCGCCGTCTACATCCCCGACTTCTGGCTGCACGAACTCGGCATCTGGATAGAGGCCAAAGGCGAGGGCATCCCCCGCATCGAGAAGGCCGCCGAACTGGCCAAGGCTCGCGCCTGCCGGTGCCCCGGCGACTGCGCCTGTCCATGGCCCGGGGGTGAACTCGTCCTCGCTGGCCGCGCGCCGCTGGACATCACGCGTACGGAGACCGGGCGCTGGCCGGGACGCGGATACGCGAACTGGGAAACACCGTTCGGCCCCTCCGCGTACTACCTGCACTGTCCCGCATGCTCACGTAACCAATGGATCACCCTTCGGCGCCCGTGGCTGTGCCGCGCCTGCCGCCACGGCCTCGAAAACCAAACCGCACACCGGGCCATCGACCGGCGAGTCCGGTTCGTGGAATCCACCCCCGCCGGCGGCTTCGGCGACCCCGTCACCGAAGAGGGCGACGAAGAACCCGATGCCCCAGATCCAGGTGAATGGGGAGACAAGCGATGAGCGACTGCCAACACTGCCCCCGCAATACAAACGAGGGTAGAAATCTCTGCCGCGTATGCGAAGAACGCCTGGCAACGCAACTCGACGAGATACCGTCTCTCTACCGCGCTTTGGAATACCTCGTCGGCACCAAAGCAAAGACGAGCGGAAAACGCACATCCGTAGAGGCATCGGCACCGTGCAACATCGACGCCCTCAACCTCACCGCGCCCGGCGGAATCGCCGACATCCTCGCTTCATGGGTAGAGGACTGGTACGACCTCCTCGACTGGGGAGAACCCCAACTCGACAGCCGCGACGACCGCGTGACCAGCGCCGTTCACCGCCTGCGCGGCAACCTCCCCTGGGCCGTCGAGCAGCACCCGGCCGTCGGCGACTTCGCCCGTGAAATCGCCCAGCTCCACCGACGTGCGCGCCGCGTCCTCGACGGCGACACCCCACGCGTCCCCCTATGCGCGTGCACGTGCGGCGGCACCGTCACCGCCAATCCCGCCGCGCTCGTCGCGCACTGCTCGGACTGCCATACCGAATGGCGCGGTCCGCAACTTATAGAACTCGCAGAAACGCGGGGAAACTTTCCCCCGGTTCCCGTCGCGGCCTAATGGGTTGACAATCCAGAGTTTGTGAAAATATCTTCTGATACGAGCGCAAGACGTGTCACCGCACAGCGGGACATCACCACCGCGCGACGACCTGAATGGGCCGCCTCGACTCCCCCGGCGAGGTGGCCCATTCGCATTCCCGGAGGGAGGCCGACGCGCATGAGCGCCCTCATCCTCGTACGCCCGGACGAAGCCGCTGCCTACTGCCGCCGCCCCGTGGCCACCGTCTACCGCTGGGCACACGAGGGCCGCATCACTCAGCACGGCACCGGACGCGGCGAGGTCCGCTACGACCTCCGCGAACTCCCCGCCCCCGGCGCCCCGGCGCCGCCGAGGAAGGCCACCGCGTGACCACCACGACCACCACACCGCGCCGCCCCCAGCGCGCCGAGCGGAAGCCGGACCCGCGCTACCACCTCAGCCGCCGCGAGTACGAACGCCTCATGCGCCAGGTCCCGCGCGGCCCGCACCGCGAGTGAAGGAGCACGGCCGATGGCCGACAGCCTTGAGCGCTACTGGAAGACCGGCGAAGGCGCCGTCAAGATCCGCTGGGGCAGCCCCGGCGACTGGACCCGCTGTCACCGTCACCTGTCCAAGCACGTCGGCGACGAGCGCGCCCGCCGCATCTGTAGCCAGTGGCACCACGACCAGACCGGCCTGTGGCCCGGCGACAAGCGCAACCCGTAGGGAGACAGTCCGCTCATGGCCTGGGACACCAGCGACCGTGCGAAGCGCCTGCCGCCGAACTGGCCCGTACTGCGCGCCACGGTCCTCCGCCGCGACAACGGCATCTGCCACGTCTGCGGCAAGCACGGCGCCGACCAGGTGGACCACCTCGTCGCAGGCGATGACCACGCGCTCGACAACCTCGCAGCCATCCACTCGGACCCCTGCCACCGCGCCAAGTCGAGCAGCGAGGGCGGCAAGGCCGCCGCGAAGTCCCGCGCCAAGCGCCCCCGCACACGGCCAGCCGAGCAGCACCCCGCCGAGCGGCGACGCCCAGCGTGGCCGACCGACGACCACGCCGACGGAGCCGTGTAGAGGCATGCGACAAGGCGTATGCAGGACATACGCCTACGCACTCACCGCCCCGAAGGGCTTCTGACCTGGGCAAACCCTGGGGGATGCCCCCGGCCCGGTGATCTCTCCGGACCGCATCGTCATAGCACTCCTGGCCATGCGTGCAGGTCAGCCCTGTTTTCACCCGTCCTCGCCCGCGGTTGGGGGTGGTCACCATGGCCGGGTTCGACACCGAGCGGGCCAAGCCTCGCCCGCCTGCGAAGCTCGGCACCGCCGGGCGCCGCCTGTGGCGCGAGGTCGTCGAGCGGTACGAGCTGCGCCCCGACGAGGCGCGCGTCCTCGGCGACGCCTGCCGCGAGGCCGACATCATCGAACGCCTCGAAGGCGAGCTGGCCGATGCCCCGCTCATGGCCAAGGGCTCACAGGGGCAACCCGTCGCCTCCCCGCTCGTCTCCGAGGTGCGGCAACACCGCTCGGTCCTCGCCTCGCTTCTCAAGTCGCTCAAGCTGCCGGACGCCCCCGCCGACGCACAGCGCAAACAGAACCTCGTGTCCGAGCAGGCCCGTGCCGCCGCACGCGCGAGATGGGGGCAGGTCAAGGGGGTGTGACGTTGCGCGTCGCGCTCGCCGGACAACAGGTTCCGCTCGCCCCCGACGGCTTGCCAGTGGGCATGCCCACGGACTACGGGATAGCGACGCTCGGGTGGGGAGTGCTGGCCTGGGGCGAGGCGTTCCTTGCCCAGCCCGACGGCGCTGCCGCGGGCGAGCCGTGGCGGTGGACCGATACTCAGGCGCGCGTCGTGGCCTGGTGGTACGCCGTCGATGCCCACGGCTCGTGGCTCTTCCGACGCAGCCAGGTCGTCATGCCCAAGGGCGCCGGCAAGTCCCCGCTCGCCGGTGCCCTGTCCTGTTGCGAGCTGGCGGCGGAAGTCGTCTCCGACGGCTTCGACGCCGCCGGCGAAGCCGTCGGCCGCCCGCACCCCTCACCACATGTGCAGCTCGCCGCCGTCAGCCAGGACCAGACCGACAACACCATGGCGCTCGTCCTGTCCATGCTGCGCGATGGCGACGCCGTACAGGCCATCGACGGCCTCGACATCGGCCTGACCCGCGTACGCACCCGCGCGGGCAAGCTGGAGCCGGTCACCGCCTCCGCACCGTCCCGCGAGGGCCAGCGACTCACCGCCGCCGTCCTCGACGAGCCGCACCTGTGGTTGCCGACCAACGGCGGCCGACGGCTGGCGGCCACCATCCGCCGCAACCTGGGCAAGATGAACGGTCGCAGCCTAGAAACGACAAATACGTGGGTTCCGGGCGAGGACTCCGTAGCCGAGAAGACCAGCGAGGACGCCGAACGCGCCCTGTCCCGCCGCGAACTTGCCGGCCTGATGCGCTACCACCCCCAGGCGGCCGTCAAGGACCTGTCCGACGAGGCCGAGGTCCGCGCCGCGCTGACGCGGCTGTACCGGGACGCGCCATGGGTGCGCATCGACCGCGTGTTGGAAGAGATCTACGACACCAGCACCGACCCCGCCGACTCCCGGCGCTTCTACCTCAACGAAGTCGCCACCGCCGATGACGCGCTCTTCGCTCCGCACGAGTGGGACGCCTGCCGCACCGACGCCGAGCTGAACGCGGGGGACTCCATCGTCCTCGGCTTCGACGGCTCCATCCGCGACGATGCCACCGCCCTCGTCGCCTGCCGCATCGAGGACCGGCTGTTCGTCCCGCTCGCCATCTGGGAACGCCCCGATGGGCCGGACGGCAAAGGCTGGGAAATCGACCGCGAAGCTGTGGACACCACCGTCCGCGACGCCTTCGAAGACTACGACGTCGCCGCTTTCTTCGCCGACGTCGAGCACTGGGAAAGCTACGTGGACGCCTGGGGCCGTGACTTCCGCGAAACCGTCCGCGTCCGCGCCTCCACCGCCAACCCGGTCGCATGGGACATGCGCGGACGGCTGCAACAGTCCACCCTCGCCAACGAACGCCTCATGCGCGCCGTCCGCGACACCAAGATCCGCCACATCGGAGACGTGACCCTACGTCGCCACGTCCTCAACGCCCGCCGTCGCCCCAACCGCTACGGCATCAGCTTCGGCAAGGACCGGCGCGGTTCCCGCCGCAAGGTGGATGGCTGGGCCGCCTGCTTGCTTGCCGAGATGGCTCGCCACGACCTCGTGATGTCCGGCAAGGACCTTGGGAAGAAGGACCGGCGAGTGATCGTGTTGCGATGATGGTGACGAGTCGAGAGGGAGTCTCGTTCTCCGCCACGTGCTGACTTCTGCACGCATATTCTGGCGGGCATGTGTGCGTTGCGAAGGTACCCACGCCACGAACTGCGGCCTGCAACCGAGGACTGGCGATCACTACGTGGGGCGCTGCTCTACCTAGATGACCTCGAAAGCGTCCATCTGCTTCTGAAGGAACGCGCAGAGAATGTGATCCTTCAGGTGGGGGAAAGTAGTTTGGCCGACGACGTTGAGGATCTGAAGGGCGCCTATTCGGAGGATCTGAGGCAAGTTGGATTTGCAACCGAGGGGCCGAGCGTAGAGGTTTGGCTGGGCGAGACTCCTCACGCGTGGGCAAGGGATGGAAGCCAGGAAGCTCGTGACCTGATTCGCGACGTCCAAAGTCTCGTCTCGGCTCTGAAGGAGCCGAGACGTCGTGGTCTGGTTGCACTGTCAGCGGTGCGATTTCTCGGGTTCGGTCCAGGTCTCGCTTTTGTCGTTTTTCTAATCCTCGACCTGTTGGGGGTTATTGATCCGTCGGGCCGTCTACGTGAAGCCATTGGCGTAACTCTCCCGCCAGCGCTTCTGGCTGGCTTTACCGGCTCTATTGTAGCTTTCAAGATGTGGGTAAGGGCAGATTACGAGACGGCGGTGATTCCTCACCGAAGAGGGGAAGTGCGGCAACTGAAATTTAGCGTCAAGGTTGGCGCGAACTGGCAGCTTGTATCGGGGTTGACGCTTCTTGCCGTCGGTATCCCCTGTGCGGTCATCACAGCTTGGTTGAATGGCCTGTTCGGGCTTGGAGAATAGGCCGACGGCGTATACAGGATTCGGTGAAGGGGGGCGTACCCACATGCGGCTACCCTTCGCTGACACAGTTGCTCGTCTCGAACGCAAGCTGAGTGGGGGCACCAATACCCGTGCCCGCCTTGACCGTTACTACGAGGGCCGCGTCCGCCTCGCCTCCATCGGCCTGTCCCTGCCGCCGGAGATGCGGCAGATGTCCACAGTGGTCAACTGGCCCGCGCTGTATGTCGATGCGCTCGAAGAGCGGCTGGACGTCGAAGGCTTCCGCCTCGACGGCGCCGCCGATGCCGACGAGCGGCTGTGGGAGTGGTGGCAGGCCAACGACCTCGACGAGGAATCGCAGCTCGCGCACCTCGACGCTCTCGTCTACGGCCGCGCCTTCGTCACCGTCGGCACCGCGCCCGAAGAGGGTGCCCCGCCGGTGATCCGGGTGGAGTCGGCCCGCACCATGGCCGCCGACTTCGACCCCTACACCCGACGCGTCACCGCCGCACTCCGCGTGCTGGCCGAGGACCCCGAGGACGAGCCCCACGACCGCGCCGACGCCCACCCCACGGCGCCGCCGTACGCCGCCCGCCTCTACCTCCCGGACCGCACGGTCTCGCTGGAGCGCGTCCCGCGCGGCGGCGTGTGGCAGGTGACCGGCGAGGACGTACACCAGCTCGGCCGCCCGCTGGTGGAGATGCTGACCAACCGCGGACGCGCCGGCGAGCGCTCCGGCGCGAGCGAGATGCGCGACGTGATCGGCCTGACCGATGCCGCGTGCCGAACGTTGACCAACATGCAGGGTGCGCAGGAGCTGTTGGCCGTCCCGCAGCGGTACGTACTCGGCGCGCGCCAGGAGGACTTCCAGGACGCGCACGGCCAGCCCATCCCCGCGTGGGAGGCGTACATAGGCCGGTTCCTGATGCTGGCGAGCGAGGACGCGAAGGCCGGCCAGTTCCCTGCCGCCGACTTGCGCAACTTCACCGAGGTCATGAACCTCTACGCGCAACTCGTCGCCTCCGTGACCGGCCTGCCGCCGCACTACCTGGGCCAGTCCACCGACAACCCCGCCAGCGCGGACGCCATCCGCTCCAGCGAAGCGCGTCTGATCAAACGGGCCGAGCGGAAACAGCGTGCCTTCGGCGGCGCGTGGGAACGCGTCATGCGGCTGGCCATGCTCGTCGAAGGCATGGACCCCGCACGCGGCACCGCGATGGAAACCGACTGGCGCGACGCCGCCACACCCACCGTTGCGGCACGCGCGGACGCCGTGACGAAACTCGTGGCCGCCGGAATCCTCCCGGTCGAAGCCGCCTGGGAACAGCTCGGATACTCCCCGCAGTACCGCGCCCGGCTCCGCTCGCTCACCGACACCGACCCCGCCGTCCGCTACCTGGCCGCCACCGACAGCAGCAGCGGCAACACCGGTCCCGACGACGACAGCGAGGACAGCGACGAGGACGGCGACGAGGACGAGGAGCCCGCAGCGTGACACCCGAGGAGTATCGACGCCGCCAGGCCGCCATCACGGCCACGCTGCGGGCCGCTCTCGCGCCCCTGGTGCGCACGCTGCGCGGACGGCCCAGCCAAGCCCAGTGGGCCGCGTTCCTCGACGCCGCGTACCCCGCGATCTACCGGGCACGCGTCGCCTCGTGGCAGCTCGCGGCCGACTTCTACGCCGCCCAGCGCCGCGCCCAGCTCGCCCCCGCGCCGAGCCGGGAAACGTCACGCCGGGACGCAACAACCCCGCCGACCAGCGGCGAGGATGCGTCACGTGAGGAATCCCGTGAGCGGCTGACGCCCGTGAACGGCGCACGTGACGAAACCCCGGAGGTACCGCGACGGAACTATCCGCCGCGCGCCCTCGCCGCCGCCTACCGCCCGTTGCGCGCCCGGCTCGACGCCCTCGACGAGGACGAGCCGCCGCCCGCCACCGTCGTCGAGTCCGCCGTCCGCGTCGCCGAGCGGCACGCCCGCGACGCCGGTCGCGAAGCCGTCGTGGACGCCGCCCGGCACGACCCGGCCGCCCTCGGCTACGCCCGCCGCGCCCTGTCCGGCAACCCGTGCGCCTTCTGCCTGATGCTCGTCTCGCGCGGCCCGGTCTACAAGGACTCGTCGGCCGCGCTGCTGCGGGACGGCTCCGGCGAGCCGTACCACGACGGCTGTTCCTGCGTCGCCGTCCCCGTCTTCAACCGCCAAGCGTGGCCCGGCCGCGAGGAAGCCGGCCAGCTCGAAGCCGAGTGGCGCCGCAGCGGCGGCACCCTCGCCGAATGGCGTCGCCACCTCGACGGGCAACGCCACCAGCAGACAACGGGCGATTCAGAGACCTCGACGGCTTCTTAGGACTGTGGCCTCGTCCCAGGCGTGAAACCAACATCGGTGGAAGCGAGATCTCGGTACCGCCGCCATCGCTCAACACGAGCGAGTCGCTTGACCAATCCAACTCAACTTCGTCCAGGCCCTTGTTCCGGACGAGCCAGTCGTAGTTCTTCAACGCGGTGATCGTCTCTTCGGTCATGAGGCCGAGGCTACGCAACAGGGCCTCGCCCCGCTGGAGTTCGTAGCACTCCGAGAGTTCTCAACCATCCCCGTGATGCGGGCTAACCCCATGCTGCTCCATGAACTCAGCCCAGTGGGCTGGGTCTCTTTCGTCATGTCCATCCCCTTCGCCGAGCACCGCAACGGTGCCGGCGACGCACCCGGAACGGGAGTGCCCCCATGACCGACACCACCGCCACCACGGCCGCACCCGCCGAGGCCACCAGCCCGGCTGAAAGCAACCCCGCGACGTCCGAAGCCACGCCCCCGAGCGGCACCGCGCCGGACCCCGCCGCCGAGACGCCGCCGACCGAGCAACACGAGCCCGCCGACACCGAACAGGACGACGCCGACGACAGCGGGACGGACGAGCTCGCCCGGTGGAAGCACCGGGCCCGCGACTGGGAGCGCCGCGCGAAGCGCAACAACGACCTCGCCGCCCGCTACCCCGACCTCGAAGCCCGCGCCCGCTCCCTTGAAGAGCAGTACGAGGAGGCCCTTGGCGCCCGTACTCGCGCCGAGGCCGATCTGTGGCGCGAGCGTGCCGCCCGCGCGCACGGGGTTCCCGAAGAGTTCTTCGAGTTCCTGACCGGCTCGTCGGAGGCCGAAGTCATGGAGCGCGCCGAGCGCATCGCCTCGAAGCTCACCGGCCCCCGCCGCCCCCTTCCCGAT